>NC_013960.1:3778080-4079427 GCF_000024725.1 Nitrosococcus halophilus Nc 4 | reverse complement strand
TTTCGCACGGGTATCTAGCCAGTTATGGCTGTTAAATAGGTTCAACAAAGATGAAGCGTACCTTCCAACCTAAAAACTTAAAGCGTAAACGCACCCACGGGTTTCGTGCTCGGATGCGGACCCAGGGCGGTCGCGCTGTGATCAATAGGCGCCGCGCTAAGGGGCGGAAGCGCCTTAGTGCTTAAAACTCAATTCAAATAGACTTTGTCTCAGCATGAAACAATTCGGGTTCACTCGCTCGATGCGGCTGGTGGACCCAGGCGACTTCAAGCAAGTGTTTGCGGCTGGGAAGCGGGCTAGCGGCAAAGCGTTTACTGTACTTTATCGCTCTAATAGCTTAGATCATCCCCGTCTAGGGATGGCTATCCCCCGCAAACACTTTTCCCGAGCAGTTGATAGAAATCGGATAAAGCGCCTGATTAGAGAGAGCTTCCGTCAATGGCAACGAGTATTGGGTGGGCGGGATCTGGTGGTGTTGTCTAGGCCAGGTATTAACCAGCGTTCAAATTCGGATCTGCTCCGTTGCCTAGAGGGCCAATGGATGCGCCTAATCGAGCGGCGTAATGATTCCTAAATCTTTTTCCTGCAATGTTATGGCTGTTCTATAGGCTGTCATGAAGCAAATAGGCTGCCAATTTTAGTCGTTCTGTTTAATTCATTGAGGTTATCTGCGATAGAGGCTGAATAATCGCTATCGCTGGCATTTAGGGGATATTGTTCTCCATGCCGGAAACCCAACGGAAAAGGTGTCATGGAAAACTATCGGTTGTTTCTATTCTCTGCTTTGATTCTAGTATTGTTTTTGATGTGGGATGCTTGGCAAACGGATTATGGCCCCATCCCGCTTATGCCCCCGCCGCCGCAACAACCCTCGGCTAGTTTGAAAGATTCTTCTCCGGCTCTGCCAGAGGAGGTTCCAGATGCGCAGCTACCTGAGGGGGTTCCCGGTACGACGCCGCCCGAAATGGCGGATATGGATACGACCCCCATCCAGCCAGGGCAAACTATCGAGGTAAAAACGGATCTCCTCACCGTCAAGATTGAAATGGCTAGCGGCGATCTGTATGAAGTACAGCTATTGGATTATCCGGTTTCCCTCAAAAAACCCAACGAGCCGGTGTCTTTATTGCATCAAGCCGATCCTGATCTTTTTGTTACTCAATCAGGATTACGAGCGGTTTCGGGCCCTTCTGTCACCCATGAAACAGCGCAATTTTCAGCGTCCAAGGCCTATTATGAATTGGTACCGGGTGAGGACAGCTTGGTTGTTCCCCTCACTTGGGAGGATGAGAACGGGATTAAGGTGACGAAGACCTACATATTCCATAGGGATAGCTATGAGGTTGATCTAAAACTCAAGATCGAAAATGGAACAGATCAAGTTTGGACGGGACGGCCCTATGCTCAATTTATCCGTACTCCTCCTAAGTCTGACAGTTTCTTTGTCCGCTCCTATATAGGTGCGGTTTTTTCCACAGAAGAGAATGAGTACCAGAAAGTTGATTTTGGTGACTTAGCTTCACAATCCTTTGAGCGCCACAGCTCGGGGGGATGGGCAGCCATGCTCCAACACTACTTCGTGGCCGCCTGGATCCCTCGGGAGGAGGGAAGCAATTATTATTACGGTAAGCATGTGCGAGGCTCCCGCTATATTGCCGGGGTAATGCCTTCCCAGCAGACGGTGGCTCCAGGGGAGAACGGAGAGTTCAATTTGAGTTTGTTTGCGGGTCCCAAGATTCAGGACCGGCTGGCAGCTACAGCCCCAAAACTTAACCTAACCGTAGATTATGGCAAATTGACCATCCTTGCTGAGCCCCTCTTCTGGCTGATGAGCTGGTTCCATAGTTTGGTGGGCAACTGGGGATGGGCTATCGTGCTGTTGACCGTGGTGGTCAAGCTGATTTTCTTCAAGCTTTCCCAGACCAGTTACCGCTCTATGGCCCGCATGCGCAAATTACAGCCTCAGCTTCTTGCTCTCAAGGAACGGCATGGGGATGATCGACACAAAATGGGTCAAGCCATGATGGAGCTATATAGGAAGGAGAAGGTCAATCCTATGGGGGGATGTCTTCCTATCTTGGTGCAGATCCCCGTATTTATTGCGCTCTATTGGATGTTAATAGAATCGGTTGAATTACGGCATGCGCCATTTGTTTTCTGGATTCAGGACCTCACTGCGAAAGATCCTTATTATATCTTGCCCCTATTAATGGGGGTAAGCATGTTTGTCCAGCAGAAGCTGAGTCCAGCACCAACCGACCCTATACAGGCGAAGGTTATCTCTTTGATGCCGGTGATGTTTACTATCTTCTTTGTTCTGTTTCCGGCGGGATTGGTCCTGTATTGGGTGGTCAATAATATCCTTTCCATTGCCCAGCAATGGTACATTACTCGCCAGATCGAAAAGGAGGGCTGAGCGATACCATCGCTGCGATAGCCACCCCACCCGGTCGAGGTGGCATTGGGGTGGTTCGCGTTTCAGGCCCGCTTTGCCGTCAAGTGGCAAAACACATTACGGGGCGGCTTCCTCCGCCCCGTTACGCTGCTTTCTCTCGTTTTCGCGATGGCGAGGGAGAGACCATCGATCGGGGGCTCGCTCTCTATTTTCCTAGCCCACACTCTTTTACCGGTGAAGATGTACTGGAGTTGCAGGGGCACGGAGGGCCTGTCGTGATGGACTGGCTTTTGAGCTGTGTTCTCCAGTTAGGCGTTCGTTTAGCGCGTCCTGGTGAGTTTAGTGAGCGGGCCTTTCTTAATAATAAAATTGATTTAGCCCAGGCTGAGGCGATTGCCGATCTTATTGAAAGTGCCTCTGAGCAGGCTGCCCGCAGTGCCCTACGTTCTCTCCACGGTGAATTTTCAGCCCAGATCCAGGATTTGCGAGATCAGTTAATCGAACTACGCTGTTTGGTAGAGGCGGATATTGATTTTAGCGATGAGGATATTGATTTTATTGAACAAGGGGCAGTGGCAGAGCGTTTACAAGAACTCCAATCCATATTAAGGAGAATCCATCGCAGCGCCCGGCAGGGGGCTTTACTTCGGGAAGGAATAAGGGTGGTGCTGGTAGGCCGGCCCAACGTCGGTAAATCCAGCCTGCACAATCGCTTGGCGGGATTTGAAGCTGCCATTGTTACGGATGTCCCTGGAACTACCCGGGATCTTTTGCGCGAGCATATTACTATCGACGGTTTGCCTATACGCCTTTCTGACACTGCGGGGCTTCATGATTCCATGGATATCATCGAACAGGAAGGAATGCGTCGTACCCGTGAAGAGTTTACTAACGCTGACCATGTGTTGCTGATTGCCGATGATCAGGTGGGTTTAACGGAATTAGAGCAATCGATTCTCGGTGAATTACCTGATAATGTGTCCCATACCCTCATACTGAACAAGATTGATCTGAGTGGCGCGTCAGCAGAGCGCAGAGAAGATTCTCAGAGGGTAGTGCTCCGGCTTTCCGTGCTAACCGGCGCCGGCATGGATTTGCTCCTACAGCGGCTCAAAGAGTGTGCGGGCTTTGATGGGGAAGGGGAAGGATACTTCTTAGCCCGGCGACGTCATTTAGAAGCTTTGCAGCGGGCGGGAGCCGCTGTGGCGGCGGCGGGGGAGATCCTCAAGGAGGAAGGGCCTGAAGAAATGCTTGCCGAAGAGCTGCGTCAGGCTCAAAATGCCTTGGCAGAAATTACGGGCGAGTACCGTTCGGATGATTTATTGGGTGAGATATTCTCAACTTTTTGTATCGGCAAATAGTCCATGAGTTCTTCTTATCAATATGAGGTCATTGTTGTGGGAGGTGGCCATGCGGGCACTGAAGCCGCTTTGGCCGCTGCCCGGCAAGGTGCGCGAACATTGCTACTGACCCACAATCTTGAAACTCTGGGTCAGATGAGCTGTAACCCCGCTATCGGTGGCATTGGTAAAGGGCACCTTGTTAAAGAGATTGATGCTTTGGGCGGGTTAATGGCGCAGGCGGCGGATCGGGCTGGAATTCATTTTCGGGTGCTGAATGCTCGCAAGGGTCCGGCTGTCCGAGCTACTCGGGCCCAGGCAGATCGGGCCTTATACAAGGCGGTGGTGCGCAAATCCCTAGAACAACAGCCTCATCTATCCCTTTTCCAGCAGGCAGTCGCCGACCTCCTAGTGGAAGGGGAGCGGGTGATTGGGGTAAAGACTCAACTGGGGCTTACCTTTTATGCTCCGGCAGTTATCCTTACCGTGGGGACTTTTTTGGGGGGACGCATTCATGTGGGATTAACTCATCATGAAGGGGGGCGAGCGGGTGATCCTCCAGCCAACGCTCTGGCTTGTCGGTTGCGGGAACTTCCCTTCCGGGTTGCTCGTTTAAAGACCGGGACTCCTCCCCGTATCGATGGGCGCAGTATTGACTATTCTCAACTGGAGGTACAACCTGGGGATAAACCGGTACCAGTATTTTCTTTCCTGGGTTCAGCGCAGGATCATCCATCCCAGGTACACTGCCATATTACTCGGACTACTCCCCAGACCCATGAAATTATCCATGCCAATCTGGATCGATCTCCCATGTATAGCGGGGAGATTGAAGGGATGGGGCCTCGTTATTGCCCCTCCATTGAGGATAAGGTGGTTCGTTTTTCTGATAAAGAATCCCATCAGATTTTTATTGAACCTGAAGGATTGGAAACCTTCGAGGTCTACCCTAATGGCATCTCCACTAGCTTGCCCTTTGATGTTCAGGAAGCGCTCGTGCGTTCTATTCCAGGATTTGAGCAGGCCCATATTACCCGTCCAGGCTATGCTATTGAGTATGATTTCTTCGACCCCCGGGATCTAAAGCCTTCCTTGGAAACTTCTTTTCTGCAAGGGCTCTATTTTGCTGGCCAAATCAATGGGACCACAGGTTATGAAGAGGCAGGGGCCCAAGGGTTGATTGCGGGGCTTAATGCTGGCCTTCAAATCCGAGATCAAGCGCCCTGGTGTCCACGAAGGGATGAGGCCTATGTGGGGGTGCTCATCGATGACCTGATCACCTGCGGAACTAGCGAGCCTTATCGGATGTTTACCAGCCGCGCCGAGTATCGCCTGCTGTTGCGCGAAGACAACGCCGATCTGCGTCTGACTCCCAAAGGGCAGGCATTAGGGGTGGTAGACGAGACTCGTTGGAGGCAATTTAATGCCAAGTGGGAAGCAATTGAAAGGGAAAACCAGCGGCTCTCCCAGCAACGAATTGGACCGGATCAGGTTGCCCAGGAAGAGGCAACTACCCTCTTGGGTGAGCCCCTACGCCGTGAGTACCGCCTTATTGAGCTGTTGCGGCGGCCACAAATCAGTTATGAAAAGCTGATGCGTTTGATTGGCGAGCCGGTAGCAGTAGACTTAGTCGTGGCGGAACAAATTGCTATTCAAGCCAAATATGCGGGTTATATCGAACGCCAACAACAGGAGATCAATCGCCAGCAGCGCCATGAAGGCCTACGCCTCCCTTTAGATTTGAATTACCATCAGGTTAAGGGGCTTTCCGCTGAGGTCCAGGAGAAACTGGCACGGGTGCGGCCAGCCACCTTGGGGCAAGCAGCGCGGATACCGGGAGTGACTCCTGCTGCGGTGTCACTTTTATTAGTTTACTTAAAGCGTGCCCGTGTCTTAGAAGAGGCGGAGGTTTAGGTCTTATTGCTAACAAATTTTTTCCCGTTAATGTCCCAATCTAGAGAAAAATAAGCTTAGCTTTAATGGGAACAGATATTCTTGAGAAAGGGTTGTTAATCTTAGGGTTCAAGCTGGAGCAGAGGCAAGTAGGGGGATTGCTGGCCTATGTCCGGTTGTTGGAGAAGTGGAACCAGCGTTATAACCTAACGGCTATTAGAAATCCTGCAGAAATGATTTCAAAGCACTTGTTTGATAGCCTTAGTATTGGGCCCTCTTTGGGAGAGGGCCGAATCCTAGATGTGGGTAGCGGCGCGGGATTGCCGGGTATTCCTCTAGCGATAGCCTATCCTGAGCGTGAATTCGCCTTACTTGATAAGAGCGCTAAAAAAACTCGATTTCTCATTCAAGCATCCATTGAATTAGGATTATCGAATGTCTCGGTCGTTTGTGAGCGGGTTGAGGCCTACCATCCCCCTGACCTGTTTGATGTTGTCGTGACCCGAGCTTTTGCCAAATTGGCTGATTTTGTAGTTCAGGCAGGACATTTATGCAAACCATCGGGGTATTTGCTGGCGATGAAAGGGGCGTTCCCGGAAGAGGAACTTAAGGCATTGCCCGCAACCTTTGAAATTGTAGACGTCTGTGCTTTATCGGTACCGGGGCTTAATGCTCAACGCCATTTGGTAAAGTTAAGACCGAGCAGGGCAGGAGATCATTGAGATGGGCCGTATTATTGCCATTACTAACCAGAAGGGGGGGGTGGGCAAGACAACCACCAGCGTCAATCTAGCCGCTTCGCTTGCTGCCCATAAACGCGGCGTCTTGCTGATTGATATGGATCCCCAAGGGAATGCCACCACTGGCAGTGGTATCGATAAATCCTCCTTATCAGCGACTACCTATGATGTCCTATTGGAAGACTTTGCTCCCCATGATGCCCTGATTAAACTTGAGGAGTCGGGCTATACTGTATTGCCCGCCAACGGCGATTTGACAGCCGCTGAGGTGGAATTGCTTTCAGCATCAAAACGGGAATCTCGATTGCGGTTAGCCCTTGAAAAAATTCGTTATGACTACGACGAGATCCTTGTTGATTGCCCGCCCGCCCTCAATATGCTGACAATCAATGCCTTAACCGCAGCCGATGGGGTGATTATTCCAATCCAGTGTGAATATTATGCCCTTGAAGGCTTATCGGCTTTGCTGAATACCATTGAAGGGATTCAGCAAAGACTCAATCCTGAATTGCATATTGCCGGCTTGCTTCGAACGATGTTCGATCCGCGCAATAATCTTGCCAATGAAGTGTCCAATCAGCTGGTAAGTCATTTTGGGCAACAAGTCTACAGCACCATTATCCCGCGTAATGTTCGTTTAGCGGAAGCGCCAAGTTATGGTAAACCGGTTATGCTGTATGATCGTGCTTCCCGCGGCTCTGTTGCTTATTTGGTCCTGGCAAAAGAGGTACTCATGCGAGAGGTGAGAGAAGAACCCTTACAGGCGGAGGTGAGGTAATTCCACGATGGCAGTAAAAAAACGGGGATTGGGACGGGGTTTAGATGCCTTATTGGGTGCTGCTGACTTGCCTATCGATATCGGTGAAAGTAAGGCCAAAGAGGAATTGCGGCGCCTTCCCCTGGATCAGATCCGGCTTGGAAAGTATCAGCCGCGGATGGAAATATGTCCTACGGCCCTAGAAGAGTTGGCTGACTCTATTCGTGCTCAAGGAATAGTTCAGCCCATTGTCGTGCGTCCAGGAGGGAGTGGCACCTTCGAACTCATTGCTGGTGAGCGCCGCTGGCGGGCAGCGCAGATGGTAGGCCTTGATGAAATTCCGGCCGTAGTACGGGATGTGCCTGATCAAACTGCTGTGGCAATGGCGTTGATTGAAAATATTCAACGAGAGGATCTCAATCCCATTGAAGAGGCGAATGCCTTGCAACGGTTGATTAATGAATTCGGTATAACTCACCAAGAAGCTTCCCAGGCAGTGGGTCGTTCCCGGGCTGCAGTATCTAACTTGCTACGCCTCTTGACACTAGAAAATGAAGTCAAGCACTTGGTGGAGAAAGGGGATCTCGAGATGGGACATGCACGTGCCCTGCTCGCGCTTAGCGACGAAGTTCAGCGGAAAGCAGCACGTACGGTTGCCCAGCAAGGATTATCAGTGCGGGAAACAGAGCGTCTCGTAAAGCGCTTGCAGCAAGCACCCCCCCCCCGGCGTTCTAAAGAAAAATCGTTAGATCCTGATATTCGTCGGTTGCAAGAGGAACTGGCCGAGCGGTTAGGTGCAGTGGTTCGTCTTCAGCACCATCCTAGTGGCAGCGGTAAACTTTTGATTCATTACCATAGTGTCGATGAGTTAGATGGCATATTGGCCCATATCAAGTGATCTTTTGAGTGCGGGATTGTTTTAACAAGGAAAAATAAGTTAGGATAGCTGCCCTAAAACAAAACCTCAACCAATAAAGTAAAGAGAGGTTGCGCGGTTATCATTGACCCTGGCGCTTCCAGTCATTATACTGCGCGCCCCGTAACGGGCGGCAGAAAATAATCAACACTAACGACATCTTGATGAAGAAGCTGGCACCTCAGTTTTGCTGGATTTGTAGAAGATACAGGTTATGAGCTATGCAGCGAAAGTGCTGCGCGCGACTTTGCGCAGACTGCTGGTTGTTCAGCTGTTTTTAGTACTCCCGGTAGTACTGGCTTATGCTGCTATTAAGGGTGGCGAAAGTGCGCTGGCAGCGGGATATGGTGGGGGTATTGCCTTAATCAATACCGCCATCATGGCCTGGCGAGTAAGTCGGACTAACAGCAAGCGAGCTTTAGCTGAACTCTACATCGGAGCGAGCATTCGCTTTGGGGGAACTTTGCTTTTGATGGCAATTGGTATGGGAGTGTTGAAGTTAGATCCGTTAGCGTTATTGCTTGGCTTTGCTGCGGCCCAGTTAGGCTACCTGTTTAATCGCGTACCTATGAATACGCCCCATTAGCATTTTGGGATAGCAAAGAATATTTGTAATAACTCGTTATAACCAACCAGTGGGAAGAAAAAGTTGAGCGCCGAAAGCAACCCCGTAGAATACATCAACCACCATCTCACGAATTTGTGTATTGGCCAATGCGAGAGCATGGGATTCTGGAGCTTAAAGCTCGATACCCTATTTATCAGCCTCGGCTTGGCAGCGCTGCTAGTCTACGCCAGCTACCGTGTCGGCCGTAATCTCAATTTGTCGGAACCTAGCGGTATGCAGAATGTGCTAGAGGCCGTTGTTGAGTTTGTGGATCAGCAGGTTAAGGATATTTTCCCGGGGCGTAACCCACTCATAGGACCGCTTGCCATTACCATTTTCCTATGGGTGATTTTGATGAACGCCATGGATTTAATTCCCGTGGATTTACTGCCTAAGCTTGCTGAGGTAATGGGGATCCATAGCCTTAAAGTGGTGCCAACCACTGAGCTTGATACCACCTTTGCCTTGGCATTGACGGTATTTGCCCTCATTGTTTATTACAACATCAAAATTAAGGGTCCGTTCGGCTACCTCAAGCAATTCCTTTTTCATCCATTTGGTAAGTATTTGGTCCCTGTTAACATCGTCATGACGACCATTGAAGAGGTCGCCAAACCTGTCTCTCTTGGCTTGCGCTTGTTTGGCAATATGTTTGCTGGCGAGCTTATTTTTCTGCTCATCGCCCTATTGTCCTTGGCGGGTTTTGGAGCGGCCTGGTTGCCGCAGATCATGCTGGATACCCTGTGGGCTATTTTCCATATTCTGGTGATCACGTTGCAGGCGTTTATTTTTATGTTGCTTACCATTGTTTACCTGGGAATGGCCCATACCGAGGAAGAACATTAATCAACACCAGTTTTTCTAAATAAACATTTTTTCATCTTATTTCAT
This sequence comes from Nitrosococcus halophilus Nc 4, assembly GCF_000024725.1. Lineage (NCBI taxonomy): Bacteria > Pseudomonadati > Pseudomonadota > Gammaproteobacteria > Chromatiales > Chromatiaceae > Nitrosococcus > Nitrosococcus halophilus. The sequence continues at coordinate 4,069,888 of NC_013960.1, read as the reverse complement.
TACGAGGAGAAATTTCATGAATCCTGAATTGCTTGTTTCTATTTATGCCTCTACTGCGATTGGTGTGGGAATCATCCTTGCTGCTGCCGGTCTTGGCTCCGCACTGGGTTGGGGGCTTATTTGCTCCAAGTATATTGAAGGCATCGCTCGGCAGCCTGAAATGCGCCCACAGTTGATGGGGCAAATGTTGTTTACAGGCGGTCTGATGGAAGCTTTTCCCATGATTGTTCTGGGTATGTCCATGTGGTTTGTTTTTGCCAATCCCTTCACCGGTGCTGCTCAGGCGGCTCTTGGGGGTTAAGTTAATAAAATAGATCAGCCACAACTATACGAAGTAGAGGAGTGCCGCCATGAATGTAACTGCTACGCTCATCGGCCAGATGGTGGCCTTCGGGATTCTAATCTGGTTTGTCAACCGCTACCTTTGGGGGCCTTTGACACGCCTGATGGAAGAACGGAAGAAGCGGGTTGCTGACGGCTTGGCTGCGGCCGAGCGCGGCAAGCATGAGCAGGAGTTGGCAGAAAAACGCGCCAAGGAGACCCTGCACGAGGCCAAAGAAAAGGCTGCCGAGATTATCTCTCAGGCCCAGAAACGCGCCAATGAAATTGTTGAGGAAGCTAAGGAATCTGCTCACGCTGAGGGAGAACGGTTAAAGGCCGCGGCCAACGCCGAGATCCAGCAGGAGATGAATCGTGCCCGTGAGGATTTGCGAGGCCAAGTGGTGTCGATTGCCGTCGCCGGGGCTAGCAAGATTCTCAAACGGGAACTCGACGAAGAGGCAAACCAAGCCTTGGTAAAAGAGTTGGTGGGCCAGATTTAAGGATCTTATAAGTTAATGGCTGAAAAGATAACGATTGCTCGACCGTATGCCAATGCGGTGTTTGAGCTAGCCCAGGCACAGGGGAACTACGATCAATGGTCGGGTGCGCTAAATGCATTTGCGGACCTAGCTAGAGACCCGGAAATACAGATTTTGATCGACGATCCGCGCTACACTTCCGATCAGCTCATTGAGTTGTTTGTTGAAATCGGAGGCGATACGGTCACTGACGCCGCTAAAAACTTTCTCAAAGTATTAGCCGACAATGATCGCCTGTCCGTGCTTCCGGAAATTGCTACCTTGTTTGAGCAGCTGCGGGCTGAAACCGAAGAAACAATAGAAGCCGAGATTATCTCGGCTAAGCCGCTGACCGAAGATCAATTGAATGAAATTGCGACCGCCCTCAAACGTCGGCTAGGACGTGAGGTGACCTTTTCCTGTAAAACCGATGAATCCCTGCTAGGTGGCGTTGTTATCCGCGCCGGCGATTTGGTTATTGACGGTTCTGCTATTGGGAAACTTAATCAGTTGGCCACCTCGTTGCTGCACTAGAGCGGGCCGAATAAGAGGACATAGCCATGCAACTGCAACTCAACGCTGCAGAAATTAGCGAACTTATTAGAAAACGTATTGAAGGATTCGAAGCCAAGGTAGAAGCCCGTACGGAAGGTACGGTGGTCAGTGTGACTGACGGTATTGTCCGTGTTCATGGGCTTGCCGACGTTATGTTTGGTGAAATGATTGAATTCCCGGGCAACACCTACGGTCTTGCCATGAACCTAGAGCGGGATTCAGTCGGTGCCGTAGTACTTGGCCCTTACCAACATATCTCTGAAGGTGATCGAGTCAAGTGTACTGGCCGGATCTTGGAAGTGCCGGTTGGAGAAGCATTACTCGGTCGGGTGGTCGATTCTTTGGGTATTCCCATTGATGGGGGGGGACCTATTGAGGCAGAAGCAACCTCCCCAATTGAAAAGGTGGCACCCGGCGTTATTACCCGCCAGTCGGTTTCGCAACCGGTGCAAACGGGTTTGAAAGCCATTGACTCCATGGTGCCCATTGGTCGGGGTCAGCGGGAGCTGATCATTGGGGATCGGCAAACGGGAAAGACAGCGGTCGCCGTAGATACCATCATCAATCAAAGAGGCACCGGTATTAAGTGTATCTATGTAGCCATCGGCCAAAAGGCTTCCTCCGTTGCGGGTGTGGTGCGCAAACTGGAAGAACATGGAGCCCTAGAACATACTATTATCGTTGCCGCAAATGCTTCTGAATCGGCTGCGCTGCAATTTATTGCGCCCTATGCCGGTTGTGCCATGGGTGAATATTTCCGTGATCGGGGAGAGGATGCCCTGATTATTTATGACGACCTTACCAAACAGGCCTGGGCCTATCGGCAGGTCTCCTTGTTGCTCCGTCGCCCACCGGGGCGCGAGGCGTTTCCTGGCGACGTCTTTTACCTCCATTCCCGCTTATTGGAGCGGGCTGCCCGGGTTAATGCCGAGCAAGTGGAAAAATTAACTGATGGCGAGGTTAAAGGGAAGACCGGTTCTTTGACCGCCTTACCTATTATTGAGACTCAGGCGGGGGACGTCTCCGCTTTTATCCCCACTAACGTTATTTCTATTACGGACGGCCAGATTTTCTTGGAAACGGATCTATTTAACGCCGGTATCCGTCCAGCTATAAATGCGGGCCTTTCGGTGTCACGGGTGGGGGGATCAGCCCAGACTAAGATCATCAAAAAGCTAGGGGGCGGGGTTCGCCTAGATCTTGCTCAGTATCGGGAGCTTGCGGCCTTTGCCCAGTTTGCTTCCGATTTGGACGAGGCAACCCGGAAGCAGCTTGAGCGTGGTCAGCGGGTGACGGAGCTCATGAAGCAAACACAATACTCGCCAATGAGCGTGGGTCAAATGGCGGTGTCATTGTTCGCTGCTAATGAGGGCTTCTTGGATGATATTGAGGTCGAGAAGATCCAGGACTTCGAAGCCGCTTTACAGGGCTATATGAAATCCAGCCATCCAGAGCTCCTGGACAAGATCACCCAAACGGGTGATTACGGTGACGAAATTGCAGCAGAGATTAGAGCTGCCATTGAGAACTTCAAAACCACTAGCACGTGGTAAGCGGGAGCATCATCCATGGCAAGTGGTAAAGAAATACGCGGTAAGATTGGCAGTGTTAAGAATACGCAAAAGATTACCCGCGCGATGGAAATGGTGGCGGCGAGTAAAATGCGTAAGGCCCAAGATCGGATGAGGGCTTCCCGCCCCTATGCGGATAAAGTCCGCAATGTAATCCGTCACTTGGCCCAGGCTCATCCAGAATATCAACATCCCTATCTGATTAGTCGTGAGGTCAAGAAGGTCGGTTTCATTATTGTCTCTAGCGATAGAGGGCTATGTGGTGGTCTGAATACCAATTTGTTCAGAAGCCTTTTGCGGACCATGCGGGAATGGGATGGAAAAGGCGTGCCCATCGAACTTTGCACTATTGGCCAAAAGGCAAGTGTCTTCTTTCGCCGATTTGGCGGCAAGATTGTGGCTCAGGCGACCCATCTTGGAGATAGCCCCCATGTGGAGGATTTGATTGGGACCGTTAAGGTGATGCTTGATGATTACCAAGAGGGGAATATTGATCGCCTCTACTTGGTATTTAATGAATTCGTCAACACCATGACCCAGCGCCCAGGGATCGAGCAGTTGTTGCCTATTGATGCCGGAGAGATGGATGAAAAGCTAGAGCATCATTGGGATTATCTCTATGAGCCGGAAGCGAAGGAAGTTCTGGACCAATTACTCGTTCGATATATTGAATCATTGGTCTATCAGGGTGTGGTAGAGAATATCGCTTGTGAACAGGCTGCCCGAATGGTTGCTATGAAAGCCGCTTCGGACAATGCTGGGAGCCTGATTAATGATCTCCAGTTGGCCTACAACAAGGCCAGGCAGGCGGCAATTACCCAGGAACTATCAGAGATCGTGGGCGGCGCCGCTGCTCTTTAGATCCTGTCCCTGGTTCCAGGCCTAAGGGCAAGCGGGTAACAGAGACACACTATTATCGCTAAGAGGAACAGATTATGAGCACCGGAAAGACTGTGCAGATTATTGGCGCAGTAGTTGATGTGGAATTTCCACGTGAATCTATGCCCAAGGTGTATGATGCCCTGAGGATCGATGACGTGGGTTTGACCCTGGAAGTACAGCAGCAGCTTGGGGATGGTGTCGTTCGCACCATTGCCATGGGAAGCTCCGATGGTTTGAGCCGGGGAATGGCGGTGACCAATACCGGATCGCCAATCTCGGTGCCGGTGGGGGCTAAGACGCTAGGTCGGATCATGGACGTGCTAGGTGATCCTGTGGACGAAGCAGGGCCAGTTGGCGAAGAAGAGCGCTGGGCGATTCATCGTAAAGCGCCTACCTATGAGGAGCTATCCCCAGCCACGGAGTTGTTGGAAACCGGTATTAAGGTGGTTGACCTCATATGCCCCTTTGCTAAGGGGGGTAAGGTCGGCCTGTTTGGGGGTGCCGGGGTGGGTAAGACTGTCAACATGATGGAACTTATCCGTAACATTGCGACCGAGCATGCTGGCTACTCGGTATTTGCAGGCGTTGGTGAGCGTACTCGGGAAGGCAATGACTTCTATCACGAGATGAAGGAGTCCCAGGTTCTCGATAAGGTTTCCCTTGTCTATGGGCAAATGAATGAACCCCCTGGAAACCGTTTGCGAGTAGCTTTGACCGGGCTGACTATGGCGGAATATTTCCGTGAAGAAGGCCGTGACGTATTGTTGTTTATCGATAATATCTACCGCTATACCCTGGCGGGTACGGAGGTCTCAGCGCTTCTTGGCCGGATGCCCTCGGCGGTGGGTTATCAGCCTACGCTGGCGGAGGAAATGGGGGTTCTGCAAGAGCGCATTACCTCAACCAAGACGGGGTCTATCACCTCTATCCAAGCGGTCTATGTGCCTGCGGATGATCTCACTGATCCCTCGCCGGCGACGACCTTTGCCCATTTGGACGCTACGGTGGTGTTGTCCCGTCAGATTGCAGAACTTGGAATTTATCCAGCGGTGGATCCCCTGGACTCGACCAGCCGCCAGCTTGATCCCCTCATTGTGGGACAGGAGCATTATCAGGTCGCCCGGTCGGTGCAAGGCAATTTGCAGCGCTATAAGGAGCTTAAGGACATTATCGCCATTCTCGGTATGGATGAGTTGTCGGAAGAAGACAAACTTATCGTGGCCCGGGCGCGAAAGATCCAGCGTTTCCTTTCTCAGCCTTTCTTCGTGGCTGAGGTGTTTACGGGCAGTCCCGGTAAGTACGTACCCCTCAAAGAAACCATCCAAAGTTTCAAAGGTATTGTGGAAGGTGAATATGATCATCTACCGGAGCAGGCCTTTTATATGGTGGGTACTATTGACGAGGCAGTAGAAAAAGCTAAGAAACTCTAATCGGGAACGCGTGAGGAGAAGGGAATGGCCATGACTATGCATGTGGACGTTGTGAGTGCCGAGAGGGAAATCTTCTCCGGAACGGCCAATATGGTGTTCGCACCCGCAGAGATGGGTGAGGTGGGTATCATGCCTCGCCACACCCCTTTGCTGACCCGGCTTAAACCTGGGGAGGTCCGAGTTCAGCGTCCGGAAGGCCAGGAGGATTTATTTTATGTCTCCGGTGGGTTGCTTGAGGTCCAACCCCACGTGGTTACGGTGTTGGCGGATACTGCCCAGCGGGCCACGGATATTGATGAAGCCGCTGCCCTTGCCGCTAAACAACGGGCAGAGGAGGCGCTCCGTAACCGAGAAGGGGAAATGGATTATGCCCGAGCCGAAGCCGAGCTTGCTGAGGCTATTGCCCAACTCAGAGCCATTGAGCGGGTGCGCAAAAAGCTCGGCCAAAGAAGGTGAGCAAATTTTCTTAAGGAAATAAAAAAGGCCGTCAATTGACGGCCTTTTTTATTTCCATATCCTGGCCTAATATAACACTCAAGAAACATAAAAATGATAATTCATAATGCTGGTTTTCAATCTTGAGTAAACGCTCAGGGGGAAATAAGTACTCTCCCATCAAGCCTAATTAGAGGGGAAATAGTGGCTGTTAGCGTTATTATCTTGGCAGCGGGGCAAGGAACCCGCATGCGTTCAACCTTGCCAAAAGTGCTCCATCGACTCGCGGGTCGGCCGCTATTGAGTCATGTGATTGCAAAGGCACGCCAGCTCAATCCAGAGCAGATTAGTATAGTCTACGGTCATGGCGGAGAAACCGTTCCAAAGGCTATTGGGGTAACCGATATTGCTTGGGTGCGGCAAGAGTCCCAACTTGGCACGGGCCATGCCGTGGCTCAGGGATTGCCCCATGTCAACCCGGAAGCATTGCTACTAATCCTTTATGGGGATGTTCCCTTGGTCGAGGTTCAGACCCTCCAAAGCCTGCTTGCCACGGCTGGCGAGGGGGGAATAGGGCTACTTACGGTTGAACTGCCGCATCCTAAGGGCTATGGCCGAATTATTCGGGACAGGTCGGGAAGGATATCTAAAATTGTTGAGGAGGCTGATGCAAGCCCGGAGCAACGGAAAATCCGGGAAGTCAACACGGGCATCATCGCTATAGAGGCTGGTTATTTAGGACAGCTCATTCCCAAGCTTAGCAATAACAATGCTCAGGGAGAATATTACCTGACAGACATTATTGAGCACGCTATTGCCGACAATCATAGGGTTGAGGCAGTCTCAGCAACCGATCCAGTGGAGGTGATGGGTATCAATGATCGCGGGCAGCTGGCTCGTTTAGAGCGCGCTTACCAGGCCCGAGAGGCGGCCCGTTTAATGGGGGAAGGGGTTAGCCTCAGTGACCCAGCCCGCTTTGACCTGCGAGGAGAGCTGGAGGTGGGACAAGATATTGATATTGATATTAACGTAATTTTTGAGGGTCGCGTAGCCCTTGGTGACGGAGTGACAATCGGGCCTAACTGCTATATCCGCAATGCAGTGCTGGGGGAAGGGGTTGAGGTGCTGGCGAATTGCGTCATTGAGGACGCCACCATTGATGCCTATGCTCGGATTGGTCCCTTTGCTCGTATCCGCCCTGAAACAAAGTTAGGTGAGGGGGTACATGTGGGCAATTTTGTGGAAATTAAAAAATCCACCATCAACCAAGGTTCTAAGGTTAATCACTTGAGTTATATTGGGGATGCTACTATCGGCAAGGATGTCAACATCGGCGCGGGTACCATTACCTGTAATTACGATGGCGCTAATAAACATCATACAATTATTGAAGACCATGCCTTTATTGGTTCAGATACTCAGATTGTGGCCCCGGTGAAAATCGGTACAGGTGCTACCATTGGTGCCGGCGCGACAATTACCCGGGATGCACCTCCTGGTGAATTAACCCTAAGTCGGGTGCCGCAACAAACGCGCTCTGGATGGAAGCGGGCTACTAAAAATAAGAGTGATGGATAATCTGGCCTAAAAACAACAAGGGAGGATGGGGCAATGTGTGGTATCGTCGGAGCGGTTGCGCAGCGGGATGTGGTTCCCATCCTACTGGAAGGGTTGCGGCGTTTGGAATACCGCGGTTACGACTCGGCAGGGATGGTTGTCATTGATGGGGGAAGTGCGGACCTGCGGCGGGTGCGGCGGCGAGGCAAAATAGTAGAACTTGAGCAGGGCCTTTCGGGTGCCGCCCTGAACGGTCCCATAGGTATTGCTCATACGCGCTGGGCGACTCATGGCGAGCCTAGCGAAGCCAATGCCCATCCCCATATCTGTCGGCAGACGGTGGCCTTGGTTCATAACGGTATTATTGAAAACTACGAAGAACTGCGAACGCAGCAACGGACTGCCGGTTTTGAATTTACTTCAGACACTGATACGGAGGTCATTGTCCATCAGATCTATCACTACCTAGAGCAGCATAACAATCTCTTGGCGGCAGTCCAGAATGCCCTCGAAGACCTTAAAGGGGCCTATGCCTTGGGAGTGATTTCAGCGAGGAAGCCCGACCATTTAGTGGCGGCTCGCCGGGGTAGTCCCCTGGTCATTGGGATAGGGATTGGGGAATACTTTATTGCCTCTGATGTAGCCGCTCTGCTTCCGGTGACACAGCGTTTTATCTTTTTGGAAGAAGGGGATATTGCCGAGTTGACCCGGGAGGGCGTGACCATTTACGACGCCAGGGGTCGGCGGGTGGAGCGGCCAATCCGGGAAAATAAACTCCGCGCCGATGCCATAGAGCGGGGAGAATTCCGCCACTATATGCTCAAGGAAATTTTCGAGCAGCCCCGGGCAATCGCGGAAACCCTAGAAGGCCGGATTAGCGAGCAGCGGGTTTTGGATGAAGCCTTCGGGCCTAAGGCAGGAGAAATATTGGACAAAATCCAATCCGTGCTGATCCTGGCCTGTGGGACCAGTTACCACGCGGGTATGGTTGGCCGTTACTGGCTAGAATCCATTGCCAATATTCCTTGCCAGGTGGAGATCGCCAGCGAGTTTCGCTACCGTCGCCCCGTCGTTACCCCTGACACTTTGGTGGTGACTTTGTCCCAGTCAGGGGAGACCGCTGATACGATTGCCGCCCTTAAAGAAGCTCAGCGGTTAGGGTTTGGTCCCAGTTTAAGTATCTGTAATGTTCCAGAAAGCTCGTTGGTTCGAGAATCTGATTTGGTTTTAATGACACGGGCGGGTCCTGAAATTGGCGTGGCCTCCACCAAGGCTTTTACCGCCCAGTTGACAGCATTGCTACTTCTGGTCATCGCCTTGGGACGGCGTCACGGATTAGCTGCGGGGGAGGAAGCGCGCCTAGTTTTCCAGCTAATGCTTCTCCCTGCCCGAGTAGAGCAGATATTGCAGTTGAGTCCAGCTATTGAGGAACTTTCCCAGCAATTTGCAGAGATTCGGAATGCCTTGTTCCTGGGGCGGGGGACCCATTACCCTATTGCAATGGAGGGGGCCCTCAAGCTCAAAGAGATTTCTTATATTCATGCCGAGGCTTATCCTGCGGGGGAGCTAAAGCATGGTCCCCTGGCATTGGTAGACGCAGATATGCCGGTGATCGCGGTCGCGCCTAATGATCAGGTTTTAGAGAAATTGAAGTCTAACCTGCAAGAAGTTCGGGCCCGCGGTGGTCAGCTCTATGTGTTTGCCGATCAGGCTGCAGAGGTCAAATCTGGTCCTGGGATGAAGGTCTTGGAGATGCAGCCGGTAGAGGATGAGACTGCCCCCCTGATTTACACTATCCCATTGCAATTGTTGGCCTATCATGTTGCCGTGATTAAGGGGACAGACGTGGATCAGCCTCGTAATCTGGCCAAATCTGTTACTGTCGAGTAGGCTTTAGGGAGTTCTTGAACTTGGAAATTTAGATTATAGAGACTATGGAAGAGCAACCATTGCCGCGGCCTTTTGTCTTTGGGGAAGTGCTTTTCGATTGTTTTCCCGATGGAGCCCAGGTGTTGGGGGGAGCCCCTTTCAACGTTGCTTGGCACCTGCAAGGTTTGGGATTAGCGCCTCTGTTGATTAGTCGGGTGGGTACCGATGAACAGGGTCAACAGGTGTTGGCTGCAATGGAAAAATGGGATATGGATTGCAGCGCTATTCAACAGGACCCTATTCATCCCACAGGCAAAGTAGAGGTTACCCTCCAGGGGGGGCAGCCCAGCTTCAATATCCTCCCTAACCAGGCCTACGATTTTATTGATCCCGCTTCTCTCTTAAAAGTGTTATCCGGTGAAGCTCCTCCCTTGCTTTATCGGGGCACATTGGCAGTACGTTCTTCTACCTCCAGAAGCGCACTGGAAACCCTGTCAAAGATTGGTAATCCGCCGGTTTTCCTGGATCTTAATCTTCGTTCCCCCTGGTGGCAGCGTGATTCAATGGAGCAAGCCTTGCATACTGCTCGTTGGGCTAAGCTCAATGATGCCGAGTTGTTTACCCTCCTTGAAGAGAGAGCTGAAAACCAGGAAGAGCTGGTAAAGCTGGCCCAGTCGGTTTGCCATCGTTTCCAGTTGGAGTGGTTACTGGTTACATTAGGCGAAAAAGGGGCGTTGCTGGTGACAGCAGACAATCAATCCCATTGGGCCGAAGCCAACTCCGTTAAAGTAGTGGATACGGTGGGTGCAGGTGATGCCTTTAGCGCGGTGATGATACAAGCGCTTCTACAGGATTGGCCACTTAAGCAGGCTCTAGAGAGAGGGGTGGATTTTGCCGCTACGGTCTGTACGATGCAGGGGGCCGTGACCCAAGATCCCCAGTTCTATGCTAGGGCTATGGCCAGCTGGCAGGAGATCTAATGAAGCACCCTGATGGTTTGTACATTGTTTTAATCAGCATCCATGGGCTTATTCGCGGCCATGAGCTAGAGCTAGGCCGAGATGCCGATACCGGTGGACAGACCAAATATGTCATTGAATTGGCGCGGGCGCTTGCGGAAAATCCCCAGGTGAGCCGGGTCGATTTATTAACGCGAAGAGTCATTGATCCTAAAGTAGACAGGGATTACGGGGAATCGATAGAACATCTTTCCTCTCGGGCCCAAATTATACGCTTATCCTGCGGCCCGCGCCGGTATCTACGTAAAGAGGTCCTCTGGCCTTATCTGGGCAGTTTTGCCGATTATGCCCTTCAGCACATTCGTCGCGTCGGCCGCCTGCCCGATGTCATCCACTCCCACTATGCGGATGCCGGTTATGTGGGGTTACGCCTGTCAGGCCTGTTAGGCATCCCCTTGGTGCATACCGGACATTCCTTAGGCCGAGTAAAACATCAACGGCTTCTTGAAGGGGGGACTAGCAAGGAGAGCATTGAGGCTCGATACAATATAAGCCAACGGATCGAGGCCGAAGAGCAGGCCCTCGGTGCTGCCGCTCTGGTCGTTGCCAGTACTCAGCAGGAGGTGGATGAACAATATGCCCTTTACGATAATTATCAGCCAAAGCGGATGGTAGTGATCCCCCCAGGCACTGATCTGGAGCGGTTTCATCCCCCCTCTCGTTTCTGGCGTAATCCACCGATTGAGGGGCAAATCAATCGTTTTCTATCCTACCCCCGTAAGCCCATGATCTTAGCTTTGTCCCGGCCGGATGCGCGGAAAAATATTGCGACTTTAATCCGCGCCTATGGGGAAAACCCGGCCCTGCGCCAGAAAGCTAACTTGGCCGTGGTGGCGGGTAACCGAGATGATATCAGCACCATGGAGAAAGGGCCGAGGACGGTGCTAAAGGAGATATTGCTATTAATTGATCGCTACGATCTTTATGGCAGTATTGCCTATCCCAAGCACCATGATATTAGTGACGTCCCAGACTTATATCGTTTGGCGGCCCGGTCCAAAGGTATTTTTATCAATCCGGCGCTAACCGAACCTTTTGGCCTCACATTGATTGAGGCAGCCGCTAGTGGCCTGCCTGTTATTGCTACCCATGACGGGGGGCCCCAAGAAATATTGGAACACTGCAAGAATGGGAATCTCATCGACCCCTTGGATGCAGATCGCATGGGTGAGGTGCTGCTTGAGGCCCTTTCTGATCGCAGCCGGTGGCAGCGTTGGGCAAAAAATGGCCTTAAGGGAGCCCATCAACATTATTCCTGGCCAGGGCATGTGACAAAGTATTTGCGCGAGGTAGGCAAAGTCATCCGGAAGGCGAAAAAACCGAGGCTCCAGGCGAAAAAAAAGAGCCGCTTGCCCGTTTCCGAAAAAGTCCTGGTCTGCGATATCGATAACACCTTAACCGGAGATAGGGAAGGCCTGCGCAATTTATTTAAAAACCTTAAGGAAGCGGGTACTGAAATCGGTTTTGGCATTGCCACGGGAAGAAATTTCACCAGTACCCTGAAGGTACTTAAGGAATGGGAAATTCCTTTGCCGGATCTTTTGATCACGGGGGTAGGGTCTCAGATCTTCTATGGACCCAATCTGGTGGAGGATCAAAGTTGGCAGCAGCATATCCGTTACCGCTGGAAACGGGAGGCCATCCTCGAGGCAATGGGTGATGTCCCCCATCTCCGTTTTCAGCCCCGTAGTGAACAGTTGCCTTGCAAAATCAGCTATTACGTAGACCCTAAAAAAGGAATCGATCTAGCGGCGATTGCTCGCCATCTGCGGCGACTGGATTTGAGTGCCAATATTATTTACTCCCACCAAGCTTACCTGGATTTATTGCCGGTGCGGGCTTCCAAAGGAAGCGCGGTCCGTTTTTTTTGCGACAAATGGGGCATCCCCCTAGAGCACCTTCTGGTGGTAGGTGACTCCGGCAGCGATGAGGAAATGTTGTCCGGTAACATCCTAGGGGCGGTAGTGGGTAACTATAGCCCTGAGCTTGAACATCTGCATGAGGATCCAAGCATTTATTTTGCCAAGGGGCACCATGCCTGGGGGATTTTAGAAGCTTTAGAGCACTACGGTTTTATTGAACAGGAGAGGGTGGTAGCGGCCAAAGAAAGGGCAATATAATGGAATTGGTTGATTTCGTGGGCAAGCATAGGGACGTGGTTTACTTATTGTTGCGCCGCTATTTGGCCCTCCAAAAGCCTTTTTTGCTGAGATCCGACCTTATCGATGAGTTCGATAACTTCTGTGATGAGAAGGAGGTAGGGTCGGTACTCCGCAATTCCCCCTTGGCTGCTATGATTCAAGCCGTTCAGGAGGCGGCAGTGGATCCCGAGTGGATTTATTTGTCGATACGTCCTGGAATCGCAAGCTGGGAATATTACCGCATTCATGCAGAGGTCATCCAGATTGAAACGGTGACCATTTCCCAATTTCTAGAGTTCAAGGCGCGCCTAGTGCTCGGTCCTCAGCAGGATGAGCCATGGCCGCTGAAGGTGGATATGGGGCCCTTCAACCGGGAGTTCCCCCGCCTTAGTGAGACTCGTTCCATTGGCCGCGGAATGGATTTCCTCAACCGGCATCTTTCTAGCCAGTTATTTAAAGAGCTGGAAACAGGAGGACAATGTTTACTCAACTTCTTAAGTGTCCACCACTGCCGGGGACAACCCTTAATGTTGAATGATCGTATCCAGGATTTACGGGGATTACGCCGTGCCCTGCGCCGGGCGGTGGATTTTCTCGGTGGCTTCCCAAAGGCTGCTGAATGGGAAGCCGTGGGGCATAAATTGCAGGAGTTGGGGTTTGAGCGTGGTTGGGGTGGGACTGTGGCTCAGATGGAGGATTCCTTTAGCCTCTTAATGGATATTCTCGAAGCCCCGGATCCGGGCAATTTGGAACGTTTCCTAGCCCGTATTCCGATGATTTTCAATATCGTTATTCTTAGCCCCCATGGGTATTTTGGCCAAGGCAATATTCTGGGATTGCCAGACACGGGGGGGCAAGTGGTCTATATCTTGGACCAGGTTCGGGCTCTAGAGAAGGAAATGCGCCGCCAGCTAAAAGAGGAGGGGCTTGATATTGAGCCCCAGATTTTAGTGGTGACTCGCTTGATCCCGGAGGCCCAGGGCACCCGTTGCGATCAACGCTTAGAAGCCATTGTCGGGACGGAAAATGCCGCTATCTTGAGAGTGCCCTTTCGCAGTGCCGCTGGCGAAGCACTGCCCTATTGGCTCTCCCGCTTTGAGGTTTGGCCTTACCTTGAACGCTACGCCATGGATGTAGAAAGAGAAATTCTCGCCGAGCTTGAGGGAAGCCCGGATCTTATTATCGGCAACTACTCGGACGGAAACCTGGTGGCTACTCTCCTTGCCCACCGTCTGCGGGTGACCCAGTGTAATATTGCCCATGCCTTGGAAAAGACCAAGTATCTTTATTCCGATTTGTATTGGCGGGAAAATGATGCCCAGTATCATTTTTCCTGCCAATTTACCGCTGATTTCATTGCCATGAATAGTGCTGATTTTATTATCACCAGTACTTATCAGGAAATCGCAGGGGATCGGAGCAGCGTGGGTCAGTATGAAAGCTATGGTGCCTATATTTTGCCCGGCTTATATCAGGTGGTTCAGGGGATTGATGTCTTTGATCCCAAATTCAACATTGTCTCCCCCGGTGCCGATGCGGAAGTTTATTTTCCCTATAGGGAGAGGAAACGGCGTTTAAGGGGATTGCGTCGGGAAATCGAAGAGTTAATATGGGGCAACGGGCGACCTGATGCCCGCGGCAGGCTCCAGGATAAGGGCAAGCCGTTGTTGTTTACCATGGCGCGCCTTGACCGAATCAAGAATATCACCGGTTTGGTGGAATGGTACGGACGCTGTGAGCGGTTGAGAAAACAAGTCAATTTGGTGGTGGTCGCCGGCTATGTGGATGAGGCGCAATCGGCAGACAGCGAAGAACAGGCGCAAATTGCCCGCATGCATCAGTTGATGGAAGAATATGAATTAGATAACCAAGTACGCTGGTTAGGAACTTTGCTGCAAAAAAATTTGGCGGGAGAGCTTTACCGTTTTGTCGCTGATTCCCGCGGCGCTTTTGTTCAGCCGGCACTCTTTGAAGCCTTTGGCTTGACGGTGATAGAGGCAATGAGCAGCGGATTGCCTACTTTTGCCACTTGCTATGGGGGACCCTTGGAGATTATCCAGGACGAAATATCAGGTTTTCACATCAATCCTAACCATGGTGAAGAGGCTGCTGGCTCCATCGCCGACTTCTTCGAGCGCTGTCAAGTTGAGCCTGAATATTGGGAAAATCTTTCCCAAGGCGCATTGCGGCGGATTAGACGCCGTTATACTTGGGATCTTTATGCCGAGCGGATGATGACCTTGTCTCGCATCTATGGTTTTTGGAAATATGTGACCAACTTGGAGCGGGAGGAAAGCCGTCGTTACCTGGAGATGTTCTACAATCTGCAATTTCGCCCTCTTGCTCAACAGATGGAGCACTAACCTCAAAACCCCTTTTTTTCTCCACTACAACCATTAAGAATAAGGCGCTATTTTTCCAGGTGCCGATGTTGTCGTGATTTTCTTAATGGTGATGGTCAGGTGGATCTCTTTCCCATTACGGAGTACGGTAAGATTGATTTGTTTCCCTGCCCGAGATAGACCAATTAAGTTGCGCAGTTGGTCGGCGTTGTGAACCGGCTGATCATCGACGGCCACGATAATGTCGCCTACCTCAAGTTCACTTTCTGCGGCTGCCGAGTTGGGGAGAACTTGAACAACTACCGCTCCCTGACGAATATCGATACCGAAAGCCTTAATCAGCTCAGGTGTCAGATCTTGGACAGCAATCCCGAGCCGACCACGGTGCACCTCACCATACTTAAGGAGTTGTTCCATAATTTCCCGAGCCATATTACTGGGAATAGCAAAGCCGATGCCCACATTGCCGCCATCGGGGGTAAAAATAGCCGTATTGATCCCTACCAGCTCTCCCCGGAGATTGACCAATGCCCCACCTGAATTGCCAGGGTTAATGGAGGCATCGGTTTGAATAAAATTTTCATATCCTTCGATTCCAAGGCCGCTGCGGCCTAAGGCGCTGACAATTCCTGAAGTGACGGTTTGCCCAAGGCCAAAGGGATTGCCGATGGCAATCACGAAGTCCCCTACCCGGAGAGTATCGGAATTGGCCATGGGCAAAGCGGTAAGATCTTGAGCGGGAATCTTAATGACCGCGATATCGCTAGGGGGATCGGTACCGACTACCTTTGCGGAAAGTTGGCGCCCGTCACGGAGGGTAACCGTAATCTCATCGGCTTTATCAATCACATGATTATTGGTGAGGACAAGGCCTTCGCGGGCACTGATGATGACTCCGGAGCCAAGACTTTGCCGGGGAATCGTTTTAGGGGAGTCGGGTGGATTAAAGAAAAAACGGAAAAAGGGATCTTTGAATAAGGGATTTCCAGGAACAGGCGTTCGGTTGCGAGTTGCAATGTTGACCACGGAGGGGGTAGCCTTCTCGAGCATGGGTGCAAGGGAGGGAAGTTCCTCTGAATCCTCGAACAAACTCAAGGGCAAACCAGCGTTAGCGCTGGGGTTCCCAAGGGCGATACTCAGCAGGCCGACTATAAAGAATTTCCCGATCCTCAAGGTTCTTTAACTCCTTCAATTACTTACCTTGCCATTAAATCCACGTCTTATTACCATCTGAAAAACTGTTTGATATCGGCTATCACTCAGAGGTGATGCCGGCAACAGCAGCGGTTGTGGAAAGATAGCCTTCCATCCCCTTCTGGGCTGTGTCATAGTTAATATACATGAGGAGGAGCTTGTAATGGGAAAACATACCGCGATATTTGAACAGCACCGCTCAGCAGGGGGTCGGTTGGTGGATTTTGCCGGCTGGGACATGCCCCTGCATTACGGCTCACAGGTGAGAGAACATCAGGAAGTGCGCCGGAGCGCTGGGATATTTGATGTTTCCCATATGGCGGTGATTGATCTCAAGGGGGAGAAGGTACGCCCTTTTTTACGCCGCTTGCTGGCCAATAACGTGGATCGTTCAACCGTCCCTGGAACAGCACTTTATAGCTGCATACTTAATGAGCAGGGGGGGGTGATTGATGACCTTATTGTTTACTTTATGGCAGAGCAGAAATTCCGTATCGTGTCTAATGCGGGCACCCGGGATAAAGACCTGACTTGGATCGAAACCCAGGCGGATCCTTTTGATGTTCAAGTGGAGGAACGATCTGATCTGGCAATGATTGCCGTACAAGGACCTGAGGCGCGCACCAAAGTCCATGAGCAACTGCCAGAAACCTTAAAGGAAAAGGTTTCTAGCCTGAAGCGCTTTCAGGCGGTGTGGGAGGATGAACTCTTTGTTGCCCGTACGGGCTATACGGGGGAAGATGGTTATGAATTGTTGCTACCTGGGGCCAAGGCCCAAGACTGGTGGCAACGCCTGGTGGCCAGTGGCGTGACACCCTGTGGTCTTGGCGCGCGGGATACCTTGAGGTTAGAAGCGGGCATGTGTCTTTATGGCACCGATATGGATGAGACGACGACCCCTCTGGAGTCGGGTCTTGGATGGACCGTTGCATGGGAACCCACCGAGCGGGATTTTATCGGTCGTGATGCCTTAGAAGCCCAGCAAGCTGCCGGTTGCCCCCGCCAGTTAGTGGGCTTATTGCTCCAGGGAAAGGGCCTTATGCGCAATGGACAGCGGGTAGTCACTCCCGTAGGTGAGGGGGTAATCACCAGCGGCGGGTTTTCTCCTAGCTTAGAGCGATCCATTGCCCTTGCCCGGGTGCCTGCCGAAGCTAAGGGTCCCTGTGAGGTCTATATCCGGGATCGGGCGGTGGCGGCCACTATTGTCAAGCCGCCTTTTGTTCGCCAGGGGCGTGCCTGCCTCCCTCCAGAGCTGATGGGACAAATCGAGGCCAGTTAGGGTTGGGGGCTTAGTTTCCTCCGCGCCCGTTGGATGGCAGCGCGTACTTGGGTAGGCGCGGTGCCTCCTAAATGGTTTCTTGCCGCCACCGAACCCTCCAATGTGAGGACTGAGAAGACATCTTCCTGGATAAGAGGGGTAAAGCTTTGGAGGGTTTCCAGATTGAGTGCGGCCAGATCCTCGCCCTGTTCAATGGCATGGGCGACGGCTTTGCCTACTATTTCATGGGCATCTCGGAAGGAAGCGCCTTTACGCACCAGATAGTCAGCGAGATCAGTCGCAGTGGCATAGCCTTTAGCGGCTGCTTCGCGCATTTTATCGGAATTAGCTTTTATGGCCGGAACCATATCGGCAAAAGCCCGCAGGGATCCCAGGAGAGTGTCAATAGTATCGAATAGGGGCTCTTTGTCTTCCTGGTTATCTTTGTTATAAGCAAGAGGTTGGCTTTTCATTAGGGTGAGAAGACTGATGAGGTGGCCGTTGACTCGGCCTGTTTTTCCTCTCACCAGTTCTGGAACATCAGGGTTTTTCTTCTGGGGCATAATAGACGATCCCGTACAGAACCGATCCGGGAGAGTGACAAAGTCAAACTGGGCTGAGGACCATAGCACTAATTCCTCAGCAAAACGGGACAGATGGGTCATGAGGAGAGCACCAACAGCGGTAAATTCAATGGCAAAATCCCGATCGGAGACTGCGTCCAATGAATTCTCTGTGATAGCCTCAAAGCCCAGCAGTTCGGCCGTATAGGCGCGATCGATAGGAAAGGTGGTTCCCGCTAGGGCCGCCGCCCCCAAGGGCAGGATATTCACCCGGCGGCGGCAATCCGCAAGGCGTTCGTTATCCCTTGCCAGCATTTCGAACCAGGCCATCAAGTGATGACCAAAGGTCACGGGTTGTGCCGTTTGCAGGTGGGTAAACCCTGGCATGATCGTTTCTGCCTCGCGCTCGGCTAGATCTAGCAAGGCTTCTTGCAGGTGTCTCAGTTGGGTTGCAATGGCATCGATGGCATCACGTAGATACAAACGGATATCCGTGGCAATCTGGTCATTTCGAGAACGGCCTGTATGCAGCTTTTTGCCGACGGGACCAATACGCTCGGTAAGGGCGGCCTCGATATTCATGTGCACATCTTCAAGCGTGACGGACCAGGAAAACTGTCCCTTGTCGATGTCTTGGGCAATGGCTTCTAAGCCCTGCACAATGGCCTCGGACTCCTCCGTAGAGAGCACCCCTACTTTGCTTAGCATGTGCGCGTGAGCGATAGAACCCCGGATATCCTGTCGATACAGTCGGCGGTCAAAGCCGACAGAGGCGGTGAATTCTTCAACAAAGGCATCGGTGGGTTCATTGAAGCGACCGGACCAGGGTTTACTGTGGGTAGTGTCGTGACTCATATAAAATAGCATTCTCCGCGTGTTGGAAGTGGAAAAGTTTTGGGTATAGGGGTATCTTGCGGTAATTTTACGCCAAATATCCGTCTTGGTGCTGCATTCGGATAAGGTCTGTATTCAAGCTTTGCAATTCCATACCCGGTCCCATTTCCTCTTTAAAGCAGCTTTAGCCTATTAAATCGATATAAAATGGTGTTTATATTATGAGTGCAAAGACTTGTCTTCGTATTGCCACACGTAAGAGTCTCCTTGCTTTGTGGCAAGCTGAATATGTTGCTGATACATTGCGTCATCACCACCCTGGCTTGAGTGTAGAATTGGTTCGAATGAGCACCCAGGGCGATAAAATCTTGGATACTCCCCTGGCCAAGGTAGGTGGTAAGGGATTGTTTGTTAAGGAATTGGAACAAGGTCTGCTTAGCGGAGAGGCCGATATTGCCGTTCATTCCATGAAAGATGTACCAGTGGTTTTGCCGGAAGACCTCCACATCTCGGTAATTTGTGAGCGAGAGGATCCCAGGGATGCTTTTGTCTCCAACCACTGGCAGCAATTGGATAGTCTTCCGGAAGGTGCGCGCGTGGGAACTTCGAGCCTACGCCGACAAAGTCAAGTACGCGAACGTCGCCCAGACTTCCATGTTTTGGATCTGCGCGGTAATGTTAATACCCGCTTAGCCAAATTAGACAACAATGAATTTGATGGCATTGTTTTGGCGGCTTCGGGTTTAAAACGTTTAGGGCTGACTGACCGAATAACAGAATTGCTGGCCCCTGAGGTCAGTCTTCCTGCTATCGGCCAGGGGGCTATTGGCATTGAGTGCCGAAAGGGCGATACCGCTACGGAGGAGCTATTAAAAGTGCTTGAACATACCCCAACGCGGACTACCATTCGTGCTGAACGGGCGTTAAATGAGCGGCTTGCGGGTGGCTGCCAAGTTCCCATTGCTGCCTATGCTGAACTTGATGGTGAGCGGCTGCGATTACGTGCTCTGGTGGGACAACCGGATGGGGGTAAAGTCATTCGAGGTGAAATGTGGGGAACGCCTGAGGAAGCAGAGGTGTTAGGGGTATCCCTGGGCGAGGATTTGCTGCGGCGGGGGGCGGATAAGATCCTGGCGGAGGTCTACGGTGACTGAAAAGGAGACCCTCTCACGGCAACGGCTTGCGGGTCAGTGGATATTGGTCACCCGTCCTGCAGAGCAAGCTGAAGGGTTATCTCAATTAATCGAAGCCGAAGGAGGGCAGGTTTTGCGCTTCCCGGCGGTGGAAATTGGCGATCCCAAGGAGCCTTTTGCGGTAGAGGAGGTTATTCGCCGCTTAGAGGGTTTTCATTGGGCTGTGTTTGTGAGTGTTAATGCAGTCAAACGGGGGTTGTCGTGGGTACTTTCCCGGCGAGAAGTGCCAGCAGATCTTAAAATTGCAGTGGTAGGGCAAGCTACTGCCCAGGCTTTGGCCGCCTTCGGGCTGCATCCCCACCTTTGCCCTACCTCCGGCTATAACAGCGAAGCGTTGCTCGCCATGGATGAATTGCAGCATATGAAAGGGAAGCGGGTAGTCATTTTCCGCGGCAGTGGAGGACGGGAGCTTTTGGCGGGAACGTTGGCCAAGCGTGGTGCCCAAATTGAATATGCTGAGGTGTACCGCCGCAGCTTACCTCCTCCATCAGTGGCAGCCAATCTCCGCCAAGCCCTGGCGCACCGTCCCCTCGATGTAGTGATTACCACCAGTAAAGCCGTTTTAGAAAATCTTTGTTATCTGGTCGGGGAACCTCTGTTAGAAAAACTTCGCCTGACCCCCCTTGTAGTCATCGGCTCGCGGCAAGCGCAGCAAGCAAAAGAGCTTGGATTTACCCAAATATGGGTGGCACAGGAGCCTAGCGATACCGCTCTTGTCCAGGCCATCATTGAACATGAGGATAAATTATGAGTGATGATAAAGAAGAAAACTTGCCAGGACGTCGACGCGCGAAAGGAGCACACCGCAGCAAAAAGAAGCAAAAGAAGGCCGGCTCATCAGCAGAAACAACATTTAATGAGGTTAACTCAGCGGTAACGGGGGAAGCCAATGCAAAAGCCCCGGAGCCAGAAAGGCCAGAAACCCAGCCTACTGCACCCAAAGCAGAATCCACAGTGGAGAGTCCTGAGGAAAAGGGGGTTTTTTCTTCAGAAACAGAAAGTAATCAACCGGCTTTTGTAGCGCCAGGAGGAACTATGGGTAACTCCTCTGACAAACCTTCACCAGAAGCGGCCTCAGAAGAAAGTGATTTCCAAAAAACAAAGGAGGCGGAGCAGGAATCAAAAACTCTAGAACCAGAACAGCCAATGTCCGAGGGAGTTGCTGCAGGGGCAGCAGCAGAAGCTTCCCCAGCCGAGGGTGAGGATGGCAAGCCGGCGTTTAAGCCTTCTAAAGCGCCGGCAAGCGATGGCCGTGGCCGAGGCAGGTCTATGGCAGGGTTTATGATTCTGGCCGTTGCCCTCATTTTAGTTGCTGCGGGGGATGCCTACTACGCGCGCTCCTTGGCGGAGAAGGAACGGGAGGCGCGAGAGGCCCTCTCTAAGAAATTGACGGAACAACTAGATAGTCAAGTAGATTCCCGAGTAGCCTCCCAGGTGGATGAACGGCTTGCGGGCAGAGAAGAACCCCTCCAGCAAGCGGTTAGCTCCTTGAAGGGAGAACTTGAGGGGAATGCCAATGAGCTTGAGATGATCCAGAAGGAAATGGCCGCTCTGGAATCCGCTCTGCGTATTCTCCGCACGGAAATAGAACAGGGCCCGCAGCCTGGGAATTGGGACATTGCCGAGGCTGCTTACCTCATGCGTATCGCCAATGAACGGTTGCAATTGGAACGGGATGTAAACACCGCGCTTGTGGCCTTGCAGACGGCTGATCAGATTCTCCGCGAGGTGGCCGATCCGGCGTTAACGCCAGTGCGAGCTAAATTAGCGGAAGAAATCAGTTCCTTAAAAGCGGTGCCCGTTCCTGACATTGATGGCATGGCGCTATCTCTTACTAGCCTCATTGATCGGGTAGAAGAATTAGAACTCAAAGAAACGGTGTTAGAGGAGCCGACGTCGACTCCAAAGGTGGAAGAGCAGGCCTCTGAGCAGGCGCCGGAAGCAGAAGGGAATACTTATATCGCTAAGGCCAGGGAGTTTTTGCAGGTTATCTGGAGCGATCTCAAGAATTTGGTCGTCGTCAGGCGCCGAGGTGAAGGGGAAGGGGGAGGTATTCCCATATTACCACCGGAAGAGCGCTACTTTCTCTACCAAAATCTGCGGCTTGAATTAGAATCAGCTCGGCTGAGCCTATTACAAAAAAATGAGGGTAGCTTTCGGCAAAGTCTCCAGCTAGCTCAAAGTTGGTTGCAGACTTATTTCCAAGGGCCTGAAGCTAAGGTTATGGAGGACACCCTCGTTGAGCTGGAACAGACGGCAATTAAACCCGCGTTACCAGAAATTTCTGGATCGTTAAAGGCGTTGGAGCGGGTGCAGGAGCATATTGGGCCGCAAGCTGCCGGAGGTGGCGAAGGAGGTAAGGCATGATGAAAGCAGTGATCTTTGGCTTGATTGTTCTGATCCTGGCGGTAGGTTTGGAACTGCTCACCCATGATGACTCCGGTTATCTCGTTGTCGGATATGGCCAATGGATGGTGGAAACAACTCTGACTCTGGCAGTGATTGTGGCAGGGTTAGCCTTTATCGGAGGATACTTAGCCCTGCGCTTTTTTTCCAACATGTGGCGAGCCCCCCAGCGGCTAGGAGAAACACGGCAACGGCGGCGGAACTCGCGCGCGAGCAAGATGTTGATTGAAGGTTTGATCGACATAGAGGAAGGGAATTGGGATCGGGCAGAGCGTGCCTTGGTTAAGGATATCGCTCATAGCAATACCCCGTTACTCAATTATATTGCCGCTGCCCGTGCTGCCCAGAATCAAGGCGCTTATGAGCGGCGAGATCATTATTTAGATTTGGCCCGAGAGACTACGCCTGCCGCTAATTTTGCCGTCGAACTTGCCCAGGCGGAACTACAGATTAGCAGTGGGCAGTTTGATCAGGCATTGGCTACGATAAGACATCTGCGGGCTTTAGATCCGAGACACCCCCAGCCACTTAAATTGCTAAAATCTCTTTACTCCCAACACCGAGATTGGGGCCAGTTGCTCGGCTTGTTACCAGAATTACGCAAGCGGCGCTTAGTGAATAAGGAGGAATCCCAGTCATTAGAAGTGATGGCCCATGTGGAGCTTTTGCAAGAGGCTGCTCGCAGCGAAAGCGATGCTTATTTGATCGAGGCATGGAAAGCAGTTCCCAACCGCCTGCGGAGACATCCCCGGATTGTGGCCGCCTATGTCTATGCTCTTCTTGAGCGTAATGAGCTAGATCTGGCGGAACAACTTCTCCAGGAAACCTTGAAAAGGAATTGGAGTGATGAATTAATCTATCTTTATGGATTGGTTCGGTCATCGGATCTGGTGGCACAGCTTACGCGGGCAGAAGCTTGGCTCTCCCAGCAAGGAAACAACCCTTGGTTATTGCTCACTCTGGGGCGGCTGGCGCAATATAATGGTTTATGGGGCAAGGCGCGGCAATATCTAGAAACCAGTATTGCTTATGCCCCCAGGCCAGAAGCTTATCGTGAATTGGGGAAAGTGTTGGAAGAGATAGGCGATTCTGAGGCGGCACTTGAGTGTTATAGTAAAGGATTGTCTATGACTACCGGCGGTGTGACGGAGGAAGGCGGCAAATTCAGTTTGCCGGAAGCAGCACGGGAGGTTTCCCTGCCCCTTAGGGAGCCTACTCCTCAGCTGACGGGGCCCGCTAGTTAGTCACGTTTAGGCAAATTCTAAATCATCTTAAGGGTGGCTCCCAATTCCTATAGGTGTGGCGTATGTGAGCTAGAACGATAAGTAAGCCAGGGATATGAAGTCATTTAGGATGTCGTCGTGGGTTTCCTTCTGAGCGAACTGAAGGAATGGCGCGCTCGCAAGAAAAGGTGTGCAGCTTTATGGCAGGCGCTAAACGCCGAGATCGAATTCTATAAAGAACGAGCTAACACATATGCAGTCACTCGGGTGCGGAAATGCTGATGTTGAATCCTAATCATTTGCTCCACTCGGACGCAGCAAAAAGCGCCGCACTAGTAAGTTGGGTCGATAGGGGGAGCCATTCAAAAGATTGCTTGATTAAAAAAAGCGTCGAAATGCTTCTTCGCCCACATGGAAGAGAGGTAAGATTTCAACAACCTGGCAGCCGACTACTTTTGGAATAACCCAAGAAACAGCTGCTTAGACCCCTATCGAAAAGCTACTGCTTAGAGGAGCAATGGCTCTCGGGTAGAGGAGGAGTATCGGGCATATCGGGCATATCGGGCAAGTGGATATTCAAGGCGAGAACATCCATATCGCCCTCCTGTTCCATTTGGATTTTAACGTGGTCTTCATCGACTGAGACATATTTACGAATAACCTCCAGAATGTCTTGCCGTAGTCTAGGTAGGTAAGACGGACCACATCGATCTATTCGTTCATGAGCAATTACAATCTGCAATCGTTCTTTGGCCCTGCGAGCCGAATTTCCCCGTGTTGTTCGAAAATAGTCGAGCCAACTCATTTTTAATTACCCAAAAAGCCGTTTAAAGAAGGGCTTGCGCTGGAGATGGATGAACCGGTGGGGAACATCCTCACCCAAAAAGCGACAGACCACATCCCAATAGGCCTGGCCGGCATCAGTGGCGTCATCCATGATAACAGGTATTCCCGCGTTCGAGGCTTGCAGAACCTCTTTGGACTCGGGAATGACGCCTAGCATGGGAATAGCAAGGATATCGAGTATATCATCGACGCTCAACATCTCGCCCTGCTTGACCTGCTCAGGGCTATAGCGACTGATGATTAAATGTTCTTTGACCGGTTCTTGACTTTGTTCAGCCCGCTGGGATTGACTTTGTAGGATACCAAGAATTCGGTCAGAATCGCGGACTGCTGAAATTTCAGGATTAGTCACCACCAAAGCCTCGTCTGCGAAATAGAGGGCCATGAGCGCCCCATGTTCAATACCGGCTGGTGAATCACAAACAATATAATCAAAATCAAGTTCCCGTAATTCGTCTAAAACCCGGGTGACCCCTTCCCGGGTTAAGGCATCTTTGTTACGGGTTTGAGAAGCAGGGAGTATATATAAATCTTCAATGTGCTTATCTTTAATAAGGGCTTGGTTGAGGCGCGCTTCTTGATTAATGACATTGACAAAATCATAGACTACGCGTCGCTCACATCCCATAATAAGGTCAAGGTTGCGTAGACCTACATCAAAATCAACCACTGCGGTCTTATAGCCTTGCATGGCGAGTCCTGTGGAAAACGAGGCACTCGTCGTTGTTTTGCCCACGCCGCCCTTGCCAGATGTGACGACAATTATTTTGGTCACGTTCGATCCTCCCTCGCCTGTGGATCCGCGTTTTTCATTATAGGGGTGAAATCATTAGGTGATCCTCCTGCAAATAAATTTGCACAGGACGACCCTTGAGTGACGTTTCTGCATCGTCGATTAGTTTGTAATTGCCTGCGATAGCAATCAATTCCGCTTCCAAACTTTGACAAAAGATCCGCACCTCCGTATCTCCATGGACTCCTGCCAGTGCACGCCCTCGTAAGGGGCCGTAAACATGAATGTTACCGTCTGCGAGCAGCTCTGAGCCAGGGCTAGACTGGGCTAGCACCACAAGATCACATTCCCGGGCGTAGATTTGCTGGCCTGAGCGAACGGGCCGGGTGATCATCAGGCTTTTGCGGGGAGGGGGCGGCGGTTCAGGATCCCATTGGCGGCGCTGAGGCCTAGAATTATCAGCATTTCCAAATGAGGAGTATTCAGCAGGATCGTTCCTAAGTAAAGCCAGCCCTGCTTGGATTGCCGCTTCTTGTTCCTTTGCCTCGGCATTACGCACCCCTATGGGCACTAGTCCATGTTTAATGAGCGTGATCTTGAGCCCAGTAAAATCAAGCAGGGCCTCGCTGCTATTCAAGTCCTTAAGGTCAATGATAATGGGGGTATTGGAAAAGAAGCCGGGGGCAATTTTGACTTTGGCCGCAAGCTCACGGGTTATTCGCCCCATGTCCGTATCCTGCAATCGCAGTACGCTTAGGGTACATAGCTCACCTTTAAGTTCAAAAGCACGCTTTGGATCAGAGACCATGGATGACATAAAGCGGTAATTGCAGGTAAGAGCTGCTAGCTCTGCATTTGAAATTACCGGACTGATAAAAAATAAATTTTGAGAGAAGCACTTTTTATACAGGCGTGGATGCTGAAACGCAAGGGGAAAAGCGGAATTCCCATCTCCTGTTTCCCAAGGCTTCCTGCTCCCTATCTGTATTCATCACCTAACGCCGCCAATTGATCGGCTTGGTATTCTGCAATCAATGGATCAATCACCGCATTGAGATGGCCTTCTAAAATTTCATCAAGCTTATAGAGGGTTAGATTGATCCGGTGGTCAGTGACCCGCCCCTGGGGAAAATTATAAGTGCGAATTCGCTCCGATCGGTCTCCGCTGCCTACAAGGCTGCGTCGGGTTGCGGCTTCTTCGGCCGCTAATTTGGTTTCCTCCTTCGATTTTAGCTTAGCCCGCAGTAGTGACATTGCCCGGACGCGGTTCTTATGCTGGGAACGTTCGTCCTGACATTCTACGACGATCCCGGTAGGAAGGTGGGTGATCCGAATGGCCGAGTCGGTTTTGTTGACATGCTGTCCGCCTGCCCCGGAAGCACGAAAAGTATCAATGCGCAGATCCGAGAGATTAATGTCAATGTCATCAATTTCCTCAGCCTCAGGCATAATGGCAACGGTGCAAGCGGAGGTATGAATCCGCCCTTGGGATTCGGTTTGGGGGACCCGTTGGACACGGTGGCCGCCAGATTCAAACTTTAAACGCGAATAAGCGCCCTCGCCCACGATTCGTATAATCACTTCCTTATGCCCTCCATATTCTCCAGGGCTATCACTGATGATCTCTTTCCGCCAGCCCCGCTGTTCGGCGTAGCGCAAATACATACGCAAGAGGTCACTAGCGAACAACGCGGCCTCATCGCCGCCAATGCCCGCACGAATTTCTAAGAAAATATTACGTTTATCATTGGGGTCAGAAGGTAGCAGAAGGGTTTGCAGTTCTTGGTCGAGTTGTTCAAGTTTCCTCTCTGCTTCGGCCACCTCTTCCTGGGCAAGGGTCCGAAGTTCTGGATCCTGATCCTTGAGCAGTGCTTTAGCTTCGTTAAGGGCGTTTTGAGTCTCTTCAAAGTCTCGAAAACAGCCAATGACCGGCTCTAGTTGGGCATATTCCTGGGAAAATTCGCGAAATTGCTTTTGATCGTTAGCTATCTCCGGCTCAGCTAATAGGGCAGCTAGCTCTTGCTGTCGCTCAGCCAAGTTTTCTAGCTTACTCCGAATAGAGTCCTTCATGGACAGATCTCTTTAAGCTTTAAAATGATTAACATCGAAAATTTTAAGTGCGGTTTGTAACGCCAACTCATCGCCTGCCGCACCCAGGCTCCGTAGTTGCCTACTGGGCGCATGTAATAACTTGTTCGTCAAGTTATGGGCCAGCATGGTTAATACTTCGTTAGGGTCATGACCTTGGGCCAAGCGGCGGCGGGCCTTTTCTAAGGCCTCTTGGCGCAGTTGATCGGCTTCCTCACGGACAGCGCAGATGACCGGTACAGCATCTTGGGCTCGCACCCATTCCATGAAATGCTCCACCTGGGTGTCAATAATTTCCTCGGCCTGTAGCGCCGCTGCCTGGCGAGAGCGGAGGTTTTCTTGGACGACCTCTTGCAAATCGTCTACGTTGTAGAGGTAGATGTCCTGCAACTCTCCTACTTCAGGCTCGATATCCCGAGGGACGGCAATATCCACCATAAAAATAGGGCGATGCTTGCGGACCCGCAAAGCTCGTTCCACAGCACCTTTACCCAGAATAGGCAACTGGCTCCCAGTGGAGGAGATAACGATATCCGCCTCCGCTAGGTGCTTCGGTATCTCCGCAAGGGGAATAGCATAGCCGTTGAATTGGCTAGCCAACTGATAGGCTTTTTCAAGATTCCGGTTGGCTACGATGATATGGCCCACCCCATTCGTAAACAGATGGCGCGCTGCCAACTCAATAGTCTCCCCCGCCCCAATAAGAAAAGCGGTGGTGGAACCCAGGTCGCCAAAAATTTGTTTTGCTAAACTGACTGCGGCAAAAGCCACCGAGATGGGACTGGTGCTAATTGCTGTGTCGGTGCGAACCTGTTTGGCTACATAAAAGGTGTGTTGAAATAAACGTCCCAGGACGCGGCCAAGGGTTCCTGCTTCCAAGGCATAGCTATAAGCCGCCTTAATTTGGCCTAAGATTTGGGGTTCCCCAAGGACCATGGAATCCAGGCCGCTGGCAACCCGAAGCAAGTGGCGTACCGCCAAGTGATCGGGATGGGTATAGAGACAGGTCTCAAGGGTCTTGGGCTGCATGTGATGATATTGATGTAACCATTCAATAATGGCCTCCTGCTGCCCCGGTACACAGCCGCAGTAAAGCTCAGTCCGGTTGCAGGTAGATAGAATGGCCGCTTCTTTGGCACCACTGTAGCCCACTAGTTCCGTCAGCGCTGAGGGTAGATGTTCTGGCGTAAACGTGATCTGTTCTCGGATGGCTACCGGTGCAGTTTTATGGTTGACACCAAAGGCAAGCAATTGCATAGGAATAAGAAGAAGCGCTGTTTAGTTCTGGTATTGGGTTAATCTTAACAGAGCGCGTATTCTCATTTAGGTTCGAAATCGTCCTTCGCCTGGAACCAGGGTACGCGCCGGGACTCTCACTTTAAATAAGTTTAATCGCATTCTCATAGGGGACCTTAAGATTAAGTATGCGAAAATATTATGCAAGTTAATCCTATATACTACCAAAAATGAAGCGCATTATTCGCATCTATGGAATATAGTTTCCAGGAGTGATGGAGATATAGATGAAGCAAGCTCCTTACCGATTAGTTATTGGGTTGATGTTGCTCCTGCTTGTAGTAGGCTGTGCTACCCCGGAGGCACGCCCAGTAGCCATAGAGAATAGCACAGGACTGCCGGCAGAAATGGCGGTGCCTGAAAAAAGGTACCCCTCTGTTGAGCTGAGTTCTGAGTTGCTCTATCAATTGCTTTCCGCTGAAATTGCAGGCCAGCGCGGTCAAATCGGTTATGCCATGAGAAACTACCTGCAGGCGGCGGAGGATACCCGCGATCCCCGCTTGGCTGAACGGGCAACCCGTATCGCCCTCTTTGCCCGGGAGATCCACTATGCCACCCGGGCGGCTAGGTTATGGGTGGAGACGGATCCGGGCAATAGGGATGCTCGCCAGGCTTTGACCTCCTTGCTCCTTGGGTTGCAACGATACGATGAGGTTGAAAACCACCTAGAGCATTTAATTCTCTTGAGCCCGGAAGTAAGGGAGCAAATTTTTTTGAAAGTGGCGACCATGCTAGCGGGGAGTGCGGACCCAGAAACGGCGTTAACCTTAATGGGCAATCTTTCAGCCTTTCAAGCTCGCGATCCAGATGCCCTCTATGGTTACGCCTATCTGGCTTTGCAGCTAAATCAACTGGATATTGCCCTGGGCACCGTAGAGCAGGTGATTGCCCAACGCCCGGAGGCAGATAGGCCTCTCATCATGCGGAGTCGAATTCTCCAGCAGCAGGGCAAGGAGGATGTGGCCCTGGAATCATTGGAAACCGTCATTGAGAAGGGAGAAGCAAGCTTTCCCCTACGCTTAGCCTATGGCCAAATACTGATGGAAGCCAATCGGTCGGCTAAAGCTCAGGCCCTGTTCAGGGAGCTAGAACAGGAGCAGCCCGAGAGCCCGGACGTCTTGATAGCCCAGGGCCTTTTAGCTATGGAACAGTTGGAGTATGAACGGGCGAAAAATTACTTTCAGCGGTTACTCCAAATAGGTGAGAGTGCCGCGCAAGCCCGCTTTTACTTGGGACGGTTGGCTGAATTACAGGGCGATCCCCAGAGGGCCATTAAGTGGTACGGCTCAATTACCAGAGGTGGGCTGGTGGTGGATGCCCAGGTCCGCCAAGCGGTAGTGATAGCACGGCAGGGCAATATGCAAGCTGCACGCCAGCGCTTGCAATTATTAAGCAAAAAATTTCCTGAGCAGGCCGCACGCTTTCAGCTTGCAGAAGGAGAGATCCTGGTCAATGCCGAGCGCTATGGGGAGGCGATGACCCATTATGATGACGCGCTGCAAGAGCGGCCGGAGGACACCAACCTGCTCTATGCTCGCGCTCTGGTGGCGGAAAACCTCGGCCGGCTGGATATTCTTGAACAGGATTTGCAACTGATTCTAGAGCTGGATCCCAATAATGCCGAGGCGCTTAATGCGCTCGGCTATACGCTTGCGGATCGAACTGAGCGTCTTGAGGAAGCTTTGCACTATATTTCCAGGGCAATGGAACTACAACCCAACAATGCTTTTATCCTGGACAGTATGGGCTGGGTGCATTATCGCTTGGGGAATTACGATGAGGCGGAAAAATACTTGCGTGAAGCGATAGAGCTTCGTAAGGACCCCGAGATTGCTGCCCATTTGGGAGAGGTGTTGTGGATAAAGGGGGATAAGACGGGTGCTCGCCAGGTCTGGCGTCATTCTTTGAAAACGAACCAAGGCAGTAAAGTGCTCCTGGAAGTTATGCAGCGCTTTCAGGAATGAGCCAGGGCAAGGTTTCACTCATTGGAGTGCTGATGCTTGCACTTCTTGCGGGCTGTATGCCGCTTCGTCAACCTCCTCCTTCTTTTGATCCTGAGCTTACTTGGCAAGAGCGCCGACTTGCTTTGCAAAAGCTTGGTGGGTGGAAACTGAAGGGGCGCTTAGCCATTGATGCCATCCACGAGGCATGGACGGGTACCCTGCGTTGGGTACAAAAGGACGAGAAATTTGAAATTTTATGGATTTCTCCCCTCGGGCAGGGGAGTGTCGAGCTCCAGGGAAACTCGGAAAGGGTGACCCTCCGGGTACCTAAGGAGGCCCCGATAACGGCAGCCTCGGCTGAAGAGCTCCTTGGAATTCGGTTAGGATGGTCGTTGCCTGTGAGTGGCCTGCGCTATTGGCTATTGGGTTTGCCGGCGCCAAATTTGCCCGTGGCCAGTCGGTCCCTCGATTCTTTTGGGCGCCTGCATTCTCTGTCTCAAGGGGGCTGGCAGATCCGCTATCTAGGTTATCAGTCAGTTGAGAATTACCAGCTCCCTGGTAAGGTATTTCTAGACAATCCGAAACTTCGGCTACGTCTAGTCATTGATCGTTGGCATTTGGTGTGAACATTGTATGCTGACCTGGCCTGCTCCCGCCAAATTGAATTTATTTCTCCACATCACCGGGCGTCGTGGGGATGGTTATCATCTCCTTCAAACCGCTTTTCAATTGATTGATTTTTGCGATTGGCTAGAATTTCAGCTCTGTCCGGACGGTAACATCCAACATTTATCACCCTTGCCGGGGGTGTCGGTGGAACAGGATTTGGTGTACCGTGCTGCTCGGCTCTTGCAGCAGAGGACGGCCTGCTCTCAGGGAGCCGAAATCCGTATTCACAAGCGTCTTCCCATGGGAGGTGGGCTTGGCGGCGGCAGTTCCGATGCGGCGACCACCTTGGTGGCCTTGAATCATCTTTGGGCCACTGGGTTATCCACATCACAATTGGCGCAATTAGGGTTGGAATTAGGCGCGGATGTGCCCGTGTTTATCTATGGTCGTGCTGCCTGGGGGGAAGGTGTCGGCGAGCAGTTACAGCCGCTTGAGTTATCCGAGCCCTGGTATCTAGTCTTTACCCCACCGGTCCAGGTCTCCACCCGTGAGATATTTACGGCCCCGGAATTGACACGAGACTGCAAACCTATGACAATATCCAGCTTCCTGAGTGGTGAAGGGCAAAATGTGTGTGAGCCTGTGGTGCGGCAACGATATCCTATCGTTGCTGAAACCCTTGACTGGCTGTCGCAGTTTTCCCCAGCCAGGATGACAGGCACAGGCAGCAGTGTATTTGCAATGTTTGATGAGAAGGCAAAGGCCCTAGAAGCGTTGGCGCAAGCCCCTTCTCATTGGCGGGGTATTGTTGCCAAAGGCTGTAATTATTCTCCATTGTTAGGCTGTTTAGAAGAAGCAGTGGGTAAACAGCGCTAGCATGGTTTTAACTATTTTGGGGTGTCGCCAAGTGGTAAGGCACGGGGTTTTGATCTCCGCATTCCCAGGTTCGAATCCTGGCACCCCAGCCATTTTTATTAACATCATTTTTTCTCCTCTTTGAGAGCAATGGTGCTGACGCGCGCAAGAAAATTTCGTATTTACCCTCCATGGGATTCCAATGCCGGGCCTGAGTCTCCTTCCCGCATGATTATCCTCAGCGGTAATGCTCACCTCCAGTTGGCAAAAGACATTGCTGCCTACCTCAATCTCCCCTTGGCCAAAGCCCTGGTCAGTCGCTTTAGCGATGGGGAAGTGATGGTGGAGTTGATGGAACATGTGCGGGGCAAGGACGTTTTTATCGTTCAGCCTACTTGTGCCCCGACTAACGACAACTTGATGGAATTGCTGATCCTAGTGGATGCTGTCCGCCGCTCTTCAGCGGCCCGAATCACGACGGTGATCCCCTACTTCGGTTATTCCCGCCAGGACCGCCGGCCACGCTCAGCCCGCGTGCCTATCAGCGCCAAAGTCGTCGCTAATATGATTACCGTTGTAGGCGCTGACCGGGTGTTGACGGTGGATCTCCATTCCGATCAGATTCAGGGATTTTTTGATTTGCCGGTAGACAACGTCTATGCTTCGCCGGTCCTTCTGGGTGACATTTGGAAGCATCAATATCCCCATCTAATCGTCGTATCCCCTGACGTGGGGGGCGTGGTGAGGGCACGGGCTCTGGCAAAGCACTTGGAGGCAGATCTAGCGATTATTGACAAACGCCGGCCCCATCCCAATGAGGCAAAGGTCATGCATATTATTGGCGATGTCAGGGAACGGACCTGCGTATTGGTCGATGATCTTGTGGATACCGCCGGTACTTTGTGTGAGGCTGCCCGAGCACTCAAGAGCAATGGGGCCGCCAAGGTCATCGCTTACTGCACCCACCCGGTGCTTTCCGGGCCAGCAGTAGAAAACATTAATAAGTCCGTGTTGGATGAGTTGGTGGTGACGGATACTATCCCGCTCCATGAAGAGGCCCGGGCTTGTAGCAAGATTCGCCAACTCAGTATTGCTGAAATGCTGGCCGAGACTGTGTATCGGATTAGTGCCGAAGAGTCCGTCAGTTCCCTATTTGTGGAATAAGATGCCCTGCATTGTTGCTCGCTACCCTTGGTCGCGGGGGAGGCGAGGGCAGCGTGTAGGGCGCTTTTGATTCGTCGACAGGAGACACTAAAAGACAATGGAAAACCTATTTGAACTCCACGCCGATGTTCGTGGTGAGCAGGGTAAAGGTGCGAGCCGCCGCCTGCGTCGCGCCGGCAAAGTACCTGCTATTCTATATGGTGCCGGGAAAGAACCTGTTTCCCTAACTCTTGATCATAATTTGCTTTTTCAGCACCTGGGCTATGAAGCTTTTTACTCTCATATCTTAACTATCCATGCCAATGGCAAGACGGAAAAGGCTGTGCTTAAGGCCTTACAACGGGATCCGGCGAATCCTAACAAAGTGCTCCATTTGGATTTGCAACGGGTCAGCCCTACCCAAAAACTGTCTATAAGCGTGCACTTGCATTTTATGGGCGATGATGTCGCCCGCGGTGTAAGGCAGGAAGGCGGTGTCGTAGCCCGCCTGTTGAACGATGTTGAAATCACTTGCTTAGCTAAAGACTTACCGGAGTCTATCGAAGTTGATTTGACTGATCTCGGTGCAGGTGAAGCTTTGCACTTATCTGATCTAAAGCTTCCTGAGGGCGTTGAGATTCCAGCCCTGAAACTTGGCGAGGATTACGATCAACCGGTAGTGACCATCCATAAACCACGGGTTGCCGAAGAAGAGGAAGCGGGAACCGAAGGTGGCGCTGAAGCCGCCGAGTAGGCTGCCGCTAGTGAGCCCGGTGGGCACAACTGCTTGGTTGTTGGTGGGCCTAGGTAATCCAGGGGCGAAATATGCTCAGACCCGCCATAATGTGGGGTTCTGGTGGATAGATACTTTCGCTAAGGGATTAGATACGGACTTCAAGCCAGCGGCAAAGTTTTTTGGTGATTTTGCCCGCGTCAGTTGGTGCGGGCAAAATTTACTGCTACTCAAGCCGACGACTTTTATGAACCGCAGTGGTCAAGCGGTGCTTGCCCTTCTGAATTACTACCAACTCCCTCTTGAGCACTTGCTAATCATCCATGATGATTTGGATCTTCCCCCTGGAGGCGCCAAACTCAAGCGCAATGGAGGTCACGGGGGGCACAATGGTCTGCGGGATATTATCAACTGTCTGGGCCGGCGGGATTTTTTACGGCTACGTCTAGGGATTGGCCATCCTGGGAGCGGTCAGGATGTGGTGAACTACGTGCTAAATCGTCCCTCGGCAGCGGATCAACGCGCCATTGAGGCAGCCATTACCGGAGCACTTGAGGTTTTGCCCGAGGTGCTGGCAGATGACATAGAAAAAGCTATGCACCGACTGCACAGCCAAATCTAGGAACCAACCATCCATGGGATTTAAATGCGGAATTGTGGGCTTGCCCAATGTGGGTAAGTCTACCTTATTTAATGCCCTTACCCGGGCGGGTATCGAAGCGCAGAATTACCCTTTTTGCACTATCGATCCCAATGTGGGCGTCGTGCCGGTGCCTGATC
Organism: Nitrosococcus halophilus Nc 4; assembly: GCF_000024725.1. Lineage (NCBI taxonomy): Bacteria > Pseudomonadati > Pseudomonadota > Gammaproteobacteria > Chromatiales > Chromatiaceae > Nitrosococcus > Nitrosococcus halophilus. Next base: position 4,035,551 of record NC_013960.1, on the reverse strand, counting down.
CGAGGCTAGATAAAATCGCCGCCATTGTCGGTCCTCAGCAGGTGCTTCCAGCTACCATGATGTTTGTGGATATCGCCGGTTTGGTTGCTGGCGCCTCTCAAGGGGAGGGTCTCGGTAATCAATTCCTGGCCCATATTCGCGAGACGGAAGCCATCGCCCATGTGGTGCGCTGCTTTGAAGATCAAAATGTAGTTCATGTGGCTGGAGAAGTGAATCCCCTGGGGGATATAGAGGTAATCAACACCGAATTGGCCCTGGCAGACCTAGAGACCGTGGAAAAGGCCTTATCCCGCGCAACCCGGGCGGCAAAAGCGGATAAGGAGGCCATTACATTCAAAAACCTGCTAGAGAAAATGGGGGAGCATCTGGATGCCGGTAAACCGGCCCGAGCCCTCGCGCTTGACAAGGAAGAATTAAAAAGTCTCCAGTCTTTGCATTTACTGACCTCCAAGCCGACCCTCTATATCGCTAATGTGGCGGAGGATGGCTTTGAAAATAACCCTTGGCTGCAGGAGGTAGAGGCGTTAGCCGCCAAGGAGGGAGCGGAGGTTGTCCCCGTATGTGCCGCTATCGAAGCGGAGTTGTCCCAGCTGGAAGATACCGAAAAAGAGGAATTTTTAGCAGAGCTTGGCATTGAAGAACCGGGTTTAAACCGGGTCATTCGTGCTGGCTACAAGCTGCTGGGCTTGCAGACTTTTTTCACCGCTGGTCCGAAAGAAGTTCGTGCCTGGACAGTTCCCATTGGCGCAACCGCTCCCCAGGCCGCTGGAGTTATCCATACCGACTTTGAAAAAGGTTTCATTCGGGCGGAGGTCGTCTCCTATGAGGACTTTATCACTTACCAAGGAGAGCAGGGCGCGAAGGAAGCGGGGAAATGGCGCCTTGAGGGCAAGGACTACATCGTTCAGGATGGTGATATCATGCACTTTCGTTTCAATGTATAATCTCTGGCCTTCTGGACAATTTACTGGGAGATAACGTAAAATCTTTCTTCCATCTTGGAGCCGTTTTTAGTTACGGACTCTCATCACAAGTGTTAAAGCTTTTTGGCTATGTAGCTCAGTTGGTTAGAGCGCGGCACTCATAATGCTGAGGTCGGTGGTTCGAATCCACCCATAGCCACCATACGATTTCCATTTAAAAACGGGTAGTTATGGTGGAATCCCATGCCAAAATAAATCTGCCTGTATTCGCCTTAAGATAGCTACAAGTCCACAAGTCCACAACAAGTCCCGCAAGAGTTATTTTCCTGCCCAAAAGAAAACCCCGCCAGGGTAAGCCATAGCGGGGTGTGATGATCTTAACCGCAAGCTCCAACGATGCAGCGCCGTAGTGGGAAAGATGCGGGAGAAGAAAAAAGCGGTTGAAGCCCTGCGCCGGGACGGACACATCCCGCCAGAAAATGCGGGCAGCAAGAAACCCGGACAGCTCTCCATCGCCGATTACCTCAAGCAAAGGGTGATGGGTCCTCGCTTCCTATACCCCCTCCGGGGGCACTCGCAAGGTTTCTAAAGACAGTATAGGTCGGGGTGAAAACGAAAGCCAAGCACTTCGGGCCTGGAATTCCTTTCGAGTAATAGGACAAATCAGCGGGCGTGGCGGTGACACTGCTCCAGCCAAACCGGAGTGGCGCCCGTTTCCGCTGACACTTTCAGTTTAAGGCGGTGGGTTGCCGCGATCAACGCCGGCGATCCTTTCCAACAGACCTTGAAGGAATACAGGGACGTATGACAACCCCCCAGCGAGAGTGCGCAGCGTAGCGGAGCCGCGAGCGCGAGGGCCGCATTATACCATTTCTTTAAATATTTGCATGCTTTAAAGCGGAGAGGATAAAGGGGTAACCGGTTAAAGAACGAATCGTTTGTGGAGTGAGGTCCTGGAGGATTTCCCCGACAGTCTGTCGAAGGGAGTCCAGTGTGCTAAAGAGAACCCAACTGAGCTGATCTTTCATGTGTTGCCAAAGTCGCTCGATAGGGTTGAGCTCGGGGCTATAGGGAGGCTGGAACATCAACACGATATTCTCAGGCAACTCCAGCTTCTTGGCCCAATGAGAGCTGGCATTATCAAGTTGAACGATATGGAGAGCGTGGGGATAGCGTTGAGCGAGGTGATCCAAATAAATCTGAAAACAGTCGCTATCGTGATGAGAGAACTCCAAAAAGAAGCTTTCCCCGCTCAGCGGCTCCACTGCCCCATAGAGATAGAAGGCTTTAAATTGCCATTGCACCGGCGCTAGGGGCTTGGTGCCGGTCAACGTAATCAGTCGCCGAGGGATGGTTTTAAGCCCAAAGCGCGTCTCATCGTAACACCAATACCGCACCGCTAAAGCGGGGTCTTCCGCCCCGTAGAGGACCGGCAAAACTTCTAGGCGCCGCGGGAGTTTTTTTTAAAGTCCACCCCCGCCGCTTCCTCTCGATGAAGGTGGCTCGGGCGCGCCACTTTGAGCTTGGCTTTGAGCCGGTAACGTACTGTCTGATGTACCGTTTTATACTTAATCTGCAACCCGTATTCTTCCCTCAGCCACTGTTGAATCGCCCCATAGCTCTTAAAACCCGGCGGTTCTTTCAAACGCTGCTTTAAGGCCTGCTCCACCGCCGGCGGTATAGCTCGGGCACACCCATTATGCGCCGTCCCAAGCTCAAGCAAGCCTGCTAACCCTCGGGCCCGATACCCCTCAAACCAGCGATAAAGGGTGGAGGGATTGCGCCCTAGCACTTTCCCCAAAGCTTTGAGTTCGGTGACCTGCTCGCTCTTGAGCAAATATAACGCCTGAACTCGTTCTTTGAGTTTCACCTCGCTCTGCTGGTGAAGCAGCGCTTTTAATTCCTCGGCACTCTCCGTGATTTCTAGCTCTAGGCGGCGACTCATCAACCTCGCTCCTCCCCATAAACTCGCTTTCAAACCTCCTCATTATAACATGCGGGGTCAGTACGAATTGGTATTACTTGCGCTTCGCCATGAATTCGCGTTTCGCGTAGTTGCCCAGCACCGTTTCGACGAAGTTCGACAGCGTTCGGTTTTCCCTCTTAGCCAACTCTTGAAGTTGCTTTTTGAGATCGGAATCAACCCGTACATTTAAATATTCCCTTGCCATTGTTATTAAAGCCCTGTTGTATTACGATTGGGATATGGTAACGCAACGGGCCTACAAATTCAGGTTTTACCCAACGCCCCAGCAGAATGGTATGGCCGAGAAGTATTTATCGTGGACCGTTGGGCGCCCACCAGTAAGACGTGCTCTGAGTGTGGCGCGGCGCAAGAGATTCTGCCGCTCAATATTCGTGAGTGGACCTGTAGCTGTGGCGCTACCCACGACCGGGACATTAACGCGGCCAAAAATGTGTTGAGGTTGGGTACGGCGGGGAGCGCCGGAACCGATAAAGCGCGTGGAGCGGTAAAGACCCCAAGGGCCGTGGCCTAGCCACCGCCCAAGGACCGCGAGGAAACGCGAATTCTCCAGACTGACAAGGTGAGGAGGGACCGAACCGCAGTCAGTCATGGCGAAACTCCAAATATGAAGGTATAGGTCCAGCCAAAGGGTTCGGGTGTGGGCTATTAATGGTAAGACGGATTTAATCATGCTTATCAATTCCCATTCCATTGAAGTGACCAGGTGGAAAATTGATGAACGAAATTATTTTTATTGTGGAAGAAGCCCCTGAGGGTGGATACCAATTGCGGGCGCTTGGGGAATCGATTTTTACCGAAGCCGATGATTTGGAAAGCCTGCATGCTCAAGTACGGGAGGCTGTATCTTGCCATTTTGAGGAAGGCGAAGCCCCAAAAATAATTCGTCTCCATTTTGTCAAAGAAGAAGTCATTGCGCTGTGAAGCTTCCTCGTGACGTTAGCGGGACTGACTTAGTAAAAGCCCTCCATCGAGTTGGCTATCGAGTGACTCGGCAGACAGGTAGCCATATTCGACTGACCAGAGAAGGAGAAGGTGCTCGACAACATCATATTACTATCCCCAACCATAGTCCATTGAGGGTGGGAACGCTATCCGCCATTATTACTGATGTTGCCACGCATTTAAGGATTTCCAAGGATGAGGCGATAAAGTATCTATTTGGCTAATTATTTAACTATTAGTGGATGGATCCAATATGCTTTCGCCTCTCAAACCGATCGCTATGAAAGAACGTGTATCTCTCTTATTTATTGAATATGGTCAAATCGATGTATTGGACGGAGCCTTTGTTGTCATCGATAAAAACGGGGTCCGAACCCACATTCCAGTGGGCAGTATTGCCTGTCTGATGTTGGAACCAGGTACCCGGGTTTCTCATGCGGCGGCGGCTCTGGCGGCACGGGTAGGTACGTTGCATAGACCAGTTACGCGGTATCGAAGGGGTACGGGTCCGTAAGATGTATCAATTGCTTGCTCAGCGTCATGGCTTGAAATGGAGTAAGCGCCATTATGATCCCAAAAACTGGGAGGGCAGTGATATGCTCAACCGCTGTGTCAGCTCGGCTAATGCCTGTCTGTATGGCATCACTGAAGCGGCCGTGCTGACAGCAGGTTATGCGCCAGCAGTTGGATTCATCCATACCGGCAAGCCACTTTCATTTATCTACGATGTTGCTGACCTGTTTAAATTCGATACGGTAATACCCATGGCCTTTCAAGTTGCTGCTAAGGATCCAAGAGAGCCCGAGCGGATGGTGCGTCTGGCATGCCGCGATGTTTTTAGGCAGACTAAGCTCTTAAAGAAAATTATTCCCAGCATTGAGGAAGTCTTGGCCGCTGGGGAACTTAAACCACCTTCGCCTCATGAAGAGGCTGTTCCTGTTGCTATCCCTAATCCAAAGAGCCTTGGTGATGCTGGTCATCGTGGCTGAAAATGCTCCTCCCAGGCTGCGTGGTCGATTGGCGTTGTGGCTATTGGAGGTGCGGGCTGGAGTGTATATAGGTGATTTGTCTTCACGAGTCCGAGAGATGATCTCGAATCAGATAGAAGAAGGTATCGAAGATGGCAATGTTGTTATGGCGTGGAGCACCAATACAGAATCCGGCTTCGATTTTGTCACCCTGGGTAAAAATCGGCGTATGCCAGTTGAGATGGATGGTCTAAAGTTGGTTTCCTTTTATCCGCCTGAGCAAGGTGAAGAGAAGGAAAGTGCTCTTTAACAATAGGGGATATTATGGTAGTTCGATTTTTAATTGATGACTAAAGCACTGGAGATTCGTTGGTAGAAATAAGACTACTATTTTTTTCTTATTTTAATAGATAGTTACAGGAAGTGTGTTCCCCTCAGGCGCGGGGATGAACCATGCTTGGCATAAGGTTGCCAGGGCTTGGTCATAGCTCCACGGCCTCCTTCAATATCTGGTCACGAAGATGGCGATTGAGTTCATGCTCCGTGATCACCTCCACCCGCCGCTGGAGCAACGCCTCTAATCGCTCCGTCAAGGGCAAGCGTTGCGCGAATAGATCATAGCCCCGGGGAAACTCCACCAGAAAATCCACATCGCTATCGGGCCGTTCCTCGCCCCTGGCGACGGAGCCAAAAACCCGGATGTGGCAGGCCCCATACTGATCCCCCAACGTGGCGATGACCTCTTTTTTAGCACGCAGCTCATCCAGTAACATGGCAGTCCCTGATTGATCTACCTTATTCACTCCTCATTGAAGCGACCGAGGAACCGGATTACTTTGGTTTCTATTCACCGGATCTCGAGGGTTTCACGGGTGTGGGCCACTCCGTGGAGGATTGTCTTTATAAAGCGAAGTGGGGGATGAAAGAGCATGTGGAATTGCTAAAGGAGCAGGGATTACCGATACCGCCGCGAAATCCCGATCCCAAGATCACTATCCAGAACGAGCGCAAGGTGGCTTAGCACTTGAGCACACCCCCCACAGGACGAAGATGATTGACCCGAAACGCCTTCTCGATGATCTGAAAAAGTTGCTCAAACATCTGGAGATAGTTTCTTGTGTCCATGCGTAATGGTCTTAGTTTGGGTTGGTCATCTCACCGCCTCCTGTCCCGCGATCCTCATAGGACATTAAGGCACGTACCGCCGTGCCCCGACTAAAAACCCTCTAAAGAGGGTAAGCGCGTCGTCTCTCTTCAACCAGAGGGTAAATGGTAGGATTCCAGATCGCCCCTAATTCCTGGCTTCTTTCGAGATTCTCATGAATTTTAGGCCAGTTTTTCTCCGTTATATTGAGCATCCCATAGGCACTGAACATTGAGTTTAAAAGGGTGTTGTTTTTCCTTCGAATAGCCCACTTCCGCCATAGCCACCAGCCGGTGATCCCTATCCAAATGAGCGGTCCTATGGGTGAAGCGGGGGAGACGGCAGCAAATATGATGAACCAGGCAGTAATTTTCAGTATCAATAAAGCCCCTCTCCAGACTTCAGCTAACATTCTGAAGCTGGTTTTGCCTGATTTTTTGGATTCATAACGACTGAAAGGCATGGTGCGAGCGCGAACTGTATCCAGCGTCGTTAGATAATCCCCGTAGACTAAAGTGTTGAGCAACAGCCAATCCAGCTCTGGAAAATGGAGCCACGGAGCTTGCAAATAACGTTCAGCAGCCTGTTGCAGCTCTTCTTTGTCGAAGTTCAAGTAGCGCCAATCAGTTTCCCGGTCGCTCATGGTCCGATGGTGCCAGGCCGTGAGGGGTTTTTGGGGGACCTCTGGGTCATTCTCGGTGTTTCTCCAATGGATGGAGCGAAAGATGTCCGCGATAATTGCTTGGGCTTCGGTTTGAAGTTGTTCCTTCGCGGAATTGCCCAAATGGCGCTTATTGGCCTCTATTAACGCTTGGTGAGTGGCTTGTTTAAGGAGTTCTGCTTTGGTGACCATTGAGTCATCCCCTTGGGGAGTTTGCGATTAATCAACGATTGCCTGGTTATTATGCTCGGGCATTTTCCCCCATGAGGGGAAAGTTTTCCATGGGGCGTGGGATAGTACGATTTTTCCCTAATGGGGGCATTGGAAACACTGGACGGGCAAGGTGCCTATGGAGATTATTTCAAAGAAGGGTGAGGGGGACAGTGGTTTGGATTGTAGCTGGAGGGCTATGAGCACAAAATTATGGAGAGCCCAGGCCAGATGGCCTTTGTCTGGGAACTGTTGCTGGGGCGTAGTGTTATTGGTTGGTGCTTGATCCCGAGTGGGCTAAGAAATATCCCACCAAGGTTCCAAACAATGCCGCCAATGCCTCGGTATTGAATTCTGTCACAATCGCCAGGATTAATAGCGTTGGGACAAATAAAACGATGCCTATGGCGCGCAAAGAGCTTGGCCCAAAGCTTTGACCTTTTGCTTTTAGCCTGGAGAAGATAAGGAATAGGCCGGTAATCATCGCCGTAATGGCGCCGATGACCGCTAATAATTTGGCTAGTGGTTCCATTGTTTTATCGCGCTTAACTCATTCATGCTTTCTTTTAGTATTTTTACCCCATTGTAATCTAAAAGTTCCCGAATGGGATATGGTAAGGAGGCTGGTAGAATGGGCTTTAGCATATCCTACCAGCCTAATTTTAGACTCTTCTCTAAGGTATTTGGTGAAGCGAATACCTAGGGGCTGCTTACCTCGTTCATCAAGGGCGGGAGCTGGGTGCTGGTGACCGTGAAGTTGTATTGGTGCCATGGAGGCTCAACAATCAATATTCTCTCATCAGGGTTAGGACAATCTTTTAGGGGCATGGCAGGATCAATGGCACAGACATAAGTTATTCCGCTGCCTTTACCACCTTCTTCATCCAATCTTGGGGCAACACCAATTCGTATAAAGTACCTGCCTGGGTTGCGGATGCCGAGATCAAACCTTTTTTCCATATCAGTCCGCATATCAACCAAGGTTAGTTCATTTTCATCGAGCACAGTCACTTGCCAAGCGCTGCCCTGGCAGTCCTTGCGGACACAGAATTCTACACTCAGAATTTCATTGCCCTCTGTTTCATAGACAAACCAATCCTTCTCGAATTCAAATGCTGGAACTCCCGGTATTGGGGTACCTGAAAGTAGCCCTACCATAGTGACATTGGAAGCTAGTGGACTAGAGAAAGATAATGGGTTGGCCTCAATACGGAAATCATTGGGCTCCACTTCCGCATCAAAAAAGTTGACATCGATGGGTTCTGTGGTGACTTGAGAATTTCCTATAAAAGCGGCTAGGCGGTAATCATGGGGCAGGTGCTCATAGATCAAATCGGCTTCGCCGTTTTGGTCCGAAGATCTTGTCTCCTCCTGGGCTTGCTTCAAGGATTTTACCACCACATAATAGGTGCCCGCACGGGATAGGATTGTCTGTAATAGGCTTTCTGGCGCGAAGTCAAACCCGGTATAGACCTCCGAGAAAATGTTACCGCCGCTATCCCGTACGGAGATATTCCACCCCGTGATGTCTTCTAATCCAGGGACGTTAAAATTAACGGTGAGTATTTGATTGGGTTCCGTGGTGGTGATGTAGAACCAATCCTGGTCCTCTGGGCTATAGAGTTGACCCACATATTCAGCGCCAAATTCCATGGGGTCGGCACCCATGACATGGTTGTTGGGTTCGGTCTCGCCAAACCCGGTGCTGTCTAGAAAACTGGATAAAGTAACCCCGCAGCTTGCAGGATCGGCGGCACACTCAGCTTTGGTTGCAGCAACGATTTCATCGGTGCTTTTCGGGGTTGCCCCGCTGGAATCGATATTAGCATCCGAGTCGTTGCTAAAATTCTGAGTATTTCCTTGGTTGGTATTATTGCTGTTATTATTTGAATCCGAATCGGGAAAGGCGTTTAAACCGGCCGATCCGATGCTAGGAGCAAGAATCAAGCACAAAAGAAAAAAACAGTGACGGGCTAAATTTTTCACCATGACTACTCCCTACTATCTTGAGCCCAATGCAATTTAAGTCCCGGTGGTAGTACGGCCAGCCCTGTCCTGCCTCCAGAAGGGGTTGCTGGACTTTATAAATGGGGGCCATCCTCTCTCTGGGGGTTAAACTTCTAAGCCAAGGTAGCGGTTGGGGGTTGAATTTCTTGAGCCTTGAGCAAGGATTATGATGATTAGTTATCCTAATATTGACCCAGTTGCCTTTTCCTTGGGCCCCCTCAAGGTTCACTGGTATGGCATCATGTACCTGATCGGCTTTTTGGGGGCCTGGGGGTTGGGCCGCCTTCGCGCCAAGCGCCCTACCTCAGGTTGGCGCCCTGAACAGGTGGATGATCTGATTTTCTATGGGGCCCTCGGGGTCATCCTCGGGGGTCGGCTCGGCTATGCGCTTTTCTACGATTTTGACAATGTCCTGGCTGAACCCCTCCGTATCTTTAAGATTTGGCAGGGGGGGATGTCTTTCCACGGGGGGCTATTAGGCGTTTTGGTGGCCCTGGCCATCTATGCCCGCAAAGTGGACAAGCGCTTTTTCCAGGTGACGGATTTTGTTGCCCCACTGGTGCCGATTGGGTTGGGGGCAGGCCGGATTGGCAATTTCATCAATGGTGAGCTCTGGGGAAAGGTCACGGACGTGCCTTGGGGGATGGTGTTTCCTGATCCCCGGGCCGGCGGCCTGCCTCGGCATCCCTCGCAGCTTTACGAGGCGGCCTTGGAGGGCGTTGCCCTTTTTCTTGTTTTATGGCTGTTCTCGAGCCGTTCTCGGCCCACCATGGCGGTATCGGGCCTGTTTCTGCTCTGCTACGGGCTATTTCGCTTTACCGTGGAGTTTGTGCGTGTGCCTGATGCCCATTTGGGCTATCTTGCCTTTGACTGGCTGACCATGGGGCAAATTTTAAGCCTGCCCATGATCTTAATCGGCGTCACCCTGCTAGGGTGGGCCTACCTGAGGGCCAATCGGCTGGAGAAAGCTTAGCGGTGAAACCCTATCTTGACCTTATCCAGAAAATACTCGATACGGGGGTCGAGCGGGATGATCGGACCGGTACCGGGACCTGGTCCATCTTCGGGCATCAGATGAGATTTGATCTTCAGCAGGGTTTCCCTCTGGTCACCACCAAAAAGCTTCATGTTCGCTCTATTTTCATCGAGCTACTGTGGTTCCTTCGGGGCGACACCAATGTGCAATACCTCCATGATCATGGAGTGACGATTTGGGATGAGTGGGCCGATGAGCAGGGGGAGCTGGGCCCCATTTACGGCTATCAATGGCGCTCCTGGCCCCTGCCCGATGGGCGGCATCTAGATCAGATTTCGAAAGTGCTAGAGCAGATACGACATAACCCCTATAGCCGGCGCCACATGGTGGTGGCCTACAATCCCTCCAATGTGGATGAGATGGCACTACCTCCCTGTCATGCGTTGTTTCAATTTTATGTGGCCCAGGGCCGTTTGTCTTGCCAGCTCTATCAACGCAGCGCCGATGTTTTCCTGGGGGTTCCCTTCAATATTGCTTCTTATGCTCTGCTGACCCATCTAATGGCCCAGCAATGTGATTTGGAAGTAGGGGAGTTTATCTGGACGGGAGGGGATGTTCATTTGTATCGGAATCATCTAGAGTTGGCACGGTTGCAACTCACTCGGGAGCCGCTTCCCCCGCCCCGTCTCCGGCTCAAGCGCAAACCCCCTTCTTTGTTCGAGTATCAATACGAAGATCTGGAGGTTGTAGGCTATCAAAGCCACCCCCATATTAAGGCGGAAGTTTCGGTGTAAGCTGAGAAAGATGATTATCTCGTTCGTCGTCGCCATGGACGATCACCGCTTAATTGGCGCCAATTGCCGGCTGCCTTGGCATTTATCGGCGGATCTCAAATATTTTCGTCGCCTTACCATGGGTAAACCCATTCTGATGGGACGTGGCACCCATGAGTCCATTGGCCGCCCCTTGCCGGGGCGGCATAATATTGTGGTGACCCATAAGCTCCATTATAAAGCGCCGGGATGCACCGTAGTCCACTCGGTGGAAGCGGGTTTGCAGGCCGCAGGAAAAGCTGAAGAGGTGATGGTCATCGGTGGGGCTTCCCTTTACCAGCAACTGTTTCCCCAGGCCCATCGCATTTACCTCACTTTGGTTCGGGGGACTTTCCGGGGGGATACTTGGTTTCCCGACTTCGATCCTGCTGATTGGGCCGAAGTCTGGCGAGAGGACCATGATCCGGATTCCCAAAACCCTTATCCCTATAGCTTCATTCGCCTTGAGCGGGCCACTGGAAAACAGCAAAGGGAAGGGGAAAATCAGTGTTAAGAAGCTGTTTTCAAAATTTCTTAGAGGAGGCCTCGCTCGGCAAAGGAGAGGGTTTCTCCATCTCCCACAATAATGTGATCGAGAACCCGAATGTCCACCAGCGCCAAAGTCTCCTTGAGCCGTTGAGTAATCAGCTCATCGGCTCGGCTGGGTTCTGCCACCCCAGAGGGATGGTTGTGGGCCAGGATAACGGCCGCGGCATTATGGGCGAGGGCGCGCTTGATCACCTCCCGAGGGTGAACGCTGGCGCCATCGATGGTCCCTCGGAATAGTTCTTCGAAAGCGAGAACCCGGTGGCGGTTGTCAAGAAAGAGGCAGGAGAAAACTTCGAAAGGATAGGCCCGCAAGCGTGCCACGAGGTAGCGCTGTGTGGTTATCGGATCGGTTAGGGCGTCACCCCGTTTGAGGGTAGCTTCTAGATGTCGGCGTCCCATTTCCAGGCAAGCTTGCAATTGCGCATACTTGGCTAGTCCTAGTCCTGGGGCACGGCAGAACTGGTTGAGGTCCGCCTCAAGCAAGGCTCGTAGGCTGCCGAAGTCTTCTAGGAGCTCTCGCGCCAGGTCGACAGCGGTTTTCCCGGTGACCCCGGTACGGAGAAAGATGGCTAAAAGCTCCGCATCAGACAAGGCGCCGGGGCCCCGCTGGAGTAGTTTTTCTCGGGGCCTTTCGTGGGCAGGCCAGTGGTTAATTGCCACGGAAATGGTTTCTCCAAATAGTGAGGGAGATCTTTAATATATCAGCCTATATTAAATAAGTAGCCCTGGATTGTGTCCTAGTTCGCTCTTGTCATCGTAAGCTTTGGGTGGGGTCGAAGAGGGGGGCTGGAACTTCAAGACGGAGCGTAGTATTGTGAAGTGTGTATTAAATGGCGATTGGAGGAATCGGTAAGCATTTTCATGGCCAAGAAGCTTTATATTAAAACCCATGGTTGCCAGATGAATGAGTATGACTCCACCAGGATGGCGGATGTACTCAGGCAGTCCCATGGGCTGGAGCTCACTTCTGACCCTGAGCAAGCAGAGGTGCTATTGCTTAATACCTGCTCCGTGCGGGAGAAAGCCCAAGAAAAAGTCTTTTCTCAATTAGGCCGATGGCGGCAATGGAAACAAGCGCGCCCCGAATTGATTATTGGCGTGGGCGGCTGCGTTGCCAGTCAAGAAGGGGAAACGATTCGTGCTCGGGCGCCCTATGTGGATCTGGTTTTCGGGCCCCAGACGATACACCGGCTCCCCGCGATGCTGACCCAGGTCAGTGGCAATCACCAGCCGGTGATTGACATCTCTTTTCCCGAGATCGAGAAATTCGATAAATTACCTGAACCCCGCGCTGAGGGTCCGATGGCCTTTGTCTCCGTGATGGAAGGGTGCAGCAAATACTGCTCCTTTTGTGTGGTCCCTTATACCCGTGGCGAGGAGATCAGCCGGCCCCTCGATGATGTGATCGCCGAGATCGTGGATCTGGCGGAACAGGGGGTGCGGGAAGTGACCCTTTTGGGCCAAAACGTCAATGCTTATCGGGGGCCGATGGGGGAGGGTGATATTGCCGACCTGGCCCTATTGATTACCTATGTGGCTTCTATTGAGGGCATTGAGCGCATCCGTTTTACCACGTCCCACCCGGTAGAATTCTCCGACAGCCTAATCCAGGCCTTCGCTGAGGTGCCAGAGCTGGTTAGCCACTTGCACTTACCCGTACAGAGCGGCTCGGATCGGATTCTCAGTCTAATGAAACGGGGCCACACTGTGCTAGAGTATAAAGCAAAGCTGCGGAGATTACGCCAAGTGCGCCCTGATATCAGCATTTCAAGCGATTTTATTATCGGCTTGCCCGGGGAGACCGAGGCTGATTTCCAGGCGACGTTGGCCTTAGTGGATGAGGTAGGGTTTGACCATTCCTTCAGTTTTATCTACAGTCCGAGACCAGGGACGCCAGCAGCGAGCCTTCCGGATGAGGTGCCGATGGCAGTTAAGAAAGAGCGGCTTGGGATCTTGCAGGAACGTCTACGTGCTTCGGAAATGACTATTAGTCAGGGAATGGTGGATACCGTGCAGCAGGTACTCGTTGAACGTTCCTCGAAGAAGGATCCTGCCATGCTAGCGGGGCGTACGGCGAATAACCGGGTAGTGAATTTTCCCGCTACTCAAGGTCTAATTGGTAAATTTGTTAATGTGAGGATTACAGAGGCATTGCCTAACTCTTTACGGGGTGTAGTCATTGACAACGAAAGGCAATGTGCTTGATGGGATGGGAAATAGGCGGCGCGAAGCGCCGGTCTAGCTTAGAGCTAAGGTCCAAGCTGCCGACTATTGTGGGAACGCTTTCCCCTAGCCTAATGTTGCCAATCCATCTTGAAATAAGATTGAAATAAGCAAGTATTTTAATAGATAGAGCTATTGCAATTATTAAGTAGATAAGCAAGCAACGAAATATGCTTACGCTGGCTTTTTCTGTTTCCCTTCTCCTGTTTTGGTGTCTGAGTTCGACCTGCGTTTCCATCCTGGGCCCTAGGTGGCGCAAGGGATCAGGAACCTCTTATAGTGTTTGAGCTATTGATATACCCTTGAACGAACACCCTCCTTCTGATCATCCTGAAAGTAACGATTTTGTCCTGGAACCCCTGGACAATGAACGGTTGGCCAATCTCTGTGGGCAGATGGATGAGCATCTGCGCCAGATAGAGAGAGGTTTGGGAGTAGAAATCAACAACCGGGGAAATCTTTTTCGGGTTCTCGGCGACAGTCCTTCGGTGCAAACGGCCGGTGATGTGATAAGGCGTCTTTATGATGATGCCGATGAAGCTCGGGTGACTCCGGCTCGGGTCCATCTTCTCCTGCAAGAGGCGGGGCACCAAGAATATCCTCTCTTGGAAGAGCAGGAAGAGGTCCTGATTCGAACTCGGCGGGGGACGATTAAAGGCCGTAGTCCGCGGCAAATTCGTTATTTACGCAATATTCTCACCCATGATATTAATTTTGGCATTGGTCCGGCGGGAACGGGTAAGACTTACCTGGCCGTGGCCTGCGCGGTGGAAGCTTTGGAGAAAGAGCGAGTGCGGCGATTGCTTTTGGTGCGGCCTGCGGTGGAGGCCGGCGAGCGTCTAGGTTTCTTGCCAGGGGATTTAGCTCAGAAGATTGATCCCTATCTTCGCCCCCTCTACGACGCTCTTTATGAAATGCTGGGTTTTGAGCGAGTGGCTAAGCTTATTGAACGCCATGTGATTGAAGTGGCTCCTCTGGCTTACATGCGTGGCCGGACGTTAAACGAGTCTTTTATCATTTTAGATGAAGCCCAGAATACGACCATTGAGCAGATGAAAATGTTTCTCACCCGTTTAGGGTATGGCTCAATCGCTGTGGTGACGGGGGATGTTACCCAAATTGACTTGCCTAAAGGTCAACCTTCAGGTTTGCGTCATGTCACTGAGGTACTAAAGGATGTCAATGGGATTAGCTTTACTTTTTTTCAAGCTCGCGATGTGGTGCGGCATCCGTTGGTGCAGCGAGTTGTGCAGGCCTATGAGCGTTTTGGTCGTGGCAATGGGCCGGGGCTATGAGTATCGCCGTCCAGGTTCAGTATGCTGTTTCTAGAACGGGCATTCCTCTGCAAGTGGATTTCCAGCGCTGGGTAGAGGCGGTGTTGGTAAACCAATCAAAAGAGGGGGAAGTGACTATTCGAATCGCAGATGAAGCTGAGGTGGCAGAGCTTAATTGGCGGTATCGCTACAAGGAGGGGGCAACCAACGTCCTTTCCTTTCCCTTTGAGCTTTCCGCGCCCCTGCCTTTTCAAATTTCCCTTTTAGGGGACTTGGTAATTTGTGCTCCAGTGGTAGCGCGTGAAGCTCTGGAACACGCTAAAGAGGAAAGGGCCCATTGGGCTCACTTGGTGGTCCATGGCGTACTCCATTTGCTTGGTTTTGACCACCAGCAAGAGGCGGAGGCACAGCAGATGGAGGCTATGGAAATTACCATACTTAAATCATTGGGTTATCCCAATCCTTATGAGAGTGCATAAAGAGGATTTATGAACGAAGGCCGACCTAGTCATAGTCTAGCAGCCCGCTCTTGGCGAGAACGCTTGGGGCAGGTGTTGCTGGGCGAACCCCAAGACCGAGAACAACTCGTTGAATTTCTGCGTAATGCTTCCGACCGCCGTCTCCTTGATCCAGAGACTCTCAGTATGATTGAAGGCGCCTTAGTCGTAGGTGAGATGCAGGTGCGTGATATCATGGTGCCCCGTTCACAAATGGTGGTTGTGGAGCGAGATAACCCTCCAGAAGAAACCCTGGAGGTCATCACTCAATCAGCCCATTCCCGGTTTCCAGTGATTGGCGAAAGCCGTGATGACATTGTGGGGATCTTGCTGGCTAAGGATATGCTTCTTTATTGCCAGCAGCGGGAAGCGCGCTCTTTCAATATTCGAGATATTTTGCGCCCGGCGGTCTTTATCCCAGAAAGCAAGCGTCTCAATGTGTTGCTAAGGGAGTTTCGTGCTAGCCGTAATCACATGGCTATTGTCGTGGACGAATACGGGGGAACCGCAGGTCTTGTGACCATTGAGGATGTACTGGAGCAGATTGTGGGCGAAATTGAAGATGAGCATGATATTGCCGAAGATGCCTTCATCTTTCACCGGGGGGATGATAATTATACGATAAAGGCCCTCACGCCCATTGAAGATTTCAATGAATATTTTGGGACCGATTTTAGTGACGAGGAATTCGATACCATTGGCGGTTTGGTGCTAAATGGATTTGGGCGAGTCCCGGAGCGAGGAGAAGCCATTTCTATTAGCGATTTTGAGTTTAAAGTCCTGCGCGCCGATAGCCGGCGCATCCACTTATTAGAATTATACCTCTTGTCGAAAGCCGATGGCATTGAAAGCTCGGCAGTGAAGGTAGGCGGCTAATCCCTCGATAGCGGCCGGCTATTTTATTAGAGGGATGCCAATAGGGGGTTGGCAGGGGAGGTAGTATGGGCCGTTCGCCTGAGCAAAATCCATCTTATGATAAGGCGCCGCAGGAAAAATCTTTTTCCGTGCTTGCAGTGACAAAGGCATGGAGCGGCGATGCCTTAGCCTTGACAGGGGGGCTTCTCGGTCCGCTCGCTTTTTCTCCTTACGATCTCTATCTTCTAGCGATTATCGTTCCTGCGTTGTTATTTGCCGCTTGCCGGAATCTGTCCATTCAACGGGCCTTTTGGCGCGGCTGGTTGTTTGGATTGGGGTGGTTTGGCGCGGGGATCTCCTGGGTCTATGTGGCCATTCACGATTTTGGCTATGCCAGTGTGCCCCTAGCCTTGTTATTGACGGCATCGTTTGTGGCCTTTCTGAGCCTTTTCCCGGCGGCATTGGTGGCTCTGGTTACCTTTTGGTTTCCCCAGGAGAATAGGTACAAATACCTGTTGGTATGGCCGGCGGCTTGGGTAATGATAGAGTGGTTCCGGGGCTGGTTTCTCACGGGTTTTCCCTGGCTGAATCTGGGGTACAGTCAAATTGAAAGCCCCCTTCACGGGCTGGCTCCAATCCTTGGAGTCTACGGGTTATCTTTAGCTGCAGCCCTCAGTGCGGGATTGCTCCTGGTCGTTTGGTACAAACCGGGTCGAGGGCGGTTCGCCGCCCTCAGTGGGTTGGGAGTCCTATGGGGGGCAGCGGTGTTGCTTTCCTACGTGCCTTGGACAATGCCGGTGGGCAAGCCGCTGCAAACAAGCCTGATTCAGGGGAATATTCCCCAAGCGGTAAAATGGCAGCCGGAGCAAGTAAAGTCCACCTTAGAACGGTACTGGCGATTGACGGTCAAGCATTGGGAAAGTGATCTGATTGTCTGGCCGGAAAGCGCCCTCACTGTGTTTTACCACCAGGTGGCCGACGGTTACCTGGCTGATTTGGCGGCTGAGGCTCAAGCCCATAAAACGGATCTGCTCATTGGTTTGCCAGTCTTTCACCAAGAGACGGGAAAGTATTTCAATGGCATGTTAAGCCTTGGCTCCCAGCAAGCTTTCTATTATAAGCAACATTTAGTTCCTTTTGGTGAATATGTCCCTTTGGAAGAGTATCTAAGGGGGCTCATCCGTTTTTTCGATTTACCCATGTCTTCCTTCAGTGCCGGACCCCAGGGGCAACCATTGCTGCAAGCGGCGGGCTATCCGGTGGCCACCTCCATTTGCTATGAGGACGCTTTTGGGGAAGAAATTATTGCCGCATTGCCCGAGGCCAATTTATTAGTGAACGCCACCAACAATGCCTGGTACGGGGATTCTTTGGCGCCTCATCAGCATTTGCAGATTTCTCGCATGCGCGCCCTAGAGACAGGACGGGATCTGGTTCGAGCCACCACCAATGGCATTTCGGCCATTATTGATGCCAAAGGCGCTTTGCAAGCCACCACCCCCCAGTTCCAAACGACTGTCTTGACGGGGAGTGTTCAACCGCGAGCAGGGGCTACTCCCTATGTCCTCTGGGGTAACGGGCCGATCCTAGGGCTATGCCTGTGCATGTTGGCCATCGGCAGGTACGCTCAACGTTCCAAAGGGAACTAGGAGCGTTATGCAACTTGTTGTCGTCCAGCGGATTTTGGGGTTATTGCTAACCCTATTCAGTACCGCCATGCTCCCGCCAGTGATAGTGTCTCTATTTTACCAGGATGGTGCGGCGGAAGAGTTTCTAAGCGCCTTTGGTCTGATTCTAAGTCTTGGCCTGTTGTGCTGGTTACCCGTGCGTCATTATCAGCGAGAGCTGCGATTGCGGGATGGATTTGTGGTGGTCGTCATGTTTTGGGTGGTGTTAAGCCTCTCTGGGGCGCTTCCTCTCTTTTTAACTACTGAACCCCGCTTGTCCTTTACCGATGCCGTATTTGAGTCTGTTTCTGGCCTGACGACTACCGGAGCTACGGTGATTACTGGATTGGATAGCCTACCCAAGTCGGTATTATTTTATCGTCAAGAACTGCAGTGGCTCGGAGGCATGGGCATTGTCGTTTTGGCTGTGGCAATTTTACCCATGCTGGGTATTGGGGGGATGCAGCTTTACCGGGCGGAAACTCCAGGCCCCATGAAAACCACCAAGCTTACCCCCCGTATTGCTGAGACAGCGAAGGCGCTATGGTTGATTTATTTGGGCTTGACGGTGACCTGTGCGGCCGCTTACTGGGTAGCGGGTATGACACTTTTTGATGCGATTGGTCATAGTTTTTCAACCATCGCCATTGGTGGCTTTTCTACCCATGATGCCAGCATAGGTTATTTCAATAGCCCCCTGATTGAGATGATCGCCGTATTTTTTATGTTGCTTGCGGGAGTCAACTTTTCTCTTCACTTTCTTGCCTGGCGGCATCTGACAGCCCGCCATTACTGGGAAGATGAGGAGTTTCGCGCCTATTTACTGGTGCTCACCGGGGTAGCGGTACTGACTTCCGCTTACCTTTGGATAACGCATCGTTTTGACGACCCCCTTTTGGCTCTCCAGCACGGTATTTTCCATGCGGTCTCTATCGGCACCACCACAGGATTTACTTCTAGCGACTATTATAGTTGGCCCGGCTTTCTCCCTATTCTATTGTTGATGACCAGCTATATTGGAGGGTGTGCTGTTTCTACCGGTGGCGGTATGAAGGTCATCCGGGTTTTGTTGCTCTACAAACAGGGCGCACGGGAGATCAAGCGCCTGATTCATCCTAGCGCCATCGTACCCATTAAGATTGGGAATAAAAGTTTACCGGATCGGGTAGTAGAAGGGGTGGCGGGCTTTATGGCCGTCTACGTGGCCTGTTTTAGTGTCATGTACCTCCTTTTGCTGTCCACCGGGCTGGACATGATTACCTCGTTTTCTGCAGTCACCGCGTGTCTTAACAATTTAGGTCCCGGATTGGGGCAAGTAGGCGCCCATTACGAGGGTATTAACGCCACCTCCAAATGGATTTTGTGTTTTGCCATGTTGCTTGGGCGTCTGGAGATCTTTACCCTCCTTGTTATCCTGAGTCCTACTTTTTGGCGTCGATAGGGCTATGGCAGAAAATACTCGCCAAAGGTTTTCGTAACCAAGCGATGTTGATTGGCGAAAAAGCCCTCTAACCTAAAGTTAGGACTTGTAGCAGGAAGGGTAGCCCGGTAAAATTTTGTAGCTTAATATAATCGAAAGCAAATTTTAAGTCTTTAGAGAACCCCTATGAAGCAGGATATTCATCCCCGATACAGTGAAATTACGGTGACTTGCAGTTGCGGTAACAGTTTTACCACCCGCTCCACAGCGGGTCATGACCTTCATATAGAAGTTTGTTCCGCCTGTCATCCCTTTTACACCGGTAAGCAAAAGTTGCTGGATACGGCGGGTCGCGTCGATAAGTTTCGCCAAAAATATAAATTGAAATCATAATATTAAAATCCCAATAAACTGTATCCTACCCTAGCCTGATCCAACGCTACCTGCGGTTGGGTACCGCTGTTGCGGCCTCCGCTTTTTGATCGTTGGGGCAGGTCAGTCCTGGGCTTGTTTAAGCGCTATTGTCATTGACCAAACATAGGTTTGATATGCATCTGTTGAATCAACAGGAATTGACATCCTCTAGTACGGACTTAGAAACGCCTTCTGGAGATGTTGCGAAAGAGCAAAAGCCAGCACAGGATTTAACCGCTACCGCCCTAGCCTATCATGGGGAACCGCGACCGGGAAAATTAGAGATCAGTATCACCAAGCCTTGCGCAACTCAGCAACAACTTAGTTTAGCCTATAGTCCTGGAGTTGCCGCGCCGGTTGGGGCCATCGTGTCCGATCCTGAAGCGGTTTACCGTTACACGGCCAAGGGTAATTTGGTTGCGGTTGTTACCGACGGCAGTGCGGTGTTGGGCTTGGGAAATACTGGGCCTTTGGCAAGCAAACCCGTGATGGAGGGCAAAGCGGTCCTGTTTAAATCTTTTGCCGGGTTAGATGCCATTGATATTGAGGTGGAGGCGGAATCTCCAGAGGCATTTGTGGATACGGTAGCTCGTATCGCACCTACCTTTGGGGCAATTAATCTGGAGGATATTGCTGCTCCTCACTGCTTTAAAATTGAGCAAGCACTGATTGAACGCCTCGATATTCCCGTCCTCCATGATGATCAGCATGGTACGGCGATTACCATTGCTGCAGCCCTTCAAAATGCCCTGGAATTGCAGGGGAAAGTTTTGCCAGAAGTCCGAATCGCTTGCGTCGGTGCTGGCGCGGCTGGAATTGCTACGCTGCGGCTGTTGACCGCCTTAGGAGCGCCCAAGGAAAATATTTTGCTCATTGATCGCCAAGGGGTTATTCGTGAAGAAGAGCGACTGCTGCATCCCTATTGTCGTCCTTTTGCCTCTTCCACGATGAAGCGTACCCTCGCAGAGGCAGTCAAAGAGGCGGACGTCTTCATTGGAGTGGCAGCCCCCGACCTGTTGACTGTAGAGATGCTAAAATCCATGGCCCCACGGCCTATAGTCTTTGCCCTCTCCAATCCAGATCCGGAGATTGATCCAACCTTGGCTCATAGGGTTCGGAGTGATTTAATCTTGGCTACAGGACGCACTGATTATCCTAATCAGGTGAATAATGTCTTGGTCTTTCCTTTCCTGTTCCGTGCTGCCCTGGATGTTCGCGCCAGCTGTATCAATGATCCGATGAAAATTGCTGCTGTCCAGGCTCTGGCTGAGTTGGCCAAGGAACCCGTTCCTGAGCAAGTGCTGGAAGCCTATAGCGAGAGTCACCTTGGTTTTGGGCCAGCTTATATCCTTCCCAAGCCGCTGGATCCCCGTTTAAGAGAGTTTGTGACGGCTGCTGTCGCCCAGGCAGCTGTTAAATCAGGGGTGGCGCGAATTAACCACCTATAATGGCGTTTCTGCCTCTAATAAAGACTGGACTTCTTTGCGGTCTGCTCGGCACATGGGTTTTCCATCTATAGGGCTAAGTGGTGCGTGGCGAATACCCCTAGGGGGAAATACAGTGAGTTCCACGGTGACTTCTCCCGCTACGAACCGAAAAACCGGCAAGCTTTGAAGCATCTTAGGGGAAAAGGATAACTGCCGAGATTTCAGTTGGAAAGGAATTCCGGCTTCTGTGAGAAATAAGGCAACCTCTTCTTCTGTCTCAGCAAAGAGATGAAGATTGATATCCGAATGCTCGGAAGCTAGTCCGCTGAGTACCGGTCCAACCAAGTGTGGATTGAAGCGGTGAAAAAAATCCATCGCTTCTAAAGCTATCTGGCGTAATTTTTCCAAGGTAGCAGGCTGAGAATCTGATTTAAAGAGGCGTAAATAAGCCCCTACAGCCTGCTCTATTTCTTGATTAGTGGGCAAATTTCGGGTATCTGCGGCCCCTAAAACCGTGGCTGCCTTGCGCTTGGCTTGATAGTAGCTTTTAATTCCGTGTTCGACCATAAGCCGGGCCGCTTCTGTGGCGATATATTCTCTCATCTGCTGGTCTTTTTTAGACATAAGCCCTGCTATCCTATTTTGTTTAAAATAGCTGCTCGGTAATAGGTGTGTCTGTTTTCGCGCTGCTGTCGCTCTGGCGGCTTGAGGTGGCGTACTTGACAGGAGCATGCTCGGCGAGAAAAGTCTCAAAAATAGCATTAGGGGTATTGGGCCTTGCAAGCAATCCAGTTTCAGGATCAATGCGCACCGTAACGATGCCCTTCGGGGGGATAAGCGGTTTTTCTGGTTCGCCGTCAAGCACGGCATCCATATAATTTATCCACATTGGAAGTGCTGCCCGTGCGCCCGTTTCGAAGCTTCCTAAGGACTTCGGTTGATCAAAGCCTACCCAGCAGACAGCAACGAGTTCCGAATTAAAACCTGAAAACCAAGCATCGTGTTGATCATTGGTGGTTCCTGTTTTACCTGCTAGATCATTTCGTCCGAGTTGTTTAGCCCGTCTCCCTGTGCCGTGGCGAATAACGTCTTGTAGCATGCTATAGATAAGATAAGCATTTTGAGGGGTGATTACCTGCGGGGCTGGGAGAGGCTGGCTGATAAGTTTGGCATCTTGGAGAGGAAGCGATGTTAGGTTGGGGATAGGGGCTTGTTCTGCTTCCAGTTCTTCGCAATGTTGACAAACTTGGGGAGAGCGTGCTTGGAAGATGATTTGCCCATTGGCGTTCTCAATTCGTTCAATCAAATGGGGTTTGATGAGATGTCCCCCGTTGGCGAAGACGGCAAAGCCACGGGCCATTTCAAGGGGAGAAGCACTACCACTGCCTAGTGCTAGGGATAAGCTCTGGGGTAATTGTTCCGGTTCAAATCCAAAACGTTGGATATATTCGATGGCATAATCAATGCCGATGGCACGCAGTAATCGGACAGAAACCAGATTTCTGGAATGGATTAAAGCTACCCTGAGGCGGGTCGGGCCGTAAAAACGTCCGCTATAGTTCTCTGGCCGCCAGACATTCTCTAGCCCAGGTTCATCTAATACTATCGGTGCATCATTGATAACGCTGGCAGCGGTATAGCCTTTATTTAGGGCAGAGGAATAGAGAAATGGCTTGAAACTGGATCCGGGTTGCCGTTGAGATTGAATTGCCCGATTAAATTTGCTTCGATAAAAATCGAAGCCCCCACTGAGGGCGGTGATCCCCCCATTATCAGGGGAAAGGGAGACAATGGCACCCTCCACTTGGGGTGTTTGCGCTAATCGCCACCCCCCTTCAGGTAGCGCTTCTAGTCGAATGAGATCTCCCGCCTGGAGAATATCCGCAGCTTGTTTTGGTTTTTTCCCTAGGGCGTTAACGCCTAGATAAGGACGGGCCCAAGATAAGCCCTCCCAAGAAAGGAGAACTTCACCATCAGTTTTGGTGTAGACCTGGCTGGTTTGCTCCTCAGTAGCAAGCACCAGGGCAGGCACTAAGCCGTTGGCTATTCTGTATTGGGATAGGACCTGACGATAAAATGCCTCATCAGCCCCTTCCGGTAACTCAACCTGCTGTTTTGTCCCCCGAAAGCCATGTCGTTGATCATAAGCAAGCAGTGCGGAGCGTAAGGCGTTAGTCGCGGCTTCCTGATGTTCAGCCTTGATAGTCGTATAAACGTTATAACCGGCCGTATAAATATCTGGGCCGTATTCCTCAAACAATTGACTTCGCGCCATTTCTGCCACAAAAGGGGCCTCTAGTTCGACGGGTAAGCCATGGAATTTTGCCGTAATCGGTTGGGCCACGGCATTTTGGTAGGTTTTATCATCTATGTAACCAACTTCATGCATGCGTCGGAGCACGTAGTTCCTTCGTAGTAAGGCTCGCTCCGGGTTTGCTAGGGGATTGTAACGGGAGGGAGCTTTGGGTAAGCCTGCCACCATGGCCAGTTGTGATAATTCAAGTTTATCCAGAGTCGTGCCGTAATATACCTGGGCAGCGGCTGCAACTCCGTAAGCGCGGTTGCCTAGATAGATCTTGTTTAAATAGAGTTCGATGATGTCCTGTTTACTAAGCTCTCGTTCGATCTGTAGAGCTAGCAGAATTTCATTGAGCTTACGTAAGTAGGTTTTTTCCCTACTTAAAAAGAAATTGCGGGCAACTTGCATAGTAATAGTGCTGCCGCCCTGGCCCTTTTTACCGGTCTTTATCAAATATAAGGCAGCGCGGAGGATACCTTGATAGTCGACACCAGGATGCTCATAGAAGCGATCATCTTCTGCGGCTAGTACGGCTTTAACCAGCAAGTCTGGAAATTGTTCAAAAGTTAAAGGAGTGCGGCGTTTTTCTCCATATTCGGCAATAAGCTTTCTTTCCTGGGAATAAACGCGTAGAGGAACCTGAAGCTGAACATCCTTGAGCGCTTCAGTAGAGGGTAGTTGGGGTACCAGATAGAAGTATATCCCTAGGGCAATAAGGATACCAATTGTTGTGGCAGTAAGCAACAAAGCCACCATCCAGCGGAGCAGGCGAGGGAAATATGTCATGAAAGTTAATGGACAAACATGTGATTTATATCAAAGGAGCATGGTTAGGAACAGTATAAAACGTGTATCCAACTTAAGCTACGACCTTGGTCTACCACCTGAGTTCAGCACAAGCAGAGCTATTCAGTCAACTCGTTGTTGTAATTATCAAAAGTCTTCATAGGACTTAGGTGAGGTAAAGAGGTTGTCTTGGGGTAAAGGCAGGCAATATCGACGGGTGCACTTATGCTAAATTCATTGGATCGTGTTAGTAATTCACTTGACTTCGGGAAAAAATCATTAAGCTTGTTTTCTCGGAAATCCCCTTTTCTATTGGGGATAGATATAAGCTCATCAGCCGTTAAGCTGCTTGAACTTAGCCGAAAGGGAGAACGCATTTGTGTAGAAAATTATGCGATTGAGCCTTTGCCACCTCACACTGTAGTTGAAAACAAGGTTGAGGATGTGGAAGCCCTGGGCGAGGCGATAAAAAGGGCGGTTAAACGTTCGGGAACCCGAATTAAAAAAGCGGCGGCTGCAGTCGCCGGCTCAGCAGTCATTACCAAGATTATCTCCGTTCCAAATACCCTTTCAGAGCGGGAACTCGAGAGTCAGATCGAGTTAGAGGCAGGACAGTATATTCCATATCCCCTGGAGGAGGTTAATCTGGATTTTGAGGTGTTGACTCCTTCGGAAAAAGATCCCGAAGCAGTGGATGTGCTGCTTGCCGCTTGCCGCAGTGAGAACGTTGAAGCACGGGTAGCCGCATTGGAACTGGCTGGCTTAACACCCGCAGTGATGGATGTAGAGGCATATGCCATGGAAAAAGTTTTTCCTTTGATTGCGAGCCAGATGCCGAGCCGAGGGAAAGGGCAAACCATTGCTGTTGTGGATGTCGGCGCAACCTTAACCACGATTAATGTGTTGCATGATTACAGGATTATCTATACCCGGGAGCAAATCTTTGGTGGTAATCAGCTTACGGAAGAAATACAACGGCGATATGGGCTGTCCTATGAGGAAGCTAATTTGGCAAAGCGTCAAGGAGGATTGCCAGATAATTATGTTCCCGAGATCTTAGAGCCTTTCAAAAAGGCCATCGCCCAACAGGTCAGCCGTGCCTTTCAATTCTTCTTTTCTTCAACCCAATATAACAGCGTTGATCATGTGGTATTGGCAGGTGGATGTGCTTCTATCCCGGAAGTAGACGAGCTGATTGAGCATATGGCGGGTACTACCGTTTCGATTGCAAATCCTTTTGCTGATATGGCGTTGGGATCTCAGGTTAAAGCTAAGGCGTTGTACAGTGATGCTCCAGCTTTGATGACTTCCTGTGGCTTAGCACTTAGGAGTTTTGATTGATGGCTCGTATCAATTTATTGCCTTGGCGTGAAGCTCAGCGCAAAGAACGGGAAAAACAATTTTATCTCGTTTTGGCTTTCGGGGCGGTTCTAGCGGCTAGCATTGTCTTTTATGTTAATTCATATATTAATGGCTTAATCGATAACCAAATTCAGCGCAATCAATACTTACAAGATCAGATAGCCATTGTAGATAAACAAATACATAAAATTAAGAATTTGGAAAAAGAGAAAAAGAAACTTCTGGCACGCATGGAAATAATTCAGAAGCTTCAGGCTAGTCGCCCCCAGATAGTTCATCTTTTTGATGAGATAGTTCGAACTCTTCCCAATGGGATTCATTTGGAGAGCATAAAGCGTCAAGGACATACCAATATGTTACACGGTGTGGCCGAGTCAAATGCTCGGGTTTCTGTCTTTATGCGTAATCTAGATGCTTCTCCAGCATTCGAAAATCCTCGATTAGATGTCATCGAGAGAAGAGGAGATAACCAGCGAGCTGTGCGTAATTTTACGCTTCGTGTGCATGAGAATAAGCAATCTGCAAATAGCCAAGACGACACGGGGGCGCTGTGATGAACCTATCAGAACTCAATGAACTTGATTTCAGCGAGGTGGGTGATTGGCCAATTGTTGCTAAGGCCATTGCAGTTATTTTGCTCTGTGCCTCGGTGGCAGGTGGCGGTTATTGGTTTTTCACTAAAGACAAACTGCTACAGCTTGATGAGCTTGAAAATAAGGAGCCAGAACTGAAAGCCACTTTTGAAGCTAAGCAGAAAAAGGCAGCCAATTTAGAAGCCTACGAGAAACAGATGGAAGAGATGAAACTTTCCTTCGGGGCCATGCTGCGGCAATTACCTAGTAAGACGGAGGTTGCTGACCTATTGGTTGATGTTTCTCAAACAGGACTGTCAAGCGGGTTGGAATTTGAGTTATTCAAACCGAGTTCTGAAATCCCAGCAGATTTTTATGCCGAATTACCTATCCAAATTCGAGTCCTTGGTGACTACCACCAATTTGGAGAATTCGTGAGCAAGGTAGCGGCTCTTCCCCGTATTGTGACCTTACATGATTTCTCTATCGAAGGGGGAAAGAAGGAAACAGGGGAGTTGGCAATGAACATTACCGCCAAGACTTACCGTTATTTTGATGAAGGCGAGGTAGTAACGGGCCAAAAGCGGGGTAGAAAATGAACAATGCGCAGCATATTAAGAGAAGAGATAAACTAAAGCCTCCAGCAGGAATTGTGGGTTTGCTTAGTCTCCTGTCGGTAACAGTATCAGGCTGTAACGATGAGCAGTTGATGGATCTAAAGCAATATGTGAAGGAGGTAAAGTCTCGTCCTAAAGGAACGATCGAATCTTTGCCAGAAATCAAACCCCATGAAACCTTTACTTACCAGGCGGCTGAGCTGCGCAATCCTTTTATCCCCACCGTGGTAGAACTCCCTCCAGGACCCATGGCAAAGACAGGTCCAGGATCTGAGAATAGCCTCAAGCCTGATCTGAATAGGCACAGAGAAGCTTTGGAGGAATATCCCCTCGCTTCGCTTAAGATGGTAGGTCTACTTGAACAAGGGGAGGAAGTTTGGGCGATTGTTCGAGCCTCCGATGGAATTTTATATCGTGTTAAAAAAGGTAATTATATGGGCCGAAACTATGGAAGGATTACCCACATTAACGAAGAAATGATTGAACTCACCGAGATCGTCTCTGATGAGCAGGGCGGTTGGTTAAAGCGCCAGAACATGCTGGCATTGGCGGAGTGATAATAAGGGGAAGCTAATGAAGTCCACGCACACAGTCGTTCCATCTATTTCGAGTCAGGCGTGCGGACAGCGCTGTTTCCTCCACGCTTTAATAGGTCTGCTGCTCCTGTGTTTGTTGCCCTGTACAGCCTGGGCTGCTACCGAATTGCAGGACATTGAATATTCATCCTTACCGGGTGAGGGAGTCCAGCTTCAGTTAGAGTTCTCAACGCCGGTTTCTGAACCTAAGTTCTTTGCAATTGATAATCCAGCTCGCATTGTATTAGATTTTCCAGGAGTCAAAATTGGCACAACGCCTCGATCCCAGAATATTGGAGTAGGGATGACCCGAAGTGTCACTATGGTGGAGGCAGCCGATCGTACCCGGGTCGTGATCAATTTGGTTCAGAGCGCGGCTTTTGAAACTCGGGTAGAGAAAAATATCGTTTATGTCACTGTAAACGGTTCTTCTATAGTCGCTTCAGCTAGACCAGATACGGCTGCTAATGACGAGCGGTATTTGATTAAAAATATTGATTTCCGGCGTGGCGAGGACGGTGAAGGCCGAGTGATTGTATCTCTTTCGGATGCCCAGACTCCAGTGGATATCCGGGAGGAAGGGGAGCGTATTATCGTTGATTTTATGAATACTTCCCTGCCCAAGGAGTTTGAGCGGCGCCTTGATGTTTTGGACTTTGCTACGCCGGTTAAACTTGTCGACACCTTTGCCAAGGATGGGAGTGTGCGCATGATTATTAGCCCCACTGAAGCAGAACATGAGCACCTTTCTTACCAGTCCGAGGATACCTTAATTATCGAACTCAAGCCGCTCACGAAAAAGGAAAAGGAACTGGCCAAGAAAAAGGAGTTTGGTTATGTGGGCGAAAAACTTTCTCTGAATTTTCAGAATATTGAGGTACGCGCTGTTTTACAGTTGATTGCCGATTTCACGGACCTCAATCTGGTGGCAAGCGATACCGTGCAAGGCAATGTGACGTTGCGGCTCAAGAATGTGCCCTGGGATCAGGCCTTGGATATCATCCTCAAAACTAAAGGGCTGGATATGCGCCGTACGGGTGATGTGATCTTAGTGGCGCCGGCTGCTGAAATCGCAGATCGTGAGAGGCTGGAGCTAGAAGCTAGAAAGCAGATGGAAGAATTAGCGCCGCTGCACTCTGAATTTATCCAAGTAAACTTTGCCAAGGCGAGTGATCTTGCGGCGCTTATCCAAGCTGAAGAGAATACTCTTTTGTCACCGCGAGGCCACGTGACGCTTGATGAGCGCACTAACACCTTGTTGGTGATGGATACGGCCGATAGGTTAGCGGATCTTAGAAAGTTGGTGGCTCGCCTCGATATTCCGGTGCGCCAGGTGCTCATTGAATCCCGTATTGTCATTGCCAATAGTGATTTCAGCAAGGATCTGGGGATTCGGTTTGGTTTGAGCAAGCGAGAAGATACTGGCGGGGCTTTTGATGAAGTTGTGACCTCGGGTTCGCTCAATGGCACTACCCAAATCATCAATAGGGAGACCTTGGAGCTACAGGATCGGATGAATGTTAATTTGCCTGTAACCCGGCAAGACGCGGCGCGGATTGCCCTTGCCCTGACCAAGCTGCCTCTGGGGAACCTATTGGAGTTGGAGCTTTCCGCCCTTCAGGCAGAAGGACGTGGCGAGGTGATTTCCAATCCACGAGTGATCACCTCTAATCAGAATGAAGCGTTGATTGAGCAGGGTACCGAAATTCCTTTTCAGCAAGCCACCTCCAGCGGTGCTACTTCCGTCTCCTTTAAGAAGGCCGTGCTGAGTTTAAAGGTGGTTCCTCAAATTACGCCTGATGATAGAATTATCATGGACTTAACGGTGAACAAAGACAGTGTGGGGCAAGTTTTCAACGGGGTGCCCAGCATCGATACCCGCGAGGTTGCGACCCAGGTGCTTGTCGATAATGGTCAAACCGTCGTGCTCGGCGGAATTTATGAGCAAGAGCAGAACCGGGCTAGCCGCCGGGTACCCTTTTTAGGGGATTTGCCCTATGTAGGGACTTTATTCCGGGACAAATCGGAGGTGAACAATAAGGATGAACTCCTCATCTTCGTGACCCCTAAGATTATCAAGGAGGGATTAAAACTATAATCCCCAGTATACCGTTATGTCCGAATAAGAAGGTCGAGTTCCTCTAGAGGGCTCGACCTTCTTATTTTAGCCGTCGTTACTGTACAATAGTCATTATTTGGCGTCTCTTCCCGTTAGGCATGAGCTATTCTCTAGGCAGGTTGCCTAATTAGCGGTTTGTGGATTCATTATGGCTAGAAATATTTTCCTCGTGGGTCCAATGGGGGCCGGTAAAACGACCCTTGGTCGGTACTTGGCAAAGATGCTGGGTAGAAAATTCCATGATAGCGATCGTGAAATCGAATGCCGCACCGGGGTCAGTATTCCCGTAATCTTTGAAATCGAGGGGGAGGCCGGTTTTCGGCAGCGTGAGTGTAAGATGATTGCTGAGCTTACCCAGCTAAGCAATATTATATTGGCAACTGGCGGGGGAGCGGTGCTTGCCATTGAGAATCGACAGAGGTTGGCGCAGGGAGGAACCGTCGTCTATTTGTATGCATCACCAGAACAACTCTATCGCCGTACTGTCCATGATAGCAACCGCCCTTTATTGCAGACGGAAAATCCGTTAGAGCGCCTGAAACGCTTACTCAAGGAGCGCGATCCCCTGTATCGAGAAGTGGCGGATATCACCATCAAAACAGGTGAACGACCCATCAAGGCCGTTGCCAATGAGGTGCTCCGGCAGCTTAAACGGTATGGAAATGTTCACGGGCAGAAGTTTTCCGCCATACGCTAAAGGTATAGAGGGCAACATTACTTTAATGAAGCTAGTTCGCCTTATTGCAAGGCTATAGGTATTCGTTGTTTTATGATTACAGTACAAGTCGACCTTCAAGAACGTAGTTATCCCATCTATATTGGCAGCGGCCTGCTAGACCAAGGCCACCTTTTGGTAAAGCATATCGTGGGACCTGAGGTCATGGTCGTCACTAATGAGACGGTGGCGCCTTTATATCTAGAGACCCTTTTGAAGGGGCTCAAAGACTACCGTTGTGCCCAAGTAATCCTGCCTGATGGCGAGCAATATAAGACTTTGGAGGTATTGGGGCAAATTTTTGATGGGTTGCTCAAAGCCCCCTTTTCCCGTCGTTGCACCGTGATTGCCTTGGGTGGCGGCGTTATTGGTGACATGGCGGGATTCGCTGCGGCCTGTTACCAGCGGGGAGTTGCCTATATTCAGGTTCCTACCACCTTATTAGCCCAGGTGGATTCCTCTGTCGGGGGAAAGACAGCGGTTAACCACCCTCGGGGAAAGAATATGATCGGTGCTTTTTACCAGCCCCGCTGTGTTTTGGCTGATACGGATACCCTCAATACCCTGGATGAGAGGCAGTTGCGGGCGGGAGTGGCTGAGGTGATCAAATATGGCCTTATTCGGGATGCGGAGTTCTTTGCCTGGTTAGAGGAGCATATTAGTGAGTTATTGGCGCGAAACCCCTTAGCATTGGCACAAGCCATTGAGTGGTCTTGCCATAATAAGGCCGAGGTCGTTGCAGCCGATGAGCGAGAATCAGGGATACGGGCAATTCTTAATCTAGGCCATACTTTTGGCCATGCGATTGAAACAGGTCTGGGGTATGGTACCTGGTTGCATGGTGAAGCGGTGGCGGTGGGTATGGCAATGGCAGCGGATTTGTCAAGGCGGCTAGGGTGGTTGTCGACTCCAGAAGTAAAGCGGGTGCTTAATCTATTGGAGCAGGCGGGGCTTCCTAGGCATGCCCCGCGAGAAATTGATAAGGCTCGCTTCATGGAGTTGATGGCAGTGGATAAAAAAGTCATCGATGGGCATTTGCGCCTGGTATTACTGAAACAGTTGGGGCAGGCTACGGTGACCGGTGATTTTAGACCCGAGCTGCTAGAAGCTACGATAGAGGATTGCCGTTAGGGAGCCTAGCCAAATTCCGCTGGGATTTTTAGCCTCTTCGTGCGCACAGCGCACGCTACTTGTCGGCTCGTAGGGGCGGTTGAGCAATGCGAAACCGACCGTTGGGTGGCTTTTTGCAAACTTATTTTTTCTGCTGTAAAAAAAAAGCCGCAAGCTCCTCCTTATTTCTTCATTCCATAATGCCAGCCCGTCCCAAAATACCGTATATTTTACAATTAGTTATTCAGCTATGTTTATTTGGGTGCCTTAATTTTTAAATTTTACGGATATAAACGGCATAAAATATGCCTAATAAATAGAGGGGGAAATTTACCCTCCAGTAAATAGCAGAGGTATTTACTATGGTTAATATGCAAAGACGTCGGTTTCAAGGAACGTTGACCATCAAAGAGGAAGAGTCCGTGATGAGATTATTCAAATCATGCGGGGGCTTTGTTCTTTTCATAATGGCAACATGGCTATTGGCATTATAACAATATTTATAAATTAAATTTTTTGAGATAATTTATGATATTGTGCCCAGTTAAGCTTTTGTTTTTTAAGCTAACTGGGCAATTTATTTATCTGGACAGATCCGGGTTCCCATATTAGCCATACCTGTCCGGGTGATTTGGAGGTAGTCATCGGCGGTAATGCAATAGCAGGGAACCGTCAGAGAATGAAGAAAATGAGGGAAAGCGGCGTCAACGATCCCTTGGGCAGCAAGGGCGCGGGCGCTGATCACCGGTTCCGATAGCCGCGCTTGTTTAATCAAGACGAGACGGCGGGCTTTTAGTTGGCCGCTAAGCCAAACCGCTAGGCTGTCAGAGGTAACCTCCCAACTTTCTGGAATGGCAGGTTGATCCAATAGCTCGGCTGCGGGCAACCAAATCGGGACTCGCTGCTGGCTGAGTGCTTGTTTAATGTCTTTACGACTAGCTGCGAGACAAAGTCTAGGCTCTAAGCCCTGTAGCAAGCGGCCAAATTGCTCCATGGCAAGCAAGGCCATAGCATGGGCGCAGGCATCGGCTATCCTCCAGCGGTTTTGGGCGTGGCGTACTTGATCAGCAAAGGGGCCGCCACCCGGTACAATGACAATTTGGCCTTCATAGGTGGCGAGCCGCTGAAGCCAGCGGGGTAAGTAGTGACTTTCGTAAAGGCTGCCGCCGAGCTTGACAACCCACATTTTTAAGTACCCATGAATAAAAGATGAGGTAGGAGCGAGCCGGTGGGCGTGGAGCCAGGGGACAGGGAAGTCCCCGCACCGATTCGCCGGGAGCGAATCGGGACATCCGGAGGATGCCCCCAGGGGGTGCGCCAGGGAGGGCGCGCATCAAGCCCTTTTTTCATGGAGGAAAAACGGGTTTGCGGAACACCACCAGCTCGCTCCAGGAACACTTCAAAACTTTTACTGAGGTACTTATATTACTCTGCCCGATGCGGGAGCGGTATACTCACTCAAGGTTTGCAAGATAGCTGCGGCTTTATCTAGGGTTTCCTGGTATTCGGCCTTTTCCACCGAATCGGCGACAATTCCTCCTCCTGCCCAGAAGCGCAAAGAGTTGTGATTGTAAACTAGGGTGCGGATCGCAATGTTGGTGTCCATGTTGCCTTCAAAACCAATATAGCCCAGGCTGCCACAATAGATCCCGCGGCGGTGGGGTTCTAATTCCTCAATGATTTCCATGGCGCGCACTTTGGGGGCGCCGGTGACTGACCCCCCAGGAAAGCAAGCTTGCAGCAAATCAAGGGAATCTCGTCCCGGTGCCAGTTGACCGCGTACGGTGCTCACCAGGTGGTGGACAGTCGCGAAGGACTCGATAGCACAGAGGTTAGGCACATGAATTGAGCCTGGGAGGCAGACTCGGCCTAGGTCATTACGTAAAAGATCGACGATCATTACGTTTTCTGCTCGGTCTTTGGGGCTATTTTGAAGTTCCAGCGCAAGCCTATGGTCTCTCCTAGGCGAAGATGATCGGGGCCGAGTGCCCTTGATGGGACGGGTTTCAACCCGGCCTCCATTGACGAGCAAGAAGCGTTCCGGCGAGGTACTCAACACCCCCCCTTCTGGGGTAGAAAAGTAGGCGCTGAAGGGAGCGGCATTGCGCAAGCGTAAGCGACGGTAGAGGGTCCATGGATCCCCTTGGGCCGGTACTTCAAACCGTTGTGCTAAATTTACCTGATAGCAATCACCCTCATGGATATAGTGTTGAATCCTTGCAAAAGCCTGGTGGTAGCCCTCTCGATTCATATTGGACTCAATCTGGCCACATAGCCGAAAGGTTGACCCGGTGGGGGGGCGGCGGATCTGGCTAAGATGAAATTTAAGCGCTTCCCAGCGTTCCCAAGTGCGGGAATCATAACCTTGTCCTACGAGAAAGCAGCGTCGTTGGTGGTGGTCGACGACAATGACCCAATCATAAAGCCCGATGGCCATCTCCGGCATGTGCTCGGCGTCAAGGGCAAGGGTGGGCAATTGCTCTAGGCGCCGTCCTAGGTCATAACTGAAATAGCCCATGGCGCCACCCCCTAGAGGAAGCTCGGGAAAGACAAGAGGAGGCTTTTTATTGTGGCAGCGGCGCAACTCAGATTGCAGCAGGGCAAAGGGATTTTCAAGGCTTAAAAGGGTATCATGGCGTTTGCAAACCGTAGTTTCAGAACCTCGGCAACTAAAAGTGACAAAGGGATCCGCGGCAATAATGTCAAAGCGCCCAAATGGACTCGCGGGCCTGCCGCTGTCTAAAAATATGGGCCAGGGCTCTCGTCGTATCGCCTCGAATAGCGGTATCGAGTCCTCGGAGTAGGGAAGTTCCGCATACAGGGGGTGTGGCTTCATAATTAAATTAGTCGGTTTTATCTTGCAGCTGTTCCCAGGCAAGCCGGGCAAGAGCAGCGGCTGGAGCATGGTCAGCGCTCATGGAGGCCTGGGGATTGGTTTCCAAAGCGGTAGCAAGATCCCCATAGGGCCGATGAAGCCGCCGAGCACATTCGGCAGCGAGGAAACGGCCTATTCCCGCACCGATAACGGGGGCTTCTGGTGAAAGCTCCGCCTTTGAGAGCACCTGGAAGCTGGCGTTGGTCAGTTGTTGGCACTGTTGCTCGGCAAAGTAGGCTGCTAACCCCCGCCAGGTTTGGAGGGGCCAATGTTTGCTATCCGCCCCTACCATTCGGGCTAGGCGCCGAGCGCAGTCTTCCGGGTGTTTGCCCCGATTATCGGCGCTTGGATGAAGATCCACACCTACTGAAAGCCAGCCCAATAGATGGTAGACATCGGCCGTGGTGGCAAAGTATTCGGCGGCTAATCGCACCCAGTGTCCTTCCAGGGGAGCTTGCCGGGCCAAGGCCATGAGGGGGGTACGTGTCACCCCGCTATAGAGCAGTTCGCCACTGCTAAGGCGTTCCTTATCATTGTTGCCTTGAGGGCAGGGGATCCCCTCCTTGTAGGGAATGAGATCGCTGGTGGTGCTGCCAATGTCCAGGAACAGTCCCTGCGTCCAATGCCGGGCAGCTAACTGGCTAGTGGCAAGATAGTTAGCGGAGGCAATGGCTTCTGTATGCTTGGGGGCTTGTTCCAGCGGGATGAGCCCCTGCGCCCCAGCAAATACGTATATCGGTATATTCTGAAAATGCTGTGAGGTATATTCTAGGATCTTGATGACTCCCTCATCCCGGTCGTTAAATAAATCAACCAGTTCTCCGGTTATGGTAATGGCGGCTAAGTTACCCCTATCCCCCAGTTCAATCTGCATCTGGCTGAAAGCCTGTTGTAATTTTTCTAGGCCTTGCCAGAGGGGACAGGGGAGTTGGGTGCATGCCGTAATTCGACCCTGGGAATCAGTCAATGCTGCTTTGAGATGGGCACCGCCAATGTCCCAGCCGCTAACAGTGAGTTGCTTGGATAGCAAGCCCTTCCTCCACTGAAACGGTCACTTTTGGGTTGGGTTGAGGCGGCAACTCTACTGCTCCCATCCCTTTATGCAGCAGGGTCAGCAGCCAGGTAGCAGGGTTCATTCCGTAAGCTGCCCCCAACCCTACGTAGCTGGTGGTGAGGCGAGGGTTGATCTCCAGCACCACCGGCTGGGGACTCAGCACAAGATCCACCCCGACAAAACCCCATAGCCCAGGGAGGACGCTGGCGATAGTCGCGGCGACATTCTGGAAGATTTTGTGATCCAGTTTTGAATACTCCATACCATTGACCGTAATGTTGGTAAGGCGCATTGCGCCATTTTCAATTTGGATTTGTTGGTGATTCCCGCATAATAAATGGGCTTCAGCTTCGGCACAGAGCAGGCAGAGACTGGCCGCTGTTCCTCGGATATAGGGTTGGACAATTTCCTTTTCCCAAGTCTCAGGGGACCTGTGTTGCTTCCAGGTATTCAACGCGGTAGCGTTCTCAAAATATAGAACACCGGTACTTCCTGCACCATCGTCCGGCTTGCAGACGAGGGCGTTCCCTGGGAAAGTATTGGGCTGCCAGTCCTTAAGCCAGACTGTGGGGGCCGTGGTAAGTCCTGCTGCAGCCAGACATTCGGCAGTCCGGGTTTTGCTCGCGGCGATGGCGGTTGCCTCGGGGCGGCAGCCGAGTAAGCGTTTGCCAGTCTTGAGTACCCAGGACTGGATCTCGGCCAATAGGCCATCGGTCTCTGGAGCAATGGGCAAGACTCCATCCACATAGTCTAAGCAGGCGAGCCAGCGGCGGCGAAAATCGTCCAGGTCGCGAACATAGTGGCAGCGGTGGGTGTGGGAAGGAATATCTAGGCGGAAATCCCGAAGAATGACGGGCTGTACCCCTTGATTTCCTGCCAAGTCCTTGAGCAACGCTTGCAGCATGGCATTGCCTTCTCTCACCGGCTGGCCGGGTAAAGGCTCTGTACAGAGAGCACCGCTGGTCATGTGTTCATAAACTAGGATTTTCATTGTTGAGTACTCGCCTAGGATAGGGTAGGTATTTATTGTAAAGGATTTGGGAAATGAAACTTCTTCCTGTCCTTGATTTATTGGGTGGGGTGGTCGTCCACGCCAGCGGCGGGCAACGGGATAGCTATCGGCCCTTGGTTT
Organism: Nitrosococcus halophilus Nc 4; assembly: GCF_000024725.1. Classification (NCBI taxonomy): domain Bacteria; kingdom Pseudomonadati; phylum Pseudomonadota; class Gammaproteobacteria; order Chromatiales; family Chromatiaceae; genus Nitrosococcus; species Nitrosococcus halophilus. Next base: position 3,999,379 of record NC_013960.1, on the reverse strand, counting down.
CTCCCCTTGCCCCCGATTCCTCACCATTAGGGGTGGTGGCAGGATTACTGCAACTTTATCCATTCCCCCATTTATACATTGCCGATTTAGACGCTATTATGGGGCAAGGTGATAATAGCGCGGCGATAGGGTCTATCGCCGAAAACTATCCTGGCTTGGCCTTATGGGTAGATGCAGGAATGGTGAGCCCCAGCGCTATAGTCCAGTGGCTTGCCCTCGGGGTGGCACGGCCAGTTGTGGGAACGGAAACCTTACCTACCTTAGAGTCCTGGCAAGTACTGCAAACCTCCCCTTGGGCGGAACGCTTAGTATTGTCTTTGGATCACCGCAGAGGGGAATTTCTGGGTCCTGTGGGACTGGATCAGCAACCGGAGCTGTGGCCTGAGACGGTCATTGCCATGAGCTTAGATCAGGTTGGAAGGGGAGAAGGGCCGGATTGGGCTCTCTTGGAACGGCTGAAGCAAGAACGTCCCCAAAGGGGAGAGTTATTGGCGGCAGGTGGAGTCCGTGGTCTTGAAGACTTAAGGCGATTGGCAGCCGGGGGAGTTCAGGGAGTCTTGCTGGCGAGCGCCTTGTATGAAGGAAGTTTAAAGGCGGCAGATATTATAAAAATCGTCCCCTCTTGAGAGGGGACGATGTCAGATTCTTTGTGGATTCAAGGAATCCAAGGGTTTAGGGGTGAGCTTCAAATGGGTGTTGGACTTTCCCCTTTTGTTCCACCACCTCAGAGGCCTTGGGCTCGCGGGCTATGGCGCGTTTGATGGATAATTTAGTGGCCTGGTAATTCCAGTCCTGGATACGGGTATCATTATCAGCCTTGGAATCAATAAAGACGCCTACGCAGATAAAGATGTCGTCGGCTTCATTGGCAGGAATAGTCCCGTCTTCAACGCAGTCGGCCACCGCCATGGCAACCCCGCGCTGGGCAGGACCAAACATCTGGACGGCCTGCTTGCCGCCTTTGATAGTGACCTTGTTAAACATCACGGTAGCCGGTTTGACCATCAGGTTGGGAGCGACTAGCGCTAGTAAAGAATTATGGCCCTCTTTCTGGTTGGTCAGGGCGTTGCAGAAGGCATCTTCTGCCGCGCTACCGCGGGGTCCCATGATGATATCAATATGGGCGACGTTTTTCAGATCATTGTCTTCAATGACTAGCGCTTCACCAACGAGTATGCGATCTACAACGGGCATTTTTTGTTCCCCCCTAGAAAACAGTTTGTCGAAAAACCCCATGAGATTATCTCCCACTGGAAATAATAGGTTGCAACATGCCTCAAAGGACACGTGCCCCTCACTATTGAAGAATCCAAGCGTGAGTTCTTCAAGCCTCCAAAAATTTGAGTGCGCTGGGCTGGCATAGACCTCCCACAAGTAGTGTTGCCGCAGTCAAATCAGCGCTGGTTCCTGGATTAATGAAGTCTCGCTTAAGGGCCTGATCCCAGGCCCTTAAGCGAGACTTCATTTGGGATACCGGTCCTTGATTTATAAGCTTTTTTTGTAATTCGGAAGCTTTTTGTGCAACTTGCGCTGCAACAGTAGCACCATATTTTCGCCTTACCAAGCTATCCGGGAGAGTAGCGAGGAAGGTAAGATACGCCAATGTGGTTGCCCACTCAATATTTTCCCATTTGGAGAACCCTTCAAGCAGACTAGGTATTCCCAGCTCAAAGATATCCCCGAAGCCGTTATGGTATTGCCGCGCGATGCTATCCCACTCAGCAGCCCATTGCATGGCTTCCAGCAGCGTAACTTGGGGCTCCTCGGCAATATCATGTGCTGAGCTATGCCCTATGCCTCCAGGCTGAGCGAGGCGAATCGCCTGGTAGGCCAGCCGGGCATCATCGATGCCCAGGCGGGCCAGCACAGTGGTCAACGCCGGTCTCAATGTGGCTGGCTTCTCCGCCTCAAGTGTGGCCCTTGCTAAAGGGGAAAACAGCAAAATGATTCCCAGGTTGGTATTCGTGTTGACTGCGGTTTTGGTCGCGATCACCGCAGCGAGTATGCGCTCGCCGACCCCTTTACCGGCGGTGCTTAATACCGGGGCGATAGCCTGGGCACTGTGCAGAAAATCCTCTAATTTCATGCCGTGTCCGCTACTATAGGCATTCACATTACCAGGCTTGGGGGCTAATACTTCAACTCGGCAAGCCCACTCAATGACCCTCGCCAAGTTGGGCCAGGTGACTTGAAGCCCAGGTTTTGTCACCAACTGCTCTGCTCCAAATAAGGATGCTGTAGCCGCTTTAGTAAAGCTTCTGCTAAGGCTTTAGCAATATTGATCCCCGTGGTTTGTTGCAGGGCCTTCCAGGAGGGAACGCTGTTAACCTCTAGTACCTGAAAACCTTTGTCTGGGGTTTGGATGATGTCCACGCCCGCATAGTCAACGGCGACTGCCCGGGTGGCTTGGCAGGCTAAGGTGCCCATTTCCCGATCTAAAGCGGCTGGGAAACATTCAGCCCCTCGCGCAACGTTGGTGATCCAGCTTCGACCACGGCGAACCATCGCAGCAATACAACGGTGGTCGACTACAAAGAGCCGCCAATCCTGCCACCTATTGGGCTGAGCCGGGGGTATAAATTCTTGCAGGTAGTAAAGCCCTCCGCTGACCTCGCAGGTCTCCAGATCGGCAGTCTTTCCTATCCGGGTAATTCCCTGTCCTTGGCAACCAAATAATGGTTTTAGGACGAGTTCATGTTTTTCCTGATGTGCTTGGGCACTGACGAGGCGGGCTTGTTCCCAATCTTCGCAAGCCCAGGTACGGGGGGTGGGTACGCCCTTATAGCGTAGGAGCAGTGAAGTTCGTGCCTTGTCTACCGTGCGTTCAATGGCCAATGGACTATTCAATACGGGGACTCCCAGTTCGGCCAAAGCATGCAATACATCCAGCCGCAAGGTGATTTGTTCAAAACTCCCGGCGGCGACACCGCGGACGAGTACCCCATCCGGTAACTCCGCCCCTAGTCCGGGAATATGGAGCCCTGTGGGCCGATCCAGATCAATCCGGCATTGGGCCAAGTTGGAGCGGATAAGGGTTATCCCATAGGGGGCCAGGGCGGCCTCTAGCTGGTCACTGTGCCAGCCGTGGCCATCATTAAAGATGACCACCCGCGTCATGGTGACAGGCCAAAAGTTTTGGCTAACAACCCAGGGTTCAGGCTGCCTGCCTGGAAACTTTTACCGCTTTTTATCGAGGTCACCATGACTTTGGCGGGACTAAAGAGCATCGGATCGATTTGAAAAAAATCATAGCGGTAGGATTTGAATATTTCCGCAAAGGGACGGCCATAATCCCGCGACATGGTGCTGGGCATCTGCTTGGCAAGATCTTGAGCCTCACTATCACCACAGTCCACAAAAAGGTGCACTTGGCCGCCAAGCAAAATAGCATCATTAGTTCGGCCCATGGCGGTCATAAAATCACCCCCTGGTGGCGCCACAGGGGTAACTCCATAACCATCGACGATCTGTTCCAGGGGGAATTTCAGGGTATGGGCTTTGTGTATAGCCACCTCTAAGACCCGGATAGCAATTTGCATTACCCCCGCTAAGCGGGTTGTCGGGGTCAGGATAAGGGTCAAATTCTCCGGTTTAATTCCGCAGGCCGTGGCGATTTTATCGGCGATGGCCACCGGGGGATATTGATCCACCTCCATGACTAGACAAGTGGCTTCGGCCTTATCTCGATAACCCAGCTCCTTGAACAGTTCTTCTTTTCCCGCTAAGGCCCGTCCCGGCCCTGAGCCCAGGGCATGAAATTTACTTCCCTCTTCGCTTTGGTGGGACAGGCTCCAGCCCGCATACTGGCTGCCTAGGCAACAGAGAATAGGGGTTGCGGTATGAACATTGACCGACCAGGGCCAAGCCTCAAAACCGCTCACGGTGCCTAAAGTGGCGCAGCCTAAACCCCCCATACAGATTTCCCCAATCCGTCTGCCTGCTTCCAGACCCCCAGGAGCCTCAATCCCCGCATCCACGACTCGAGTGCCGTTATCAAGGTCATGAAGCTTGAGTCGAAGGGATTCCGCCTCATGCACGAGTGCTTCCACGAGGGGGTGGCAGAGCGCATTAATGCTGGGCCATTGTGCTCCAATATTGCTCATAGCCAATTTCTATCATTGATTGGGCAGAGGGTGGTAGGGAAATAATAGTCGAAATCTCGGAATGTTGCTTGGTTGTGGGAAGATTAAAGGGGGATTTCATTTGGAGTTAGCAGTTTCAGCACTTGCTGTTGGCGCCGCCGAAGCAGTTGCCGACATTTTTCGATGCTAGCTCCCCTGGCGTGGATGGAACAAATAGGTTCTTCTCGCTCGATTTTGAGCCTCGCAACCGGGAGGTCATAGCAAAAGCTTGGCCAGAGGATATTGGGGGGGATCTGCAATGGGTGAGGCGCATAGAGAATGGAAAAGGCATGGGCTGTGGTCATGGGGGTAACCCTTAAGGGTAAGGGAGCCTCTAGACACGCTTTGACATGGGCGTCAAAGGGGTTAAGGAGATCCTGGTAGAGGTTGAGGGAGGCGGGAGGCCGGGGGTTGATTTCAAGGATCTGGAGCCCCCCCGGTTCCTGGATAAAATCCAATCCGTTGATGCCCCGCAGTCCAGTTGCTGTCACCATTGCGTGGAGATAGTTTCGCAAAAGGGTAGCGGCTGCGGGCGTTAAGTTGAGGGGGGCGGCAACTCCGCCATAACGGTAAGGTGCGGCAGGGGTGGCAGCGGTCCATAGGCGGTTATAGCCGAGGATTTGCGTTTCCTTGCCATTGGCAAGAAATAGCACCGATCCTGGCTGCCCTTCTAGCTTCCGTTGATAGTAATAGGAAGATGTAGTAGAGGCGCGCCGTTCTTGAGCCAGGGGGCGTCCTTCTTGTCTTCTAACCTGCTCCCAGCGGGTCGCCGGTAATACATGATAGCCACCCGTGCCGCCAATAGCCTTGCACAGCCATCCGTGGGGAAGAGCAGGGGGGGAGAAGCGGATTTCCGGTGCCGGGATGGCGAGTTTCCACAGCAAGGAAAAAAAACGGCGCGGATCTTTAAGCAGGCGAACGCAGTGGGGAGTATTACCCAATAATACTCCCCGTTGACTCAATTCTTCCATGAGTTCGGGGCGGTTTTCGAAGCCGCTCCCAAAAACCAGGCCCGCCGGGTTGGTTTCTGCCTTGAGGAGCTGCGTTATCCCTTGATGCCAATGCTCGGCGTCAGCGCCGGGAGGGATTTGGATCCAGGCAGAGGCCGCCTGCCGGGTTTCTCTATCGGCGTAGCAGTCGGCGACCAACACGCGGTATCCGCCAGCGGCGGCGGATTGGGCTAGCGCGCGCCCGCTGGTGCCTAGAATGAGGATGGGGTGGGCTAGGTCCCACTCCCCCAGATTACAGTAGGTTTCGAGCTTGTTTGAAGGCGTCACGAAAATCTAAATAGACCGGCTGTTGACTTTCCAGCAAGGCCCGTAAAAGAGTTTGTTGCAGTTTGTATTTCACATCTCCAACGGCCAGGGCGCCGATGCCTACCGCTCCTGTTGCGCCCGCATATTTAAGCGGGGTGCCGAAATCTTTAAGTTTTATGCCCTCGATGCCAAGGGGAGGAACGGCGTTGACATCACCCGCCACTTTAAGTTTTTTGGCATCGGCGAGGACAGAGGCATTGAGTATTTGGATCCCAGCCTTGGCGGTGCAAAAGATGAGGTCAGCATCGGCCAAGAGGCGAGCCTTGTCGGCACCGGAGCTGGCATAGGTGCCGTGCAAAGAGCTCTCAAAGCGCCGGTTATACTCGCTAGCTTTTTCTAAAGCTGTATCAATGGAGAGATGGTCCACCAGGTGAGTGTCGGCTCCCGCGAGGGCGGCAATAATGCCGGTAGCTATCCCCACCGGGCCGGTGCCACCGAAAACCACGGCCCGGCAGCCTTTTAGTTCAGTTTCATGTTTGGTTTTGAGTTCTTTTTCCACACAAGCGACGAGGGCAGCGGCAGTGGTGAAGGCACCACTGGGATCGACGAGTATTGAAACCTCAAAAGGAGGAACCATGGCCTTTTTTGCCGCCTCCAGCATTTCCAGCGCCAGGCCGATGTCTCGTCCACCCATGAAAATTGCAGTTCGTTTTACTCCCCCTGGACCCCGGGAGAAGATGGTATCCTGCACCAGGCCATTGATTTCCTCAAGTTTGACATGGGGGTAGGGAACGATCACCTCAAATCCCGCATCCACCGCCATATTGATATCAAACGGGCTGACATGGGGCATGGGGTCTAGCATGTGAATGATAGAGCGTTTTTCCACGGAGCACCCTCCTCCATATATTAGGGTTGGGTCTTTACCCATGTACTTTAGCTCAAGCCTGGAGTGTTAGTTTGAATCTTTCACTTGGACAGGCAGGAAGAAAAGCGGATATTTTATCTAGTGTGGGGTCACATTCGATTTACTTTTTTGAATCCACTAAAGATTCCACCCTGCCACCCTGATTGCGGGCACGGGTAATGATAAATTGCAATTTTGGCCCCCCCTGGAGGGCCTCCTTAGCCCATTGGATGAGACGGGCCTGGAGGTTACGTACTGCGGTTTCTCCTTCGACCAAGGCAAACCCCGTAGGTCCCCAAGAACTTTGGCCCACGGCAGGAACCCCCCACTGTTGGGCCTGTTGCAAGGCGGCTGCTATCCAGGGACTGGCAAAGCGGGCTCCCTGGGCCGGGGCAAAATAGTCTCCTATGGCGGCTTGGATAGCATTGAGCGCTTGGCCGAAAGCTTGAATATCCCGTTCCACCAGGGCCGGTAGAGCTTGCATCAGGGTCAGACGACATAAAACTGCCGCTTGTTCCGCGGGAAAGGGGGGGAGGCTGTGGAAAGCCCTGGTTTCGGCTGTTCCATGGAGACCCTGCAGGGTGGGCTCGATGATTAAAAGCACCCACCATTCTTCAGGAAAGTCATGGCGGCAGATAATAGGCGGTATTTGTCCCTTGGGTTTCAGACCACCGTCAACCAGAAACCCTCCCTTGAGAAAGCTTCCAATACCAATACCGGAGCGCTTACCCCGATCGAGCAGGGCGGCAATCTCAGGTATGCTCAACGGCAGATGATTGACTTGGCTGATGGCTCGGCCTATGGCGAGTGCGAGCTGGGTACCGGAGCCGAGTCCCGAGTGGTCAGGGATGGCCTCTTTGATAGTCAGATGAACGGCATGGTTAACCTGCAGGCGCTGCTCCGAGAGTACTTTATAAAAGCGTTCAGTTATTCGCTGGGCTCGATGGCTAACGGGGCCTTGGCAGCAGAGGCGGGGGGCCGGTACCGCTTCTACAACGGTGCGAGGCCATTCTAAGGTCAGTCCGATGCTGCCAAACTTCCGCCCTAAACCCCCATGCAGGTCAAGGAACCCCAGGTGGAGGCGAGCTGGGGCGGATACCCGAACACCATTCCCCAGTGGGTGCGGCATTATCTAGGGGGATAATCCCATGGGTTACTTGTCAATTTCACAAGCAATATCGTAGATCGTTATCTCATCCAACAAGCAATCATTGCTTTTAAAAAGGGAGGCGATGCTGCTCCGGTGGATCTTCATTTTCAAATTGCCGATGGCGATGGCACCGTAGAAGCGCTTACCAAAGCGTTCCACACCATCATCTGTGACTTCCATTTCTTCTACCCCCAGGGGGGGCACGGCATTGACATCTGCCATGATTTCTAAAGTCGAGGCGGCTGACCATACGGATTGGGGTAGAAGGGAAACACCCGGAGGCCCACAGGTAATGGCCACGTGGGCATTTTCTAATAGGGCTCTGGTATCTTCGGTGGAGTGGCTCTCGGCAGGTGTGATCTTGGCTTGGTAGCGGGATTGCATTTCTTCGGCGATCGCCATTGAGCGGCTGATATGGCGGGAGGTTAGGACAACTTCGCTGGCCCCTTCCTTGAGCAGATAGAGGGCACAGCGCTGCCCTACAGGACCGGTGCCGGCGAGGATAACGGCTTTCTTGGCGCGAATATCGTAATTTCCCACGATTTTCCGGGCTAGGGCCGCCGCCGTGGTATTCGCGCCATTGGGATCAAGCATGACCGAAACCCGCACCGACCCAAAGAAGCATTTTTTGACCGCTTCGGCAAGCTGCTGACTATCCGAGACATGGGAGCCTCCGAGGAAGATGGCGCTATTGGCCAATTGCTTACCGCCTCGGGTGAACATAAGACCATGGACCAGGCCTTCGACTTTGTCGGGCGTTACTCCACCATAGCTCATGATGTGGTCAACCCCGGAGTCGTAGGCCACCACCTGATCGAAGACACTTGGAATTGGGTCTGTGTCAAGTTGAAGTAATAGCTTCTTCATCTCGGTTGGCTTTGGAAATTTTAAAATAACGAGTCAAAGCCTTTCTTTTGTATCCTTTTTGTAAAGTGGCTTCCATTAGGGAAAACCCTAAAGCTAAGTTTAGTTGGCGGCAGCACGATAGGAAGCGGTTTCTTGAGTATCCTTATGGAGATGGGAGAGCACCGTATCCAGACTTTCCTTGGCATCGCCGAAAAGCATGCGCGTGTTTTCTTTGTAGAACAACGGATTATCTACACCCGCATACCCCGTCGCCATGCCTCTTTTCAGCACGATGGTGGTTTTTGCTTTCCACGCTTCAAGCACCGGCATGCCGGCAATGGGACTATCGGGAATTTCCTGGGCGGAAGGGTTGACAATGTCATTGGCGCCAATCACCACCGCCACGTCCGTGGTGGGGAAGTCCTGGTTAATCTCATCCATTTCCAAGACGATGTCGTAGGGGACCTTGGCTTCGGCCAGCAATACATTCATATGACCTGGCATGCGCCCAGCAACGGGATGGATTGCAAAGCGGACATTAATGTTTTGCTCACGCAATAATTTGGTGATTTCATAAACGGTATGTTGGGCATGAGCCACGGCCATGCCATAACCGGGGATAATGGTGATGTTTTTAGCCGTTTCCAACAGATGGGCAGTTTCTTCAGCAGTAATGGCCACGACCCCCTGGGCGTCGCCAGGGGCGGTAGCGGTAGCGCCTCCCCCTTCGGCACCAAACCCCCCCATAATTACACTGATGAAATTGCGGTTCATTGCCCGGCACATGATATAGCTGAGAATGGCGCCGCTACTGCCTACCAAGGCTCCGGTAACAATCAATAGATCATTGGCAAGCATAAAGCCCGTGGCTGCTGCCGCCCATCCTGAGTAGCTATTGAGCATGGAGATAACGACGGGCATGTCTGCGCCTCCAATAGTCATCACCATGTGGACGCCAAACCCCAGTGCAATGATCGTCATCAGGAAGAGGTAGAACAACCCTCCACCCGTTGATTCAGCTCCCACAAAGGCCTTACCTAGCCAAATTGCTAAAATCAAAAGCCCTAGATTTAACCAGTGACGGGCAGGAAGCAACAATGGTTTGCTGCTGATACGTCCGCTCAGCTTGCCAAAAGCAATGACGGAACCGGAAAAGGTGACGGCCCCAATAAGCACGCCGAGATAGGTTTCAATGTCATGGATTGTTTTTTCGACCCCGGTGGGGTGGGCCTCTGGAGCAATAAAGTTGGTATAGCCGACTAAGACGGCAGCAAGGCCAACAAAACTATGGAGTATGGCCACCAGTTCCGGCATTTGGGTCATCTTGACTTGCTGGGCCACTTTGACCCCCCCGATTGCGCCGATAATCATGGCGATGACTATCCACACATAAGCGCCGATACCGGTAACTGCTTCGCTGAGGATCGTGGCGAGGATGGCGATGGCCATGCCCACCATGCCGTAGAGGTTGCCGCGCCGCGCTGTTTCCTGGTGGCTCAAGCCTCCCAGACTGAGGATGAACAGGATAGTTGCGCCAATATAGGCCATGGTAACCAAGCCTTGGGACATGATGTTGTGCCTCCTATTTCCTGAACATCCGCAGCATACGCTGGGTCACGAGAAAACCGCCTGCAATGTTGATGCTGGTGATTAAGATGGCGATTCCGGCCAGGAGTGCAATCAGAATCCCCGATTTAGACACCTGTATCAGCGCTCCGATGATGATAATGCTACTGATGGCATTGGTGACACTCATCAGTGGGGTGTGCAAAGAGGGCGTTACATTCCAGATAACCTGATAGCCCACGAAGCAAGCTAACACGAATACCGTGAAATGGCTCATGAAGGAGGGGGGAGCCACTGTCCCCAGGCCCCATAAACCTAGGCCGCCTAGGGCCATAATTAAAGCAATTCGCCATTCCGTGGGAAGTTTCCACTTTGCTTTTGCCTCGGCTGGGGCAGGCGCTGGTTGTGGTTGCTCTGGTTTGGGAGCAGGTGCGGCTGATATCTTAGGTGGCGGTGGGGGCCAGGTAATTTCTCCTTCTTTGATCACCGTGAGGCCCCGAAGCATCTCGTCTTCCATATTCAAATGGACGGTGCCATCCTTTTCCGGGCACAATTCTTCCAGCAGGTGACGCAAGTTGTTGGCGTAGAGTTGGCTCGATTGGGTGGGGAGGCGGCTCGGTAGGTCAGTATAGCCAATAATGGTCACCCCGTGTTTAACGACGACTTCATCAGGCTTCGTTAAGGCGCAATTGCCTCCCTGCTCGGCTGCCAGGTCAACAATGACACTGCCATCTTTCATCGACTCCACCATGCCTTCAGTAATGAGTACGGGAGCTTTTTTGCCGGGTATTAAGGCGGTGGTCACGATAATATCCACATCCATAGCCTGATGGGCGAAGAGGTCCATTTCTGCTTGAATGAACTCCTTAGTCATCTCCTTGGCATAGCCGCCCTCTCCAGCACCTTGCTCTTCAAATTTGAGTTCAAGGAATTCAGCCCCCATGCTCTGGACTTGTTCCTTCACCTCAGGCCGAGTATCGAATGCCCGCACGATAGCCCCAAGTCCTACGGCGGTCCCGATTGCTGAAAGTCCGGCAACGCCCGCACCGATGACTAGAATTTTAGCGGGGGGAATTTTTCCTGCAGCGGTAATTTGCCCCGCAAAGAAGCGGCCGAAATGATGGGAAGCTTCGATAATGGCCCGGTAGCCTGCAATGTTGGCCATTGAGCTCAGGGCGTCAAGCTTCTGGGCGCGGGAGATTCGAGGGACGCTGTCCATCGCTAGTACGTTGGCCTTTTTGGCTGCTAGGCGCTCCAGCAGCTCCGTATTTTGGGCTGGCCAGATAAAGCTGAGCAGGTAGCTGTCTTCCCGCAACAGCTCTAGTTCATCAATGCACAATTCGGGGTGCATTTCCGGAGGGCGGACTTTGAGGATGATATCCGAGTTTGACCATAAAGATTGGGGGTCCTCAACGATTTCAACCCCTGCTTCACGGTAGGCTGCATCGGAGAAATTGGCATTGAGGCCGGCACCGGTTTCCAGCGCCACTGAAAACCCTGATTTTTGCAAGCGCTCGGCTGCATCGGGGGTAGTGGCTACGCGCTTTTCACCCGTATGGATTTCTTTAGGAATTCCAATTCGCATTTTTATTACTTTAATCTATTGCTCCCGCTAAAGACGAAAAATTATCGCATACTTGCCAAACTTTGCAATTCTTGGCTGTAGCAATAAAGTTTGAGTTCATAAGTGAATTAGTGAATTGCCCCCAATTCCAGAGAAGAGATAGCGTAGAATAGAACTATTGCGCTAGGAACTGCTTTCTGGTGGGGTAGTCTGAAATTCCTGTGAGGAAACATCATCAAGAACCGAGCCAGAGGTGCAAGAGATGAGGACACTCAAGGTGCTAATTTTGGGGGCAAGCCTTATGGGCTCAGCCCTAGTGATAGCGAATGATTATCCTACTGCTATGCGAGTGGAGTATGTATTGCAGTGCATGGCGGCTAACGGCAACAAACCCGAGATACTGTATAAGTGTTCCTGCAGCATTGACGAAATTGCTCGTCAGGTGAGTGTCGACACCTATGTGGAGGGAAATACCGTACTTCAATTGATGAATGTGGGAGGGGAGAAAGGAGGCCTCTTCCGGGATCCAGAAGAGGGTCGGCGCAAGGCGGGGTTGCTCAAAAAGGCCCAGGCATTGGCCAATAAGAAATGCTTTTTCCAATAAGGCCGTTCAAGAATAAACGCCGCTTCTAGGGCGGCGTTTCTCAATATAGAGTTCTTTAATCACTGCCTAGCTTTGATAGCCTGCTTAGCCTTCCTGAAGGCCCGTTGGACCGCGCCATGGGCGCTTTTCACCTTTTCTTCCAGTTCAGCAAGGTTGTTAGGCTCACCGACCACAATGGCTCCCGTCATGCCCAGACCGATATGAGGGCTACATTCGTATAGATAAATACCTTCTTCTTCAAGGGTGATGTTAAAATTCTGGCCCATCTGGGATTGCCAAGGTTCAGCGCCTTCGGGGATAAGGCCATTGATTGATCGGGTGTCATGGGCGGACATATTGGTCCAGGTAATGGTATCGCCGGGTTCGGCGAAGACCACCATGGGGTTAAATGCCGGTCCTATGGTTTTAATGACATGGGTCTCGGCGGTGGCCATGCCCGAGAAGGCCAAGGCCATGATCAATGCTACACTTAACAAAGCGTTTTTGGCATTTATCATAAAGTTATCCCACTCTATCTTAAGGGTTAAACGGAGAGCCCGATTTTTTTGAGGATAATAATCATACCGATAATTCCCCTTTAAAGTCTAAGTCTTTACACTCTTGCCATGATCAAGGGGAAAAGAAGATTTGAGCACTATGAACGGCCATTTTCTCAGCTTAATTTTCTATCATACGGGCCATTGGGCTATGACTCATCGGTTGAGTTAGTCACCTCTGTCTAGGGAAAGTTCCTAAATTTAAGGTTTTCCAGGCCAGGGGCAAAGCACTAGCATCTTGCTAAAATACTCATTAGATATCCGGCGTTTACTTCATAAATCAGGTGATTTCCACGATGACAGTTTGTACCCGTTTTGCCCCTAGTCCCACCGGCTATTTGCATGTGGGAGGGGCTCGCACAGCGCTTTTTTCCTGGCTTTATGCGCGCAAACATGGGGGGCGTTTTATCCTGCGTATGGAAGATACCGACCGGGAGCGGTCTTCTGTCGAGTCGGTCAATGCCATCCTCGAAGGAATGACTTGGCTCGGTTTGGAATATGATGAAGGACCTTTCTACCAAACCGAACGTTTTTCCCGCTACCGGGAGATCGTTGAACAACTGTTGGCTTCCGGTCATGCTTACCTTTGTTACTGTACCCGAGAGGAACTGGAGGCGAGACGGGCTGAGCAGATAGCACGTAAGGAAAAGCCTCGTTATGATGGCCGTTGCCGGGAACGGCAGTCTCCACGGGAAGGGGTCTCCCCTGTGGTTCGTTTCAAAAACCCTCTGGAAGGCCAGGTCCTGATACGAGACTTGGTTCGCGGTACGGTGGTTTTCCAGAATAGTGAGTTGGATGATTTGATTCTGGCCCGTGCCGATGGTACCCCTACCTATAACTTAACCGTAGTGGTGGATGACATGGATATGGGAATGACCCATGTCATTCGGGGTGATGATCACCTCAACAATACTCCCCGTCAGAGCAATATTTTCTATGCCCTGGGCAAGGAACCGCCGGTTTATGGCCATGTGCCTATGATTTTAGGTCCGGATAGACAGCGCCTATCAAAACGCCATGGTGCCGTCAGTGTCATCAGCTACCGGGAGGCGGGATATTTGCCCGAGGCACTGTTGAACTATTTAGTTCGCCTGGGCTGGTCCCACGGGGACCAGGAAGTGTTTAGCGTGGATGAAATGATCAAATTATTTGACATCGCAGATGTCAATCAATCGGCCTCTATTTTTAACCCAGAGAAATTGCTCTGGCTCAATCAGCAGTACATAAAGAAGAGCGAACCCGCCCATATTGCCCACCATTTGAGCTGGCACTTGGGGCGGTTGGGGATTGATCCTTCCGAGGGGCCTGATTTGATTGCGGTCGTTCAAGCCCAGCAGGAGCGGGCCAAAACCCTGGTGGAAATGGCCCACAACAGCGTGCCGTTTTATCGTGATTTTGATGGCTATGAAGAAACAGCAGCCAGGAAACACCTTAAGGCTTCCGTACGGGAACCCTTACAAGATTTACGTGACCGTTTTGAAAAAGCCCAGTGCTGGGAAGCTTCCACCTTGCATGAAATTCTCCTCGCAACGGTGGAGAGGTATGAGCTGAAGCTAGGTAAATTAGCCCAACCTTTGCGGGTCGCGGTGATGGGGCGTCCTATTTCGCCCCCCATTGATGTCACCCTTGAATTGATAGGACGGGAGAGGACGCTTGCCCGCATCGACCAGGCCTTGGCCTGGATGAGTCACCGTGAGACCTCAACAGCGACTCCATCTGGACATGAAACGGCGTAGTTTCCGTATCCTTTAAGAGCAAATTTTTCTTATAAAAAGCTTTTCAATCAAAGCAGTGATTTCAGGAGTGGAGTTGACTTGGCGTAGAGCTGGTCTATGTTTACTCTCACACAGGAAGCGAATGGGGGGCGCCTGCTGCTATCGGCACTAGCTTTGCTTAGCTTACGGCAATAATAGCAGTAAGGCAATGAATTTCAAGCCAAATTCTTGCTGGAGAGGGTGATGACGATGAAGCTGAGAACGGTCTCATTGGCGATACTGGCATTGATAATGTCAGGAATGGAACTGGCCGCTGCTGATGAACTCCTGGAGATGCAGAAAAATTCTGATAACTGGATAATGCCTGCGGGTACCTACGATAACCAGCGTTACAGCAAGCTCGATCAAATCAACACCGACAACGCCCAGGATTTGCGAGTAGCATGGACTTTTTCCACCGGTGTATTACGGGGGCATGAGGGTAACCCCTTGGTTATCGATGGCACGATGTATGTTCACACCCCTTTTCCTAATAAGGTGTTTGCCTTGGATCTGGATGAGGATGGGGCGATTAAGTGGAAGTACGAGCCGGTGCAGAATTATGAGGAAACCGTTCCCGTCATGTGTTGCGATACCATCAATCGGGGACTGGCCTATGGGGACGGCAAGATTTTTCTAGCCCAGGCTGACACTACCCTGGTGGCGCTGGATGCCAAGACCGGCAAGGTCGTCTGGTCGGTCAAGCGTGACGATCCAAAGCAAGGGGCAACTTCAACCGGTGCTCCCCATGTTTTTAAGGACAAAGTTTTGGTGGGTATCTCCGGTGGTGAGTTCGGTGTTCGCGGCTATCTCGAAGCTTATGATGTGAACTCTGGTGAGAGAATTTGGAAAGCCTATAGCACTGGGCCGGACGAGGAGATGCTCATAGACCCTGAAAAGACCACCCATCTTTTAAAGCCGGTAGGTAAAAATTCTAGCCTTGAAAGTTGGGAGGGGGAGCAGTGGAAAATTGGCGGTGGCACTACCTGGGGTTGGTTTGCCTATGATCCGGAACTAAATTTGGTGTATTACGGGACCGCCAATCCCGGTACCTGGAATCCCGTACAGCGACCGGGTGATAATCGTTGGTCTATGACTATTTTTGCCCGGGATCTTGATACGGGTGTTGCCAAATGGGCTTACCAGATGACTCCCCATGATGAATGGGACTATGACGGCGTCAATGAGATGGTGCTGGTTGACCAGAAGATTGACGGGGAGGAGCGTAAACTTTTGGTGCATCTGGACCGCAATGGCTTTGGTTACACTCTCGATCGGGTCACGGGAGAGCTACTGGTTGCTGAGAAGTTTGATCCTGTAGTGAACTGGGCCACCCATGTTGATATGGAGACAGGGCGCCCCCAGGTGGATCCCCGCTACTCGACCCACCAAAATGGACAAGACGTTAATACCACCAATATCTGCCCGGCTGCCCTGGGTTCTAAAGACCAACAGCCGGTCGCCTTCTCACCCCGGACGGGCCTGTTCTATGTGCCTGCCAACCACGTGTGCATGAACTATGAGCCCTTCGAGGTAAGCTACACCGCAGGTCAACCCTATGTGGGGGCGACGTTGACGATGTTTCCGGGCGGCAAGGTATCGGGGGATGGCTCTACCCATCTAGGTCGGTTCTTCGCTTGGGATGCTCGGAAGGGGAAAGTCGTTTGGGAAATCCCTGAGCGCTTTTCCGTATGGAGTGGTACCCTGGCTACCGCAGGTGATATTGTGGCCTATGGGACTCTAGAAGGTTATCTCAAAGTGGTGGATGCCAAGAGCGGTCGTGAGCTCTATCGCTTCAAAACCCCTTCGGGCATTATTGGTAATGTGATGACCTATCAACACAAGGGTAAGCAGTATTTGGCCGTCCTCTCCGGCCTTGGTGGCTGGGCGGGGATTGGCATGGCTGCCGGTTTACAAGGAGAGACGGAAGGTCTGGGGGCGGTGGGCGCTTACCGCTCTCTTGAAGATTGGACCAATTTAGGCGGGACCCTGACGGTCTTTACCCTTCCATGATCAGCTTCCTGGTGACTGATAGAAAATAGGAAACAGGCGCCTGGTCCCGTGAAAAGGGTACCAGGCGCTTCTCTATTAGAAACTCCTTCCTGGTATTAGCCTCGGCTAAATTAAGCAATGATGGTTTTATGCCCCATAATACTTGCTTGGAGTCTAGAGAAATGGGTGAGCATGTAAAGAAAATTTTTGTGGTTTTTTGGATAGCCCTACTCGCTATAGCACCTGACCTCTCCCAAGGGGTAGAGGGGAGTAAGGAAAAAGTTCTAAGGGTCTGTGCTGATCCTAGTAACTTGCCCTATTCTGATCGCCAACAGGGCGGATTTGAAAATAAAATTGCCGAGCTTTTTGCGAAAGATTTGGGGTGGGATTTAGAGTATGTCTGGTTTCCACAGCGAATAGGGTTTATTCGGAATACCCTTAAAAAACCCGTTCCTACTGAGAAACGATATCGTTGCGACTTGGTCCTGGGCGTACCGACGGGTTATGACTTGGTTGCGACGACCAAACCTTACTATCGATCAACTTATACGATGGTTTATCGCAAGAAAAGTGGACTGGACCTCAAAAGTGTTCAGGATATCGCAACCCTTCGACAGGAGCGGGGCAAGCATCTGAAGGTGGCGGTCTTTGACCGCACGCCGGGGGTCGATCTACTGGTGAAATACCGTATTTTGGATCAGGCTCTCCCTTATCAGCTCCAATCAGGTGATGTAGAGGCTTACCACGGGCAGATATTGGAAACCGATCTTTTGGAGGGCAAATTCGATGTGGCATTGATTTGGGGACCCATTGCGGGCTACTTTGCCGCTAAAAGTCCTGAAAGCTTAGTCCTGATCCCCTTACACAGTGAGCCGAATATACGTTTAGAATATGCCGTCTCGATGGGAGTCCGTCGAGGTGAGGCCGCTTGGAAAGCCACGGTTCAAGATTTTTTGGATCGCAAAAAAGAACAGATTGACGCCATTCTTACTGATTACCATATTCCGCTACTAAGAATCTATGAAAATCCCATAGATTCGTTCGCGCCGTCTCTGCCATTGCCAAGCTTTAAAACCGTGGTCTTATATAGCTCTTGCGCGCATTTAACGTCTCGCCGTAGCCTGTCGGGACGGTGCTTAAGAGCACGGAGCCATGATAAACGCGAGGATTTAGGCGTGTCAAGGGCGCGGCAAAAACTGATATTTTCAGAGAAAACCATAATCAAACAGTTAAGAGCCCTTGGTGAAAAAGAAGGAATCAAGATAGCCAGTTATTTGACTACTCGTAAGGAGGGTTTGCGGCCCCCCGTATCGGAAGAGGGTGGAGAGGGAGGACCGCCGCCGTCATCGCCGTTACCCTCTTCTGGGAATACCATTCCCTGTCCGTTCTCCCGAGCATAAATAGCCAAAGTAGCACGAACGGGAAAGATCACTTTATAGGGGGCGCCGGAAAAGCGGGCAGAAAAGCTGATCCAGTCATTTTCTAGGGAGAGCTCACGCACCGAATTGGGATGGACATTGAGAACGATTTTGCCATCAGAGACATGCTGCGAAGGAACATTAACATCGGGCATCGAGGCATCTACCAATAGGTGGGGGGTTAAACCATTATCTACAATCCACTGGTATAAAGCCCGAATTAGGTAGGGGCGGCTGGAGGTCATGGGGGGGGTGGCGTTATCGACCATGACTTGCTTGAGTTCCTTCAGATGCTGCTGGTGGTTTTGGCTTGGATTTCCCGTTCCGCATTGCTTAAGCTTTTCTGGAAAGAATCCCGGGCGAAAACACGATTAGCGTACTCCTCAATAAGCTTAGCTTGGGGGGGAAGCTTGATATCTAGAGCGGGTAACCGCCATAGCAGGGGCGCTAAGGTACAGTCTAACAAAGAAAACTCTTCATTCATGAAAAAAGGCGTTTTTTCGAAGACTGGGGTCAATACAGTGAGATCCTCGATCAGCATTTTGCGCACTTTAGGCGTTATGCTAGAACGAGGTGCATTGCCAAGCAAGCGGTACCACTCCTGATCAATACGGTAAAGCATGAGTCGAATACGGGCTCTGGAAATAGGATCTACCGGCATTAAGGGGGGGTGGGGAAATCGTTCATCGAAATATTCCATGATGACCTTTGATTCGTACAATACCAGATCCCGATCCACAAGGGTCGGAGTCGAGTTGTACGGATTGAGCTGAACCAAATCCTCCGGCAAATGATCGGGTTCTACGTCGATGATGTCGGTGGAAATATTTTTTTCTGCCACGACGATACGGGTGCGGTGGCAACGCGGGCACAAAGGATCTGAATATAAGATTGTTACCGAACGCTTGCTAGGTGAAAGGGCCATAGAACCTTCTTCCCCACATTCCTGCTCCTGTGAGCACTCCTATGAATATTTTGATTTATAGTCACAGGGCTTGGGACAGTTTTTGCCAGCTGACGACCCACCTTCAAACCTTACCCCATTGAAGCCAATTTGAAAAAGGTATCACTGGCATTTGCTTAATTGGATCAGGTTGAATCATGGGTTGCGCTGGTCAAAAACTGTCCGAATTATCCTACCTCAATGAATGTCTTTCCAATATTCCTTTTTGAGGAAATAGGCGACGCCACAAAAGAGCGCAATGTAGAGCAGCACCCAAGGGCCAAGTTTTTCCCGCTCGAGCCGAGCAGGTTCGCCCACATAGGTCATAAAATTAACCAGGTCATCCAGCATCTGTTCGTACTCGCTGGGAGTCAAGGTTCCTTCAACCGCCAACTCAAGCTCTGTACTATGGGCTTCGCCTTCTTTATCAGCCAGTTGTTGCCACCCCTGTAGGGGCCATAGCACATGGGGCATGGCCGTATCCTTGAATACCAGGTTATTGACCCCGGTAGGGCGGTTTGGATCCAAATAAAAAGTTCGCAGGTAAGTGTGCAGCCAGGCAGGACCCCGGGAACGAGCCACCAAAGATAAGTCCGGCGGAGTGACACCAAACCAGCGTTCGGCATCCCCGGGTTTCATAGCGATTGTCATGGTGTCATGGATCTTATCCGTAGTCAGCATTAGGTTATCCGTAACCTGCTCTTCGGTCAGGCCCAGGTCCTCTGCCATTCGGCTATAGCGCATGTATTGAGCTGAATGGCAGCTGAGGCAGTAATTAACGAAAACCTGTGCGCCCCGTTGCAATGAGGCCTTATCGTTGAGATCGATCTCCACACTATCTAAAGGATAGCTGCTTGATACGGCCCAAACTAACGTGGTCGATGAGAAGAAGAGGAATAAACAAGCAATAATTCTTTTCATTTTGAGGTCACCCTTTCTGGAACGGGTTTGGTTTTGTCCAGTTTGGTGTAGATCGGCATTAGCAGGAAGAAGGCAAAATAAAGGATTGAAAACACCCTGGCAAACATGGTCAGCAGCGGTGTGGCAGGTTGCGTGCCCAGGTAGCCTAATGCCAAAAAGCTAACGACGAAGAGCCCTATGGCAGACTTAAAAAGCAATCCCCGGTAACGGATAGATTTGACCGGACTGCGATCCAGCCAGGGCAGGAAAAACCATAGGAAGATGGCGGCATCCATGGCGATGACGCCTAATAGCTTGTCGGGTATCGATCGCAATATGGAGTAGAAAGGGGTCAGATACCACAGGGGCCTGATATGTTCTGGCGTAGCGAGTGGATTGGCCGGCTCGAAGTTAGGATGCTCCAAGAACCATCCTCCTAGCTCAGGCGCGTAGAAAACGACCCAGGCAAATAGGAACAGAAAGATCCCAAATCCCCACAGATCCTTGACAGTATAGTAAGGGTGGAACGGAATGCCGTCTAAGGGGAGGCCATTGGGGTCTTTTTTCTCTTTGATTTCCACGCCGTCTGGATTGTTGGAACCTGTTTCGTGGAGCGCCATAATATGAGCGACGACCAGCGCAATCAGCAGTAAGGGCATCAGAAACACATGGAAGGCGAAGAAGCGGTTTAAGGTAGCGTCGGAGACCACATAATCGCCTCGAATCCATTCGGCTAAGCCTTCACCAATCATTGGGAAAGCTCCAAAGAGGGAGATGGTGACCTGGGCACCCCAGTAGGACATTTGCCCCCAGGGTAGCAAATAACCCATAAACGCCTCTGCCACCAGGGTAAGGTAGATTAGTACCCCAATGATCCACACCATTTCCCGGGGTTTTTTATGGGAGCCATAAATTATTCCACGGAACATGTGGAGATAGATCAGAATAAAAAATGCGGAGGCCCCGGTAGAGTGCATATAGCGGATCAACCAGCCCCACTCCACATCACGCATGATGTATTCAACAGAGCCGAAGGCTAGATCAGCCGCCGGTTTATAATTCATGGTCAAGAAGAGTCCAGTGAGCAACTGGATCACCAACACCAACATGGCCAGAGAACCAAAAAAATACCAAATGTTGAAATTTTTTGGTGCGTAGTATTCCGACGCATGCTCCTTCCATAGTTTGGAGATTGGAAGGCGGCTATCAATCCAAGTAAAAGTTTGGCTTATAATATTTTTCATTAGGCTGTCTCCCCTGGGGTTTCACCAATCAGAAGACGGTTTTCTGCAAGGAAACGATAGGGCGGTACCACCAGGTTTGTCGGCGCGGGGACCCCTGCATAGACCCGACCCGACATGTCGAAACGAGAACCGTGGCAAGGGCAGAAAAATCCACCTTGCCAATCAGGACCTAAGTCAGGCGGGGCCACCTCCGGGCGGAAGGTAGGGGAGCAACCCAAGTGGGTGCAAATCCCGATGACTACTAAGATTTCAGGTTCAATGGAACGATAGACGTTTTGGGCGAAGGGCGGTTGTTGAGCTTCTTCTTCGCTTAAGGGGTCGCGTAGTGTACTGCTCTCAGTAAGCGCCTCTACACTTTCTATCTCTTCCTGGGTTCGACGGAGAATCCAGACCGGTTTACCGCGCCATTCGACGGTCATAAGCTGGCCAGGTTCAAGATTGCTGATGTCGACTTCTACAGGGGCGCCAGCGGCTTGAGCTCGCTCGCTAGGTTGCATGGACTTGACAAAGGGTACTGCTGTAAAGCCCATGCCAACTCCTCCGACTACTGTTGCAGTAGTCGTCAAAAAGCGGCGTTTGCCCTGATCGACGCTATCTGTGCTCATAATTTTGCTCCCTTAACTAAAGGCAGATGACGAGAATTGTTATTTAATAATTGCTTTAATATTCATAAAAGAAGTCTGGAGCGTCGTTTGCATCGCGCAATTCTACCATAAAGAGCCGGAAAACTTGGCAATGATGGCGATAATGGGGGGTTAGGCCAGCAGAACGGCGATGATACCGGTGATGAAAATACCGTCAAACGTACCGGCGCCGCCGATGGAAGCGATTGGCGTGCCCATCCGGCGAACATCCTTGAGACGAAAAATATCTGCGCCGAGTAAAACCCCTAGGGTCCCGGCAATATAAGCGAGAGGCGCCCGATACTCAGGAGTGATGAGCTGGGCGGCAAGTGCCGCAGAGAGGGGAGCAATAAAGATAGGCATCCCGATTCCCATCCCCGGTATGGGCCGACTAAAAAGGTAACTCACCGTGCTGACCGCGGCAATTCCTAGAAGCGCCTGACTTAACTCTAGGCCACTGTTTTGAAATAAATAGAGAGAGAAGGTCAAGGGGATGAGGCAGCCTCCCGCATTAACCGCAATTATTGTTTTCCCATGGAAGGGTCTTTGTGGTGGACGCAGTAGACTCAACCGGGATTTGCCCTGGAATGATTCGGGAGGACGTTGCGCGGTGATGGAAAATAATGGCAGGTTAATAAGACTGCCAAACAAAGATCCAAACAAGAGTATTGCTGCAGACTCAGGGGAAAGGCCTAATTTTTCCACGGCCAGGGTCAAGGCCCCAACTTGGATGAAGACTATCAGAAAGCTGATGAGGAGAAAAACAAGCAAAAGGTGAAGAGGTGAGAAAGGCATAGCTATTGTGCCAAAGCAACTGAGTCTACAAAACTCATATCAAAAACAGGAATTGTAACACCCCCCTATTAATCCGCAAAGGCGTTAAGGGCATTGAAATAGGATATATTGTCCCCATATTGAGCAGGTGGCTTAACAGGGTGCTGAAAAACCTCCCTCTATTATAACCTTGTTAGCCTCAAAGATCACGATTAATGTGACATTAATTTTTTGATTTTTGGCGTATTTTTGGTCTCCCTACCGAGATGTTGAAATGGAGAGAGGAATTGCACTATGCCGATTTATGAATATCGTTGCCAGGCCTGTGGTCACGAAATGGAGTTGTTGCAAAAGATAGCCGATGAGCCATTACGGGACTGTCCCTCTTGTGGCGAAGGGCAATTACGTAAACTAGTGTCTGCCGTTGGCTTCCGACTCAAAGGTGGAGGGTGGTACGAAACCGATTTTAAAAGCGGTGACAAGCGAAACGTGGTCAGTTCTGGCGATGATTCTAATTCTAAGGGCAAGGAAAGTTCTGGAAAAGCCAAGGACAACCAGGAGGGAGCCCCTGCGGCTAAACCTAAACCGACTATAGGTAATTCCCCTGCTGCTACCACAGATTAGGGAATGGGCGCTCCTTGCAATTGCCTTTATCATATTCAATGCTGAGCGGGACTGGACCCACGCAGTGGATCCTAGCCGCGCAGGCGGGAATCTAAATCACTGCCCGAAAAAACGGGATATCCGCCTTCGCGGCTAGGATGAGGCCGGACCTTTTAGGTCAATCCCTGTAGGATTTAGGTGGCGGCAAAATTCTAGTCTTGTTGCATAGGCTGACCATGAAGCCGTAATATTCGTCACTTTATTTCAATGTTTCCTAATACGCTAAGGATTTCTCCATGCGCAGCCACTATTGCGGCGACCTTTCTGAAGCCCATATTGATCAAGAAGTTACTCTTTGCGGTTGGGTAAACCGACGCCGAGATCATGGAGGCGTGATTTTTATTGACCTCCGTGATCGGGAGGGTTTAATCCAATTGGTCTTTGACCCGGAGGATTCTCTCGATAACTTTAGACGTGCTGAGCAGGTACGGAGTGAATATGTCCTCCAGGTCAAAGGCCGGGTGCGGCCGCGACCGGAGGGAACCGAAAATCCGGATCTAGCGACGGGTCAAGTTGAGGTATTGGCCCAGGAACTTGTTTTACTGAACGCTGCGGAAACGCCACCGTTTCCCGTTGATGAGAAGTTAGAGGTGAGCGAGGAAATCCGGCTGCGTTATCGTTATATTGACCTCCGGCGGCCGGAAAGTCTGCAACGTCTGCGATTCCGCTCTGAAATTATCCGGCAACTGCGCAAATTCTTGGATGAGCGTGGGTTTCTCGATATCGATACCCCCGTTCTGACCAAGTCGACTCCCGAGGGTGCCCGTGATTTTCTGGTTCCGAGCCGAACTCATCCCGGGCAATTTTTTGCTTTACCTCAGTCCCCCCAACTATTCAAACAGCTCCTCATGATTGCCGGGGTAGACCGTTACTATCAGATGGTGCGTTGTTTTCGCGATGAGGATCTACGAGCTGACCGTCAACCCGAGTTTACCCAACTGGACATAGAGACCTCATTCCTTCATGAGGATGAGTTTATGGGATTGATGGAAGAGATGATCAAGGAGCTGTTTGCCACGGTATTGGGAGTTCCTCTCCACACGCCATTTATCCGGATGCCTTACGCCGAGGCTTTGGCTTGCTTTGGTTTGGACAAGCCCGATTTGCGCATTCCCCTAAGGTTGGTGGAAGTGGGGGACTTGATGAAGACGGTGGAGTTTAAGGTCTTTGCGGAACCGGCCCAAGATCGGGAGGGGCGAGTCGCCGCGCTGCGATTGCCTGGCGGTGGCAAGCTCAGCCGTAAAGAAATCGATGACTACACTAAATTTGTAGCTATCTACGGTGCCAAGGGTTTGGCCTATATTAAGGTGGTTGAACGTAGCCGGGGGCGGGAGGGGTTGCAGTCCCCTATCCTTAAGTTCTTGCCTGACGAGGTGGTTGGCGCCATTATGGACCGCACTGGTGCCGAGGATGGAGATGTCATCTTCTTTGGCGCTGACAAAGCCTCTATCGTCAATGAAGCTCTCGGCGCTTTACGAGTGAAGCTTGGCCATGACCACGGCCTAGTGGAACATGGCTGGCGCCCTCTCTGGGTGATAGATTTTCCCATGTTCGAGTGGGATGAGAGCAGCAACCGCTGGAACGCTTTGCACCATCCTTTTACTTCCCCTAAAGAAGAAGATCTTCCCCTGCTAGAGCAAAATCCGGGTGCCTGCCGGTCCCGTGCCTATGATTTGGTGCTCAATGGTACTGAGGTGGGTGGTGGCTCCATGCGTATCTTTCGGTCCCCGGTCCAGAGTCAAGTTTTTCGTCTGCTAGGGATTGGGGATGAGGAGGCCAAGGAAAAATTCGGGTTTCTGTTGGATGCGCTAAAATATGGCTGCCCGCCCCATGGGGGGATTGCATTTGGGTTGGATCGTCTGGTGATGTTGATGACTGGCAGCGCTTCGATCCGAGAAGTTATCGCTTTTCCCAAGACCCAGACGGCGGCTTGTCCCCTTACAGGGGCCCCTGGCCTGGTTGCAGAAGCGCAATTGCGTGAACTTGGGATTCGAGTGCGCAAATCAATTCCAGAGAATGGGTAAATTATTGAATATCAATGGGGTTTTTCTGAAAACAAGTCCCTTGTTTTCAGAAAAACCAGGTACCCAGCCGCTAACTCCCTACGCTCAAGATTCCCTATAGGATAGACCCAGTGGGGTCTGTACTTGCGCTATTGTTGAAATTCAACCGCTTCTTTTTTTACCCATTAAGGGCTACCCATTTGCTATAATTCTTTAGTAAAATAGTAAAGAATTTATTTTTTTACCGTTCCTAGTGAAGATAATTAAAGATGGCTGAAGCGGCAGTAATTCAAAGCTACATTGACCTTAGTGATAATGAGTGTGAGGCCCGGATTGCCAGAGCCAAGGCGGCTTTAGGCTCCCAGGTCGTTATCCTTGGGCACCACTATCAACGGGAAGAAGTTTTCCGGTTTGCTGATTATTCCGGGGACTCTCTCAAATTGTCGCGCCGGGCCGCTGCCTCAGATGCCCGCTATATTGTTTTTTGCGGGGTCCATTTTATGGCCGAAGTGGCGGATATTCTGTCTCGCCCTGAACAAAGGGCTATTCTCCCTGATATGGCCGCAGGCTGTGCCATGGCTGATATGGCGGATCTAGCCAAGGTGGAGCGGGCCTGGCGGGAATTAGGCGAGATTTTGGAGCCTGAACAAGAGGTAACCCCGGTCACTTATATCAACTCCGCCGCCAACCTCAAGGCCTTTTGTGGCCGCCACGGGGGTATCGTCTGTACCTCAAGCAATGCCCAGGCGGTCCTTAAATGGGCCTTTGACCGCCGTGAAAAGGTGTTGTTTTTCCCCGATCAGCACTTGGGACGGAATACTGGCTATGGTATGGGGATTCCACTAGAAGAGATGGTGGTTTGGGATTTTAATCAGCCCTACGGAGGATTGACTCGGGAACAGATTCAGGCGGCACGGATGATCCTATGGCAGGGCCACTGTTCGGTGCATCAAATGTTCCAGCCGGTCCATATCGATCGTTTTCTGGAGCGCTATCCTGATGCAAAAGTCATCTCTCACCCTGAAAACAGTTTCGAGGTCTGCCAGAAATCCCATTATGTCGGCTCAACCGAATATATCATCAAGGCTATCCGGGAGGCAGAGCCCGGTACCCGTTGGTTGGTGGGGACCGAGCTTAATTTGGTAAATCGCTTGCGTGAGCATTACAAAACGGAAGGTAAATCTATCCACTTTATGTCACCCACGGTATGTATGTGCTCAACCATGTTTCGGATTGATCCTCAGCATTTGGCCTGGAGCTTGGAAAACTTAATTTCTGGGCAGGTGGTGAATCAAATTAAGGTACCCGAAGAAGAGGCTGAGCTTGCCCGCTTGGCTTTAACTCGTATGCTGGAGGTCTCCCCCTAAAGCAGGTAATATTCTTTTTACCTGAAACCCCATGAGTAACTGCAAACCAATATAGGGTGAATATATGGCCGTGAGCGAAACAACAGCCCCGGATAATAATACTTCTCCATCCCATGGAACCCAGGCTAATGAAGCCCGCCGCTATGAGGTTACGCGCGCGGATCTACCCTTATCTTGTCCGATGCCCTCTATGGAATTATGGAACTCCCACCCCCGGGTTTATCTCCCAATCGAAGAGACGGGGCGGGAACGTTGCCCCTACTGTGGGGCGATATATGTGCTCAAGGACTAATAAGATCAGGCTAGCAAAGCTTGAAGTTTAGGATAACTGTTTAATTCTCCTTATTATGGAGTAGGTTCACTCCTCAGCGGCAGAACAGCCAAAAGAGTAAGGAGAGAATTAAACTAATCAAGATGGATGTGGTAATCGGGAAATAGAAGCGGAAATTTTCCCGCTCAATGACAATGTCGCCGGGCAGCCGGCCGAGACCCAACTTGGTCAGCCATGGCCAAAGGACCCCTATCGCAACTAAAATGAGTCCCAGGGTGATTAGCAGTCGCGGCATCGACATTACACCTGGCCTTCTTTAAGCCCAGTTCCACAAAATAATCCCTTCCATGATACTACAGGTAGCTGCAGGTGCAATCTTTAATGGGCAGGGCCAGGTATTGTTATCCAAACGCCCTCCCCATGTCCATCAGGGCAATTTGTGGGAATTTCCGGGAGGCAAGCTCAATCCAGGCGAGAGTGTAGCCCAGGCCCTTTCCAGGGAGTTATGGGAGGAACTCGGGATCCGGGTTCTCCAAGCCCGCCCCTTACTGCAGGTGCATCATGATTATCCGGATCGGTCCGTGCGACTCCATACTTGGCGGGTCGATCGCTTTTCTGGCGAGGCTAGGGGCCAAGAAGGCCAACCTGTGGAATGGGTTTGGCCTGCGGATTTAAGCAGCTATCCTTTTCCGGCGGCCAACCAACCCATCGTTGCGGCGGTGCGTCTGCCACCCACTTATCTTATTACGGGGGAGCCGATTGGGGACCCGGCGGTATTCTTAGACCGTTTACTCCAGTCATTGCGAGCCGGGGTGCGGTTGGTCCAGCTGCGGGCTAAGAATCTTAGTCCTTTGCATTACCAAACTTTGGCACGGGCAGCCCGGCGTTTGTGCCTGGAGCATGGGGCAATCTTATTGCTGAATACCTCGCCAGCTCAAGCTGTGGAGTTGGGGGCCGATGGGGTGCATCTGACCAGTGATCGTTTGATGTGCCTCTCCCGACGGCCCTTGGCGGCGGATCGATGGGTAGCGGCTTCCTGCCATAACCCTGACCAGTTGGCCCACGCTGCCAGAATTGGCGTTGATTTTGCCGTACTAGGACCCGTCCTTGAAACGCTGTCTCATCCACAGGCATCGCCCCTGGGTTGGGAGCGATTCCAAACCCTAGTGGCGCAAGTTCCTTTTCCCGTTTACGCCTTAGGAGGCATGGGACTGGAGCATTTGGAGGAAGCGTGGTATTGCGGAGCCCAAGGTATTGCCGCTATTCGAGGGTTGTGGAGCCCACCTCTTAGAGTTTCATCGTGACTGATTTCGATTTTCCCCATTGAAAAGCTCATCAGCCCGACAGGCGCTTTCGGCGAGCCGGTTTACTTCGCCACCTCAGTAAGGGGGCGTCGTGGCTCCTGTACTCCTTCAAAGGCGGTCACTCTTCTGAAGAAGGACCAAATTTTGTTTCCTCTCCTGGGATCCGATGGGTTTCTGTGGCCCAGGCACTGAGATCAATCAGTCGACAGCGTTCGCTACAGAAAGGACGCCAGGGGTTTTCCTGGGACCAGAGGGTTTCACGGCCGCAGGTGGGGCAATGGATATGCCGTTTCCTATTCTCACTCATATAGCACAGCAGCATAGCTCGAAGGAGATGTCCTCTTCAACGGGTTGGGTTTGTTTATCAAGAGAAAAAACCATGAAACGTATACTAAAACGATGTTTTCCCCCGCTGATTTCCGGAAAGCAATCGCTATCGGGAGGCAGCAGTACCCTGACCATTTGGTAAGGGGTGTGGGTGTCTAGGTTTTGTTGATAAAGCCCTCCTTTAGCTACGTGCGGCGTAGGGGGAGCGCTGCTTCGAATGAGTTGAAGAATGAGTTCCGTGGCGTTGCGGATAGGATCAAAGTCTTGAAACCAATTTTCGAGATCCGAAACACGTTGCTCAACCGGTAATCTTCGCCAGTAGTGATAGCTAGGCAGATCAAAGTCGCAGGTACCGCCGGGAATAGTAGATCGTTGCCGGATGCTATGGAGAAACTCACTATCTTTAAGCTGTTGGCCAAGTTGCATATTATTGGCCCGCAGGGTGTCCGCAAGACTTTCAATCTGTTGCAAGAGTTCGTCTAGGCGCTCTTGGTCCACATGGGGGGACTTTTGGAGACGCGATAGATTGGTTTGTAGGCGTTCTAACTCTTTGATAGCCTCGGTTTTTAGATCACTTCGACCAAAGATAGTCAGCAATTCGAATAGGCCAGTGAGTGCTACTTGGCTATCCCATTCTGACTCACCCGGCAGGTAGTGTTGGACCTGACGGAATAGGAACTCGAGCCTAAGCAGGGTCCGGATCCTTTCGTTAAGTGGTTGTTCGTAAAAATTTTTATTTAGCACAATAATTGCTTATCCAGCGGGACAAATTAGCCATACCTCGTCCTCTTTCTCTATAAACTAAACATTTTCGATCAGGTTGAGGTGAGTAGCAAATGCTAGGAAGCCAAGGAGAGATATTTTTGGTGGCAACGCTCAATTTGGCGATGCAGGGTGGCCAAATCGGTATCATTGACAATAACGTCATCAGCGGCGGCAAGTCGGACCGCACGGGGGCATTGGGTCCGAAGAATAGCATCAATTTCCTCATCTGAAAGCTGGTCCCGGGCTTTAACCCGATGGCGTTGGATGGTCTCAGGGACATCAATGACCAGGGTTCGGTCAATAGCGCCTTCTTGAGCAGTTTCCACCAGCAAGGGAATGACGAGAATGCAGTAAGGTGCTGCCAGTCGAGCAGCCCGGTGATGCATCTCCTGAAGTATTCGGGGATGTAGTATTGCTTCTAGGCGAGCTTTTAACGCTTCGTTGGCAAATACTAGGCGGCGTAAGCGAGCCCGATCGAGCATTCCTTGAGCATTTAATATTTCTTCGCCAAAAGCGGCAATAATCTCAGCAAGGGCCGGTTGGCCGGGTTCGACTAATTCCCGGGCGATGATATCGGTATCGATAACGGGGACGCCTAATTCGGCAAAAATACGGGCTGCTGTAGACTTGCCGCTACCAATACCGCCGGTGAGTCCAACCTTGTAAATAGTCATTTTTCAGCAGCTTATGGGTGTGTCTCCTTGGTGTGAGGAAAGCCCCAGTTTAACCGAGCCCTGTGAAGGAGAGATAAAACTGGTTGATATCCTGTCCCCACATCAAGGCTAACCAACCGGCAGCGGCAAGATAAGGGCCAAAGGGGAGGGGGGTTTCTCGGTGTTGGCTGGAAAGAGCGAGCCATACAGTGCCCAGTATGGCGCCGACCAATGAGGAAAGTAGAATGATGGCAGGAAGCATCGTCCAGCCTAACCAGGCACCCAGGAGTGCTAAAAGTTTGAAGTCGCCATATCCCATCCCCTCTTTTTTGGTAAGCAGCCGAAACAGGTGGTAAACCAACCATAGGGAAAGATAACCCGCCATGGCGCCAATTAGGCTGGTTCGGACGTCCGTGAATACCTCAAATAAACTTAGTCCTAGCCCAAACCAAAGAAAAGGAAGGGTAATGCTATCGGGCAGCAGCTGATGGTCAAAATCGATAAAGGTGAGCGCAATGAGGGCATAGCTTAAAAGCAAAGCGGCAATGGTTTCCCAACTGACGCCAAAGTGCCAAGCTACGGCAGCAGAAATCACGCCGGTTAAAAGTTCTACCAGGGGATAGCGGGGAGAGATAGGGGCGCCACAGTGATTGCAGCGCCCTAGGAGCAGAAGATAACTGAATAAGGGAACGTTCTCCCAAGCTCGGATTTTGTGGCGACACGCTGGACAGTGAGAGCGGGGGACGAACAGGTTGAATGGTTCCTGCTCCAGTAGGGGGTGGTCATGCAGTTCTGCGCATTGACCCTCCCATTGTCTTTCCATCATGAGAGGAAGACGGTAAATCACCACATTGAGGAAACTGCCTACGGCCAAGCCTAGGAGAAAGACTGAAGCCACAAAGGCAGCAAGATGGTTCTCAAAAAAGGCAATAACTTCCATGAATTCTAATCAAATCCAGTTAAACGACCGACCCCATCTTGAAGATGGGTAAGTACATGGCGATAACAAGGCCACCCACCAAAACCCCTAGTATCGCCATGATAAGCGGCTCTAGCAAGCTACTGAGGGCATCAACGGCATTATCGACTTCCTCCTCATAGAAATCTGCCACTTTGGCCAGCATCTGATCGATTGAGCCTGCTTCTTCACCAATGGCCACCATCTGCACCACCATATTAGGAAATAATTGGCTGTTGCGCATAGCTGCCTGTAACTGGGTCCCGGTGGAGACCTCATCGCGTATGCGGAGGATGCCCTGAGCATAAACGGAGTTGCCAGCAGCGCCAGCCACAGAGGCCATGGCTTCAACTAAGGGAACGCCGGCAGCAAACATGGTCGAGAGGGTACGGGCATAGCGGGCGATAGTGGCCTTATTTAGGATTTCGCCAATTACCGGCAGCTTGAGTAGTAATTTATCGAAGAGATGGTTGATTTTGCGTGAGCGCCGCCTGGCTTCGATAAGGCTATAAATGGCGACTCCCATGCCCCCAAAAATGGCCCACCACCACTCTTGAAAGAGGGCGGAAAGCTGGAGCACTAATAAGGTGAGGGCGGGGAGATCGGCACCGAAATTCTGGAACAAGGTTTGAAATTGGGGGATAACGAAGATAAGCAAAATTGCGGTAATGATAAAAGCCACCACCACCACGGCGGTAGGATAGAAGAGTGCTTTTTTAATCTTTCCCTTGATGGCCTCTGTCTTTTCTTTGTAAGTGGCGATTTTATCCAGCAAAGTCTCGAGGGTACCGGACTGCTCCCCGGCATTGACCAGGTTACAAAAAAGGTCGTCAAATTGCCTGGGGTGTTTTTTGAGGGCTTCAGCCAGCGTGCCGCCACCCTCCACTTCCCCCTTGATATTCAGGACCAGCGCTTGCATGGAGGCATTTTCATGGCCGCGGCCTATAATTTCAAAGGCCTGAACCAACGGTACGCCCGCGGACATC
This sequence comes from Nitrosococcus halophilus Nc 4, assembly GCF_000024725.1. NCBI lineage: Bacteria > Pseudomonadati > Pseudomonadota > Gammaproteobacteria > Chromatiales > Chromatiaceae > Nitrosococcus > Nitrosococcus halophilus. Next base: position 3,967,884 of record NC_013960.1, on the reverse strand, counting down.
ATCGTCGCCAGTTGGCGGCTAAAGATGGCAATCTCCTTAGGGGTGATTTTTTTCTTGCGCCGGCCAAACAAAGGCGTGGGTTTTTTGCGGACCTTTAAGGGTACAATGCCTTGTCGCCGGAGATCGGCTTTCACCATGCTGGTGTTTTTGCCGTTGACCTCGCCCTTAACCCGCTGCCCCTGCCGGTTGGCGCCTTCCCAGACAAAAATCTGTTGTTTTGTTGCCGCTTGCGCCATCAGATTACTCCTTCGTCACTCGGTTAATTTCCTCTAAACTGGTAATGCCATCAATAACCTTTTTGAGCCCAGACTGGCGTAGATCGGCCACGCCTTCTTTTTTGGCCTGTTCTGAAAGTTCCATGGAGTTGCCCCCTGCCATAATGATGCGTCCCATCTCCTCGGATACGGGCATCACTTGATAGATGCCCACTCGGCCCTTATAGCCTCCTGAGCAGCGTTCGCAGCCTACCGCCTTATAAATAGTGGGGGAGGTGTCGAGCTGGGCTTGGGTAAAGCCTTCTTCTAGTAAGGCTTCCTGGGGGATCTTCTCGGGCGCTTTACATTGGGAACAAAGGCGCCGTGCCAAGCGCTGGGCAATGATCAGGGAGACCGCCGAGGCAATGTTATAGGAAGCCACCCCCATATTTAATAGCCGGGTCAGGGTCTGGGGGGCGTCGTTGGTATGGAGGGTGGAGAGCACCATATGACCGGTTTGGGCTGCTTTAATCGCAATTTCAGCCGTTTCCAGATCCCGAATCTCACCGACCATGATGATATCGGGATCTTGGCGTAAAAAGGCTCTTAGGGCTCCAGCAAAAGTCAGGCCTACCTTCGGGTATACGTTGACCTGATTAATGCCGGGCAAGTTGATTTCGGCCGGGTCTTCGGCGGTGGAGATATTGCGGTCCGCAGTATTCAGAATATTCAGCGCGGTATAAAGGGAGACGGTCTTACCGCTGCCCGTGGGGCCGGTAACCAGCACCATCCCGTAAGGCCGGTGGATAGTTTCTAGAAAGAGCTGTTTTTGTTTTTCCTCATAACCGAGGGCGTCGATTCCCAACTGGGCGCTGGAGGGGTCCAGAATACGAAGGACGATTTTTTCACCAAATAAAGTGGGACAGGTATTGACACGAAAGTCAATTGCTCGGTTTTTGGAGATACTCATTTTCATGCGCCCATCTTGGGGCACGCGCCGTTCGGAAATATCCAAGCGGGCCATGACCTTAAGGCGAGCCGCTAGCCGGTTTGCTAGGCTTACGGGAGGGCAAACGACTTCCCGCAGCACCCCATCTTGTCGGTATCTAATCCGATAGATTTTCTCATAGGGCTCGAAGTGAATATCCGAGGCCCCCTGATGAATGGCATCCAACAGGGCCTTATTAATAAAGCGTACAACAGGTGTATCATCGACATCAGATTCGATAGAATTTTCCGGGGCCTCCTCTTCGCCCCCGGAAATATCGAGATCATCCAACGCGGTATCATTTAGATCGGCAAGGGACGTGTCCTGGGCCTCCATGGCCCGGTCAATGGTTCGGGTTAGTTTGTCTTCTTCAACGAGGATGGCTTCGGTGTTAATCCCCGCGTGGAATTTAATTTCGTCTAATGCCTGGAGGTTGGTAGGATCGGCCACGGCAACGAACAGACGATTCCCGCGCTTGAAGATGGGTAATGCTTGGTGCTGGCGGATCAGTTTCTCTTCCACTAGGCCTTTGGGAAGGCAGTCCAAATCCAACGCATCAAGATCGAATAGGGGGACGCCAAATTCTTGTGAGGCCGCTTGGCTGATATCCAGGCTTTTGAGTAGTTTTTGCTGGACTAAGTAAGTGACAAAGGGAATGCTGGCCTTGCGGGACTGCTCATGAGCCTGCAGGGCATCCGCTTCGTTAAGTAGCCCATCTTCCACTAAACGGCGGGCCAGACCGTTCATTATGATCTGTGCTCCAGGGGTTGCCATATACTCTAATGTACCTCCAGTAGGGGGGGATATTCCGTGGCGACAATCTCAATAATGGAAGGTCTCTGGGAGCGGACTCCCCATGCGACACTTAAAGATATCGCGAGTTTTGGCTAATTCTTGAGGCCATGGGTAGAGATCGAATAGTAAGAAGTGGCGAAAACCATGATTAAAAAACCGCTACAATGGGCACTTTAAACTTTTTAAGGAGGTAAGCATGGTGCTGCGACGCTGGAAGGGGGCGCTAGGTCTTACTGTGCTATTGTTTTTAGGAGTGTTAGTGACAGGCTGTGGCCAAAAGGGGCCGCTTTACCTACCAAAAGAGAAAGGGATGATGCAAAAGGCAATCTGAGCTATGGACCATTTTCACTACCACGATAATACTTTATGGGCGGAAGAGGTTCCTTTGCCGGAGATTGCAAGCCGCTTTGGTACGCCTTGTTACGTTTATTCTCGAGCCATGATTGAGCATCAGTGGCGGGCATTCGACCAAGCTTTCCAGGATTATCCCCACCGGCTATGCTACGCGGTGAAGGCTAACTCTAATCTAGCCGTTTTGAATATCCTAGCCCGTTTGGGATCGGGGTTTGATATTGTTTCGGTGGGGGAGCTCGAACGGGTGCTCGCCGCAGGTGGCGATCCTGGGCAAGTGGTCTTCTCCGGTGTGGGCAAACGGGCTGACGAGATGCACCGGGCACTTACCGCCGGTATTGCTTGTTTTAACGTGGAATCTGAAGCCGAATTAGCGCATTTAAACGACATTGCCGGAAAATTGGGGCGGCAAGCGCCGGTGTCCCTGCGGGTGAACCCCGATGTGGATGCGCGTACCCATCCTTACATTGCAACGGGGTTGCGTGAGAATAAATTTGGCATAGAGATTGATCAGGCTCTAGAAGTTTATGCCCATGCCGTTACCTTGCCTTATATCGATATCCTTGGTGTGGATTGTCATATTGGCTCTCAGCTCACTTCTTTATCACCCTTCCTGGCTGCCTCAGAACGAGTCTTAGCATTAGTTGACCAGTTAGCTGAGCGGGGGATTGAGGTCCGCCATATTGATCTTGGGGGCGGGTTGGGAATTACCTATCGAGATGAAGCACCGCCTAGTCCGCAGCAATATGCCACTGCTTTGCGAGAGAAATTGGTGGGGAGAAATTTGGAAGTTTGGATCGAGCCTGGTCGAGCCATTGTCGGCAATGGAGGGGTGCTGTTAACCCGAGTCGAGTATCTCAAACATACTCCCCATAAGGATTTTGCCATTGTGGACGCGGCAATGAATGATCTGCTCCGCCCGGCGCTCTACGATGCTTGGCAAGAGATTATCCCGGTGACGATTAGCACCGATGGCAAGTCGCACCTCTTTGACGTGGTGGGGCCGGTATGCGAGACCGGCGACTTTCTCGGCAAACAGCGTCATCTTGCCATTGGGGTTGGGGAATTGCTGGTGGCACGGGCCGCCGGGGCCTACGGCTTTACTATGAGTTCCAATTATAATTCTCGGCCACGGGCCGCTGAGGTGATGGTGGACGGTAGTAAGGCCTATTTGGTGCGGGAGCGGGAAACCGTGGAATCCCTCTATGCCGGCGAATCGATCTTACCTGAATAGTGTGTTATTTATCATTTCCCTATTAAAGATCATAAAACAAGTAGTCGCGACGCCCTAACCGTGAAACGTATTCCAGAGCCTGAATTAATGGAAGATGAGGCCCAAGCTCGGGCCTATGCCGAGGCCGATTTTTCCGAACCCCACAGCCATTTTATAGCACTGCTCCAGGCCGCTTTCCCCCCTGGCACCATCAAAGGCCATGTGCTCGATTTGGGATGCGGTCCAGGAGATATTACCTTGCGGGTCGCGCAGGCCTGGCCTTCCTGTACCGTCCATGGCGTAGACGGCGCTGCCGCCATGTTGCAGCATGGACAACAGGCGCTTAGCCAGGCCGGGTTGGGGGAGCGGGTCCAGTTCCTGCATGGTCGACTGCCGGAGGTCCGCTTGCCCCGGGAAAAATATGATGTACTCATCAGTAACAGTCTGCTCCATCACCTTCTTGAACCGGCCGTTTTATGGGATTGCCTCAAGCGCTACGGGGTCAGGGGCGCGCCGGTTTTTATTATGGATCTCCGCCGTCCGGCCACCCGCCATGAGGCCAAGGCTTTGGTGGAACACTACGGGGCCGGCGAGCCGGAAATCCTGCAGCGAGATTTTTTCAATTCATTGCTGGCGGCCTTTGAGCCGGAGGAAGTCCAAGGACAACTGGTTCGAGCGGGGCTTGATTCATTGCAAGTGGAAGTGGTGAGTGATAGGCACTTGACTATTTCAGGCTTTTTGGCTCCTTCTTCACGGGGCTCAAGTTAATTAGTTTTTAATAAATGTAAATAGGCATAGAATGCGAGTTGCCTTTACCAAGATGCAGGGTCTGGGCAATGATTTTGTGGTGATTGACACCATTTCCCAGTCATTATCCTTAACTGCTTCCCAAGTACGTCGGATTGCCGATCGCCGCCTAGGCATAGGCTGTGACCAAGTGCTGTTGGTCGCGCCGCCTCCCTCTCCGGAGGTTGATTTTGGTTATCGGATTTTTAACGCTGATGGGGGAGAAGTGGAACAGTGTGGTAACGGTGCCCGCTGTTTTGCCCGCTTTGTTCGGGAACAAGGCCTTACCGGTAAAGAAAGGTTGCAGGTCCAGACCGCTGGTGGTGTGATTCGTCTGCACCTAGAGACTGATAAGCAGGTCACCGTGGATATGGGGGTGCCCCGTTTTGCCCCCGATGAGATCCCGTTTAAAGCAGACCATGAGGCAGACTCTTATCTGTTGGAGTTCGATAAACAGCGCGTAGAAATTGGCGCCGTCTCCATGGGTAATCCCCATTGCGTGCTGCGGGTGGCAGCGATTGATGCTGCCCCCATTGCCTGCTGGGGGCCTATCCTGGAAAGGCATCCCCGCTTTCCTCAACGGGTTAATGTGGGTTTTGTAGAAGTGATTTCCCCTGGCCATATTCGTCTGCGGGTCTATGAACGAGGTGCAGGAGAAACCCCCGCTTGTGGAACTGGGGCCTGTGCGGCAATGGTGATAGGTCGACGGCGAGGCTGGCTGAGCGAACAAGTTAATGTGGATCTGCCCGGTGGACGCTTAGGGATTCATTGGGCGGGTGAGGGTCGATCTGTTTGGATGACAGGGCCGGCAGAGACCGTATTCGAGGGGGCCATCGAGCTATGAAAAAAAGAGCTAGAGCAAAAGAAGCGCCAAAAACCCAGCCAGAGGAAGAGCAAGGGCGGGAACAAGCGGTAGTGGAATACCTACGCACCCATAAGGATTTTTTTGTTTGCCATTCAGATCTTCTGAGTGAACTGACTATTCCCCATCCCAGCGGTGATGCCATTAGCCTGGTGGAGCGACAATTAGCGCTGTTGCGAGAGCAGAATCGGGAGTTAAAGTGGCAATTACGGGATTTGATTGAAAACGCCACGGCGAATGATAATTTAAGCAAGAAAGTTCACCGCTTTGCTCTGGCAGTGCTGTCGGCGGCGACTCCCCAGGCCATGCTGGAAGCCTTGTTTTCCTCTTTGCGGACTGATTTCGAAGTTGATGTCATCGCATTGCGGTTGTTTTTTGATGACCCATCCTTGCCGCCTCCCTTTGCGGATCATCCCGAAGTAGTGTTAGTTTCTCGAAACGCACCTGAACTCGAAGCATTTAGCAGTGTTTTGAAAAGTTCTCGACCCATTTGTGGCCGGCTCACGGCGGAACAGGGCGCGTACCTGTTTGGAGAAGCTGTGGAGCAGGCGGTCTCTTGTGTTTTGATTCCCCTTGGTGAGGAGCGGCGTAGAGGCATGCTCGCTATAGGCAGTCAGGAGCCGGACCGGTTCCGTGCCGATCTAGGAACGATGTTCCTGGATTATTTGGGGGCCATTGTGGAGCGGGCTTTGCATCGTCACTGGACATAGCAGATCATGGAAGAGGAACAGCAGGCTTGGATTCAGCGCTTTCTCACCCATCTCCAGTATGAGCGGGGTCTTTCAGGGCAAACTATCGTCAGTTATCGCCGTGATCTTGCAAAAGTGGCTACCTTTTGTGATCGCCATGGAATCCAGGGATGGGGAGAGTTGGATGCCCAAAAAGTTCGGGCACTGGTGGCTGCCCATCACCAAAAGGGGCTTTCTGGGCGTAGTATTCAGCGCCTATTGTCGGCTCTTCGCAGTTTTTCCACCTACCTGCAGCGTGAAGGCGTTGTGGAGAATCATCCGGCCCAGGGAGTTTCTGCACCGAAGGGGAAGCGCCAATTACCCCATGCCCTCGATGTGGATCAAGTCGCCCAATTATTGAAGGGGGAACCTAGCGACCAGTTGCTGCTTCGCGATCAGGCCATGCTGGAGTTGTTCTACTCTTCCGGGCTGCGATTGGCTGAATTGGTGGGTTTGAACTTGAGAGAATTGGATCTAGAAGCCGCCTTGGTGCGGGTTGTGGGTAAGGGCGCCAAAACCCGGGAAGTTCCCCTTGGCCGGCAGGCTAAAGCAGCCCTCTTGGCTTGGCTTCCAGTGCGGGAAGCATGGACCCCTCGAAACCAAGATGCCGTCTTTGTGTCTCGGCAAGGCCGCCGTCTGTCCCCCCGTGGGGTACAAAAACGGCTGCGTATTTGGGGGTTGCGGCAGGGACTCGATGTGGCTATCCATCCCCACCGTCTGCGCCATGCTTTTGCTTCCCATTTACTGGAATCCAGTGGTGATTTGCGGGCGGTACAGGAATTGTTGGGCCATGCCGATATCAGTACGACACAAATTTATACGCATTTGGATTTTCAGCATCTTGCTAAAGTTTATGATCAAACCCACCCTCGAGCTAGGAAAAAGCATTAACTGATCACAGTTTGGCCCCAGGATCTGAAAAAAAAGAAGTTGCAACCGATATAAGTTCCACAAAGATGATTTAAAGAGACGGGTGGGCTTTGGTAGGCAATCGAAGCAGATAGCTACCCGTTGCGCTTGCTCAGCTATTAGGATCCGCGGGATGACGGTTGCCACTCGATTTGATGAACTCAAAGCTATGGGGGATCTGCCCTCTCCTTCTGGGGTTGCCCTAGAGATTATGCGCCTTACCCAGCGCGAGGATACCTCCATACAAGATCTGGCGAAGGCTATTCAGACCGATCCGGCCCTTTCGGGAAGGTTGCTTAAGCTAGCCAACTCTGCCTATCTGGGGGTCCGCCGCCCTGTGGTGGCCATTGAAGATGCAATAAGACTGCTAGGGATGCAAGCTATTCGGCATTTTGCCCTCGGGATCTCCGTGCTTTCCAATTGCAGTCATGGTCGCTGTGAGGGGTTTGATTATCGAAGTTTTTGGTCCCACTCTTTGGCCACAGCGCTTGCTGCCCAGGCGCTTGCCCATTTGGACCGTGCTGTGGCCCCGGAAGAGTCCTTTACCTGCGGTTTACTGGCCCGTGTGGGCCAATTGGCTTTGGCAAGCATCTATCCCGATGCCTATGCGGCTGTCCTATTGTCCGTTCCTGGCGAGGATGAGTCGGCTCTGATAGCTTGTGAGCGAGGGAAGTTTGCCACCGACCATAGGGAATTGACCGGGGCACTCTTGGAAGATTGGGGCTTGCCTGTTATCCATGTGGACGGGGTCACCGCCAGTTATCAGCCGGGGCTAGAGGACTTGGAGGACACCTCGCGGGTACAGCGGCTCGCTAGGCAACTCCATCTTGCCGGCCGGATGGCTTGGCTTTGTGTTGCCCAAACCGCTGATCAGCCCCATTGCTTGGCCCATTTGGAGGAGCTTGCCCCCAGCTTAGAATTAGACGAGGCCCTTTTAGGCCAATTGCTCGAAAAGGTGATCCAAGACTGGACTGAGTGGGGGCGGTTATTGGATGTCCCCACCCAAGAAGTTCCCTCTTTAGCTGAGCTCAAAGAGGGACTTCAAGCAAAGATGAAGCTACAAACTTCCCTTCCGGAGGCTGAGTTCCTCCCTCTTAAGATCTTGTTGGTCAGCGATGATGAATTGAACCTTAAGCGGCTTACTGGCTGGCTGGAGGACATGGGGCATTCAGTGATGAGCGCCGGTGAGGGCAATGAAGGACTTTCCCTGGTTTTGAGCAAGCAACCCCAGGTGGTCATTTGTGAACGGCGGATACCGGGAATGGATTGCCTGGAGTTTTGCCAGAGCTTGCGGGAAACCAAATTCGGCCAACAGGTTTATATTATTGTTTTAACCTGTTCGGAGAACGGAGATGAAGTCGTCCAGGCCTTCGAGGCAGGGGCTGATGACCATCTTGCAAAGCCTTTCAGTGCCAGGCTCTTACAAGCCCGCCTTTGGGGGGCGCAGCGCCTTATCCGACTTCGGCAAGAAGTGGAGCGGGAGCGGGAAGCCACCCGTCGTTATTTGGCTGAATTAGCTGTCGCTAACCGGCGCCTGGAACAGATGGCGATGACCGATTCGTTGACTGCGCTTCCTAATCGCCGTTATGCAATGGAGCGGATGGAGCAGGCATGGGCTGAATATCAGCGTAACGGTACCCCTTTGTCCTGCTTGGTGGTAGATTTGGATCTTTTTAAACAGATCAATGACCATTATGGTCATGATATCGGCGATGGCGTATTGCGAGAGATTGCCAATGTGTTCCGCAGTTCAGCCCGCAGCAGTGATGTGGTTTGCCGCTTAGGTGGCGAAGAGTTTTTCGTCATCTGCACCAATACCACGGCTGCCGAAGCGTTGCAGGTGGCCGAGCGATTGCGCCATGCGGTAAAAAGCCATCACTGGACCGTGCCGGGTTTTGGTGGGAACTTAAGTATCAGTGTAGGTCTGGCGGCAAGTTTAGAAGGGATGAAAGAATGGGATGATCTTTACCGCTTGGCTGACCAAGCCCTTTATGATGCCAAACGCAAGGGCCGAGACCAGATTTGCATGGCGCGAGCATCAGATGGCGGAGGTTGATTTTTTCTAAAGCCCAGAAATTCATCGTTTCTATTCTATTATCCTATCCTATTTTTAATGAGTTAGCCTGTTTGCGCAGGTAATCAAACTCACCCCTCGCCGATTATTTTATCTCCTCATTTCTTCTTTTTAATCTTTTCTGTAATCCATAATTCACAATTTTTTAACACTCCTTAAATTTAGGCATTTTCCTAACCTTATTGTCATCCTAAAGCAGAAAATTTATTTTTGCTTACTTCCCCCTAGCAAAGTCTTTGTAAGCAAAATGCAAACAAAATGTCATCAATAGTTCACGGTTTCGTCATATTTGTTTTTTACCATGCCTTCCTCTTTCAATTCAGGTGTCAACAACGCTGGATATTTAATGATTCCTTTTGCTTATATTGCTGCGGCATTGCCTAGAGTCGGATTTTTAGTTGCGGGCCTGTTGATATGGAGTGGTGCTCAGGCGGATAGCCTAGACAATCTAGCGGAGGAGCTTATTCGCATGCGCAGCGAGGTTGAAGAGCTACAAAGTCAACTTGATCTAGAAAAGGAAAAATATAAAAACCGCATGGAAGTCTTGTCCTCCCAGTTGGCTGAGTTGAGCGTTGAAAACCGGCGTTTGTCTCTATCGGTGGAGCAATTGCATCAGACTTTTGAAGAGCACAAGCAGCAGCTAAGCCAGAGGCAAGCGGGGGAGACGGAGCTTTTACCGGTCATGCTCAAGGCGGTTGATTATCTGCAAGATTATGTGCGGACTGGCCTCCCGTTTAAAGTCGAGGGTCGTCTGACGGAACTAGAGCAATTGCATACCCAATTGGAGACTGGTGTTTTAGATCCTAAAAAATCCGCTAATCGTATCTGGGCATTTATTGAAGATGAGGTCCGGCTGAGTAAAGAAAATGGAATCTACCGCCAAACCATTCAACTGGACGGTGAAAACAAGCTGGCTGAAGTGGCTAAAATCGGCATGATGCTGCTCTTTTTCCAGACCGAAGATAGTCGGGTGGGGATGGCGCGACAGGAACAAGATCATTGGCGCTTCGTGGTCGTGGATACAGAACAGGACCGCAAGAATATTGTTCAGCTTTTCGATTCCCTCAAGAAACAAATCCGGCAAGGATATTTTGAATTGCCCAACCCCCTAGATTCATGATGAATATTCGGTCTTTTTTTACCTGCCTGATGATGCTATGGGTCGTCGCTAACAGTGCTATGGCCCAGCCTGAGGACAGTTCTGCTACTGTCGGACAGGCGGAGGAAAACTCCCCTGAGCAACCATCATCACCTGCTCAAAAACCTACTGAATTAGAAACCTTGGAAGCAGCCTATAAGCGGGAATTTGCTTTCCTCCAGTCTCAAAAGCGGGAGCTCGAACAGCGCATCGATAGTTTTCGCCAAAAGAGTCAATCTAGCGAGCGGCAATTGGAAGGGAAGATCCGCTCCCTGGAGCGGAAGAATGTTTCTTTAACGGCTGAATCCGACCGCCTGAATAGAAGTATCGAGCAGGTAGAACGGCGTAGCGAGGCCGCCCGGGAGCGCAACGAATTATTGCAAATGACCTTCAAGCAGGCGGACGCCACCTTGGAAAGTTATGGTCTCAAGCTTCAATCTCAGGCCCGGTTTGAACAGGCTACTCCAGAGGAAAAACTGGCGTTCTTGTTCGGGCAAGGGCTGAGATTATTGCGCCAGGTGGGGCAGGTACAGCGGACTCAGGATAAATTTTTTCTTGGCGATGGCACCGAAGCTGAAGGAACAGTGATTCGCTTCGGTAACATTGCGGCTTACGGAGTGAGCTCCCAAGATGCCGGTATTCTCGTGCCTGCGGGTGGCGAGCGGTTCAAGATGTGGTCGCAGCCAGCCCCGGAAGTGGCCAAGGCGTTGGCGGAAGGGCAACAGCCGTCGACTCTCAAAATTTTCTTGTTCGAATCCCAGGACCACGCCGTTGAGGAGAAGGCGGAAAAAACTCTCTTGGTGATTATTAACGAAGGGGGGCCGGTTGCCTGGGTGATCGTCGGACTGGGGGGAGTGGCGTTATTGTTGATACTCCTGCGGGTGCTGTTCTTAAGCCGGGCAAGCGCCAATACCCGCCGCTTGACTCAACAAGTCAATGATCTTATCCAACAGGGAAAGCGTCAGCAGGCCCAGGAACTTTGCCAACAGACTCGGGGGGCTATCGCCCGGGTGATGGCGGCCACTATCCGTAATTTGGAGCGGGATCGGCCTCATTTGGAGGACATCATCTCCGAGGCTATTTTGCATGAATCAGCTCACCTTAATCGCTTCGGATCGATGATTTTGATCATTGCCGCCATCTCGCCGCTCCTAGGGTTATTGGGAACGGTGACCGGCATGATTTCCACCTTCGATATCATCACCGAATTTGGTACCGGCGATCCTAAGCTTCTGTCTAGTGGCATTTCCATTGCCTTGATCACCACTGAAGTCGGCTTGGCGGTGGCTATTCCTACCCTATTCGTGGGTACGCTCCTGTCGAGCTGGGCGGAACGGATCAAGGATGACATGGAAAAGGCCGCTTTGCGCGTCACCAATATTTCCCAAATAGATAAAAAAGTGGAGCCGGCATCGGCGGCAAACGTCGAACCGGAAGGTCCCCTCGCCTACTCCGCCGTATGAACCATGGACCTGGCTAAGCAATGAATTTTTCCGAGATTTGGGAAGTCGGGAGTCATTTCTATCAAGCCGGTGGCTATGTGATGCCTCCCTTGATGGTGGCGACCCTACTGTTGTGGTTTGCCATCGGCTATCGCTTTTGGATCTTGCGCCGAGGGACCCTCTTGAGTGTGAGGGAATGTCTCTACCGATTACAGGAGGAGCCCCACCCTCAAGCCAAGGGAATGATTGAGCACATGATTGTCCAGGGGTTAGTTATTGTCAGAACCCGTCCACCTTATTTGCGGCGTCACTTAGACGAGGCATTTGCCACTCAGGAAAAAGAGTTGAAGAAATTTTCCACCCTCATCCGGAGTATCGTGGTGATTGCGCCTTTGCTCGGGCTTTTGGGGACCGTGGTGGGCATGATTGAAACTTTTGAATCCTTGGCGGATATGGCCTTGTTCACCCAGTCGGGGGGGATCGCGGGAGGAATTTCTCAAGCCCTGTTCACAACCCAGATGGGATTGGTGGTGGCGATTCCAGGATTACTGATCAAAGGGCTGCTGGACAGGAAGCAGAAACAGTTAGAAATGGAACTTGCCCAAATTAAAGACCTACTTTGCAGTGACACCTTTTCATCAGCCACTCAGGCCGCACCTAATTTCTAGTTAAATATGCGATACCGGGAACGCAAAGAAGATTCCAGCACCATCGATATCTCGCCGCTCATTGATATCGTGTTTATTTTGCTGATTTTTTTCATGGTCAGTACGACCTTCATCAAAGACATGCAGCTGGAGCTGAATCGACCCAACGCTTCCAGCGCCTCCTTGGCTTCCACCAAGGCGATTCGCCTTTACATCGATCAAAGTGGCGAAACCTACCTCGATGGCGAGCCCATCCGGTTATGGCTAATCCAAAGCAAGCTCAGGGATATGCTAAAAACCACGACCTCCAAGACCGTGCTCGTGGTGACGGACGATGGGGTGCCTGCCGGTAAGTTGGTGGAGGTTGTGGATCAAGCCCGCCTGGCTGGTGCCCAGGATGTAGGGGTGGCCACCGAGCGAGAAGCGGGTTGACGGGATGGACAACGATGAACAGTGGGGCAGGGAAATACCTGGCGGCGGTGGTTTCCATGGTGGTGGGGTCCACCCTGGTTTTTGGGTTAGTGATTTTGATGAATCACCTCGCCCCCCAAGTGGAAAAGCCGCCATCCCCGGAAGCGAGAAATTTAGCGGTAGTCAAGCAGCCTAAACCCAAGCCCAAGAAAGAGATCAAGCGGCAAAAGCCTAAACCCAAACCGAGGCGCGTCACTCCGCCTGCGCCTTTGGCAGGACTCGATTCCGTCCTGTCCGGTATTGACTTGGGGCTGCCTGGTTTAGCCACCGATGATTTGAGCGATCTCAACGATCAACTCCTGGGCAACACCCAAGTGGGGGCGATGACCGAGGATTCAGTGGATGTCCCGCCCCGTCCTCTATCTCGAGGATCGTTTAAATATCCTCGCGGCGCTAAAAAGCGAGGCGTCACCGGGTATGTGGTGCTTTCCCTGTTGATTGACGAGGATGGAGAAGTGGTCCAAGTGAAAGTGTTGGAGGCCTCTCCGAGCGGGATTTTTGAGGCTTCGGCGGTGACGGGGATTAAGCAATGGCAATTTGAGCCAGCGAAATACCAAGGCAAGAAGGTAAAAACCTGGGCCAAGCAGAAAATTAAATTTGATTTGGGCTAGTGCGAGTAGCGCTTTGACCATGTGCCGGAATGCAAATTGAGCATGAGCAGAAAGATTTCTCCCCCCATTACATTGATCCTGCTAGTGGCGGTGCTGTGGCTTGGGGTGGCTTTTAGCCTTGCCGCCAAGGAAAAGGAACAGCCCGATCCTGCGGAGACGGATTTGCTCCCCTTAGCGGCGATGCTGCTCAAGGATGGCCATTCCCTTCGAGCCCTAACCACCTTAAATCAAGTGGACCTGGAAGCGGAGGCGTTGGACCGGGGACGGTTTTATACCCTTAAGGGATTGGCCCAACTCAACCTTCAACAGGAAGTCGAGGCCAAGGAGAGCTTCCAACAGGCGTTGGCCCACGGTCAGAGCGATCCGATTATTCATGTTTACCTGGCTCAGGCCCACTATACCCTCAAAGAGTACCGTGAAACCGTTGCCGCCATTGAGCAGGCGGGGACCGTGGTCCACCAATATCCGGCCTTCTACGAAATGAAAGCCCAGAGTTATTGGCTGCTGGGAGAGCAGGATTCAGCCTGGCGTACCTTGAGCGCTGCCCACAAGGCCTTTCCTGAAGATCACCGTTTCCTGCGCCGGCAAGTATTTTACCTCTTGGATCTGAAACTCTACCGGCAAGCTGCGGAGTTGGGGCGGCGTTATCTGGTTCAATCCCAAGCCGAGGTGACCGATTACACGGCGATTGGCAATGCCCTTCGACTCAGCAGGCAATATCAGGAAGCCTTGACCATTTTGGAACGGGGGCGGTTGCTATACCCCCATCACGAAGGTCTAGCGAAGGTCCTCGCCCATACCTATTTGGATTTAGAACAGCCCTTTTCGGCGGCCTACCTGCTAGAACAAGCCGCTCGCAGTAATTCTGAATTGCTTGCCGAAGCCGCTGAACTCTATCGTCGTGCTGGCCGACTCTACCGAGCCTTGGGCCTCAATGCAGAGATTCGTGATCAAAAAGTTAAATTCAAACAGCGGCTTTCCATTCTGCTGGCCCTGAAACGCTATGCCCAGGCCAGTGGTATGGAAGCCGACCTTTATCGAGTTGGCCTGCTAAGCGATGAGAATATTCGTTATGCCATCGCCTATGCCAATTTTGCTATTGGGGATTATAAGCAAGCCGACCGGCATTTGAAGCATATTCGTACACCTGACTTATTCAAAAAATCAGTGGCCCTCAGGCGGGCGATGGATGAATGTCGAGCAGAGCCGGAGCGATGCCTATAAGAGAGCACTGAGCCATTCCCCCATTTTCCTGAAGGCAGCCGTGGGTCGTGGGGCGCGGGCAGGAAGGTACTTCTTTCCCTAGGTCTTTAACGATCCCAAATAACAACAATAAGCTGGCATAGCCCACTGGTGATCATGCGATATTCTTTTGTTTTCCTTGCCCTGCTGATAGGGATTCCCGGTGCTGGATTCGCTGCGGACCCTGCTGAATTATCCATCTATCTTTTTCAAGAAGGCCGACCCCAGTCGGGGGTGAAGCTGGTTGTGGATGGTCAGCAATCCTTGAGCAGCGACCGGGATGGCGCCATTCGCCTTGCGATTGAATCGGGTTCCCACCGCTTAAGTTTTAGCCGCTCTGGGAGGGGTCTGCTCATATATGATCTTACGGTGGTCGCGGGGGAAAATATCCGGCTGTTTATTACTTTATTTGCGGACTCTAGGGAGCCGGCGGTGGAAGTAGAAAGCTCCGCGGTAGGTGGCGAGAAGGCTGAGTCCAAACAGGAGGTAGTCAAAGGCGAACCGGGCCTGCTCCAGGGCCGGGTGCTTTCAGCCGAAGATGGCAAGCCTTTGGCGGGAGTGAAATTGTATGTGAGCGGTTTGAATCTGGAGATGACCAGTGATCAAGAGGGGACTTATCGAGCAGAATTGCCTGTGGGGGAGTACAGTGTTTCGGTGGTGACCGCCGGCTTTAATACCCAGATTCGCGATCAGGTGGAAATTCGCTCCGAGGAAGCCACGGAAGTGGTCTTTGAGCTGACTCCGGTGGGTCTGGAATTGCCTGAGTTCGTGGTGCTGGAGCCTTATGTGGCCGGTAGCATTGCCTCCATCATCGATGAACAGCGCAATGCCGCCACGGTCAGTAGCGTTCTGGGGGCTGAGCAGATCAGCCGGGCAGGGGATACGGATGTGGCGTCGGCATTGAAGCGGGCCAGCGGATTAACCTTGGTGGGGGGGAAATTTATTTTTATCCGGGGATTGGGGGAGCGATTCTCTTCTACCTTGCTGAACGGGGCCAGTATTCCCAGTCCGGATCCTACGCGACGGGTAGTCCCCCTCGATTTGTTTCCTACCAGCGTCCTAGACAACGTTCTCATTCAAAAAGGCTATTCTGTCGATCGTCCGGGGGAATTCGCCGGTGGCACCGTCTCCCTCAGAACCCGTAGCGTGCCGGAGGAATTCTTTATTCGAGCTAACGTTTCCATAGGCTATAACGAAGGTACTACTTTTTCCGAAGGTCTGACCTACGAGGGGGGGGATACCGATATTTTAGGATTTGATGACGGTACCCGTGATTTGCCGGATTCCCTGGCTCAAGCTACCGCTGGCGGGACCGTGGTGCGGCCCGAGACCCCTTTCAATCCGGACGGCTTTACCGCCGGGGAAATTGAGCAGTTTGGCGAAAATCTTTCCGGGGTTTGGGATATCGATGAGGAAACCATTGGTCCGGATGCCACCTTCGGATTATCCCTGGGGGATTATGTTGAATGGGGAGATTTCGGCTTGGGCTATGTGGGCGCGGGCCGTTGGGACCAGAGCTGGAATACCAACGATGAGGTCCGCCGGGCATTCAGTGTCTCCAGCGGAGAGGAGCTGGAGTTGATCAAGGATTTTGATCTGGTCACCACCAACCGGGAGATTCGGACCAGCGGCTATGCCCGAGTAGAAGCGAACTACCAGGAGAGCCAAAAACTTTATGGCAATCTGCTGTTGGTACGGCTAAGCGAGGATGAGGCCCGGATCCAAGAGGGTTTTACCGACGCCGAGCCCAATGATATCCGCCGCTCCAGACTGCAATGGATTGAAAATTCCCTATTTACCCAGCAGGTGGGGGGCGAGCATCGCTTTGAGCGGTTAGGGGGCTTGGGCTTTGACTGGCAGTACACCACCTCCGAGGCACGACGTCAGGCCCCCTATGAACGGCGCTATCGGTATGATTCCGATAACAGTGGGCAATTTTCCTTTTCCCGCCGGGCAGACAGCAATCAGACCATTTTCGCTGATTTAACCGACAATGACGATACCATTCGCTTTTCCGTCAATCTGCCCCTGAATCTATTCAACCACCTCGATCTCAATTTATCCAGTGGTTACCTTTCCCGGCAGCGCGAACGGGAGTCGGAAATCCGCCGTTTTGACTTTGCCCAGTTCGGTCCCAAATCCCGGGACCCGGAGATTCTTGCGCTTTCTTCATTGGAAGATATTTTGGCCCCGGAAAATATCGGGGTTGATGGATTTCAACTCCGTGAAGCGACCCGCCCAACGGACAACTATGAAGCCACCCAGGAGCTTACGGCCTACTTCGGCCAGATGGACGCCACTTTTTTTGAGCGGCTGCGTTTAGCGGGGGGCATGCGGGTGGAAGACAACCGCCAGATCGTCAAAACCTTCGCCTTGTTCAATCCCGATCAGGAACCTATTGAATCAGTGCTCAGTAGCGTTGATTTACTGCCCGCCATGGCGGCCACTTATTTCCTGAGTGAGCAACAGCAGATCCGGGCAAGCTATAGTGAAACCCTCTCCCGTCCCGACTTTAGAGAACTCTCCCCGGCACCGTTTACCGATCCGGAGTCCGATACGGAAACCGTGGGTAACCCAGATCTCGAGCAGATTTTCATCAAGAGCTACGATTTGCGCTGGGAGTATTACTTCTCCCCCAGTGAACACCTGTCGGCTGCCTTTTTCTGGAAGGATATTCAAAACCCTATTGAAAAGATTCTTCTGCCGGGTCCTGCTGGACTGCTGACTTTGGAGAATGCCGAGTCGGCCACCGACTGGGGGATTGAACTGGAACTTATGAAACATTTGGATTTTATTCATCCTCGCCTGGCGAATTTTTACTTCGGCGGCAATGTTACCTATACCCAGTCGGAGATCAAACTCAAGCCGGAAGATTTGGATGTGCAAACCACCGGCCAACGGCCGCTTCAGGGTCACTCCCCTTATATCGTCAATGCCCAGATCGGTTATGACAATCCCGATCGGGGCATTGTGGCCACCCTGCTCTACAATACTTCCGGCGAGCGCATTACGGAAGTGGGGACCTTAGGGGCGCCGGATAAATACGAACAGCCCTTCCATCAACTGGATTTTGTCTATTGCCACCAGTTTGGTGATCATTGGCGGTTGAATTTTAAAATGAGGAACCTCCTGGATGATGAGGTGGAGGTATTACAGGGAGACAAGGTGACTCGCGCCTTCCGTCCGGGGCGGGAGTTTAGCATTGGTTTTACTTGGGATTTTTAAGGCCAGTGACCGCGCCCTGTGTTGGCAAAATTTGCCCTTCTCAATCAGTAGTTGTCACTTTTCTGTAACCTAAATTAAAAAATCCTGTCATTCCTGCCCTTTAGACTGTGATGAGGTACTCAATAATCATAAAGGGCTCCACTCCATGATGCGAAAAAATATCCTCCGCAAAGTAATCATAGTGACCGCCTTAATAGGCGGACTGAATATGGGCTTAGCCCATGCCTTCAACATTAACGGCACCTTCACGGGCAACTGGTGGGAAGGGCCGGACAAATCCGGACGGGGCTTTCTCTTGGAAGTGACCGAGACGGATGCGGGTAACGTGTTGATTGTCAACTGGTTCACTTTCAATGACAGTGGCCAACAAATTTGGCTGAACGGTAACGCCGTTGTGGATAGCGGCTCTAACTCCGTTACCGTGCCCCTCCTCCGCAAGGAAGGCGGTCAATTTGGTCCCGGCTTCCAAGCTGGCCAGGCCAGTGACATCAATTGGGGGGAAGCCACCTTCACTTTCCAATCCTGCGACCAGGGTCAAGTTTCCTATAACGGCCAAGATGGAAGCGGTACCTTGGAAATCCAAAACTTAACTCGTCCTCAAGGCACCCAATGTGTTGTTGAGGAACCCTTTACCGCTTGCCCCGCCTTTGCTAGCGCAGGCCCGGTGGAAGGCTCCTGTGTTCTGTCTGGCACGATTACTTCTGATGTCACCCTGACCAATAACATTACCTGGGTTTTAGGTGGGGGCGTTTTTATTGGTGGTGATAATACCAATAGCGCCACCCTCCACGTCGAGCCCGGCACTACTATTCTCGGTCAAGGGGTTTCCGACTTCCTGTATATTCGTCGTGGTTCCAAGATTATTGCCCAAGGCACCCCCCAAAACCCCATTATCTTTACCGGTCCCTTGGAACAAAGCCCCGGGGAATGGGGCGGCTTGGTTATAGCAGGCAATGCCCCTGTCAATGGTTGTAACGAAGGGGTAGAATTCTGTGAACAGGTGGATGAAGCCCTCACTACGCCCTATGGGGGCAATAATCCGGGGGAAAGCAGCGGCGCATTGAAATATGTTCAGATTCGTTATGCTGGCTTTGAGGTGCGTCCCGATCAGGAACTCAACGGCTTAACCCTACTAGGGGTAGGGTCCGGTACCAGCATTGACTATGTTCAGGTCCACGCCGGGCTGGATGATGGTGTGGAAATGTTTGGTGGCACCGTTAATCTCAAGCATATTGTACTGACGGACATCGGCGATGACAGCATGGACTGGGGCCAGGGTTGGCAAGGAAAGGCCCAATTCGTGCTGATTCGCCAAGCGGCAGACGACGGCGACCGTGGTATCGAAGCGGACAACAACGAAGACGACTTCAACAGCACGCCGCGCTCCAAACCCATGATCTCCAATATTACCGCCCTGGGATCTGCTGTCAGCAGTAATGGTGCCCTGCTCCGTCGTGGTACCGGCGCCAATATCTTCAACTCGGTGTTCACGGGTTTTGGTGAAGAATGCCTTAACATCGACAGTGACGCCACATTTACCAATGCGGGTACCCCGGCTAGCCTGACTGGTGAGCTCACTATTCAGAACTCTTACGTGAATTGTGGAGTCAATTTCGCCGATAGTGGGGAAGACCCCTTCCTGGTCAGTGACTGGTTCAACGCCCAAGCGGGCAACGTGGCGGGTAATCCCCAGCTAGATGGCTATTTGCCGGCTGAAGGTTCGCCCCTCAGCACCGGGGGAGCACCAGTGGCCGATGGCTTCTTTGATTATACCGATTTCGTCGGTGCCTTCCGCAACCGCTACGATGATTGGACCCAGGGCTGGACGATTGCCCTCGACTAATTATCCTTGCCTCCAAGGTAAAAAAAACCCCTGCGGGCCATGGTCATGGTGCTCGCGGGGGTTTTTATTTCCTTCTCTAATGGGGTCATCTAATGGGGTCGTCATCTAATGGGGTCAGGTCTTGTCTAATGCTTTTCGGCAAATCCGATACAGCCTTTCCCGTTTAAATTAGGTCTGAGAAGTTTGCCGCCGAGGGTCTAGTTATGCTGCTTCAAGCCCAATGGAATTCCCTTTAAATGGGAACTGCTATATTTGGCCTGTGGTGTTGCTCAGGTGCCGCTTTTCTGATAGGAATTCCTATCAGAAGACACCGGTATCAATGGGGGTGTATAAATAACTGTGTAACGGGTGATCTGTAATTAACAAAAAGGAGAAAGCACTGATGACCCGTATTGAAAAAAAGACCGATGAGTTGCGCGTGCGAGCGTTAGCCTTGTTGTGGAACTTCTGTCCTTCATCGCCACGGACGGTGAAAAAACATCAGGGACAACGTTGTCCCGCCGAGCGGATTAACCATAAGCGCTACGCTGAAAACTGGCTGGAGAATTTGCTCATCTCAGGCTCTATGAATGGCCTGAGGCACCATCAACAGAATCCGTTATAAACAGTATTTTCTAATAGCTTCTAAGTTAAAATTGGTTTAACTCTTCTAAAGTGCACTATGAAAGACCTGACCCTAATTTTCCATTTTGTCCTTCGAATCGCGGCCTATCGGGGGAACTACAGGGTCCGAGTTGAGCGACTTGTTAGCCGTGATATTGTATAAGCTCCCCGATACATACTTGTGAAGAATGCTTGATACAAGTGTTTGATAAGGGATGCCTTCCTCCAGCGCCCGCCTTTGTATAGCCTCTAGATCACGTGATGATATGCGAATATTTATGCGTTTATCTTTTTTAAATGTCTCTTCAGCAGCTTTCGCAAGTTGCTTCCTTCGCTGCGGAGTTAAGACAGACTTAAACTCTCCTGCTTCGAAATCACGCAGAATTTCTTTCTCTTCCTCATCAAGTTTAACTTTGCTCATGACTTGCCTCCAAGGTATTGCTTCGTAGCCTTTCTGCTTGGAATGACAGTTTTTAAGAAGATTTCCTCAGAAGCTGTTGGAAAACCCTGACTGTATAGTGCTAGGGGGATAAAGAAGAGGAGTGCTCACCAGTATCATTCACCCCAAGAGTAAACCAAAGAAGGTGAAGAAAGCTGATGAGCACAGATCGATATTATCCAACGGATTTAACCGAGGAACAATGGCAAGTGATCGCCCCTTTGTTACCCCAGCCCAAGAAACGGGAGGGAGGCCCTGGGCGTCCCCCTTGCCATCCGCGGTGGATAGTCAATGGGATTTTGTACGTGAACAAAACGGGTTGCCAATGGCGCATGGTGCCCAAGGAATACGGGTGCTGGAATACGATCTTTGACTATTTTAATCGTTGGCAGAAACAAGGGGTGTGGTCAGAGGTAATGGAGCAACTGCGCCAACAAGAGCGGCAACGCCAAGGGCGGTTGGCCGAACCTTCAGCCGGGTGTGCCGATAGCCAGAGTGTGAAAGCCGCCACTCAAGGAAACTCAATCGGGTACGATGGGGGTAAGCAAGTTAAAGGGCGAAAACGCCATGTGCTCGTCGATACCCTCGGTCTTATTCTGGCGGTGGTGGTCACCGCCGCCAATGGGGATGACCGCCAAGGACTCAAAGCACTGCTGTCTTGTTATTTTGCTAAGGGAGTAAAGCGGTTGCGCAAAATCTGGGTCGATGGCAATTATTCGGGCAGTCCCCTTCAAAACTGGGTCGCTCGGTTAAAGAAAACCCACAAACTTAAGCTCGAGCGGGTAGAGAAAACCGGCCCGGGTTTTAACCTCGTCAAACGCCGATGGGTGGTGGAACGTACTTTTTCTTGGCTGTTTAACTACCGACGCCATTCGAAAGATTACGAACGGCTCACCCAAAATAGTGAGGCCATGATCCAGATCTCTATGATCCATCTCTTGCTCAAACGTTTGGCTTAATTTTAGGGTTTTCCAACAGCTTCTCAGGTAGGGTCGAGGGTGCCAGCAGGATCGACGCGCAGCGGTCTTATTATAAAATCTAATTTTTCGCCTAAAATGCAATATAAGAGACCTGATTCAGATCTACCTACTATTGACAGCGTGGAATCTCATATTTATTAGCTGATATCATACTGCTCCCGCATTTCCCAGGCGAGTGCATCCAAATCGTGAAACAAAGATGTTCGCGTAATACCAAGGTGAGCAAGCGCTTCTAAGAGCCCACGCTTGAGTGTCGACGGGATCACAATCGAGCGCAATACATTACTTGCCACGATGTTGCAAAGATCGTCAGTGATGCCATGCACAGTAAAGGTACCACGCTGGCGCGCCAATCTATCATTTGAGGCGTATGTGGAAATTGCAACTATTTTGGGAGGCATCTTGCTACCTTTGAATGAAGCCCACATTATCTCGCTGCATGGGCTGCTCGTGGGTGCAAGCAATACCCGTTGCTTTACTTTCTGTTCATTGAGGGCCATCGGTACAAGGATGTAAAGGCATCCGTCCGTGTCTGGTTTATCAGCAACGGCGAAAAACACCGCTGCGAGTGCCGATTCGCTCCAATCCAGGAGCCGGGTGGGTAACCCGTGGTGCTGCATGAGAAACAGCCAGCGAGCAGGGTCATTGTCTGCTGGAGGGTATTCAAGCATACCCATTGCGCGATAGCGAAACCGCGTAAGCATGTTTTTTTCCTGTTCGCGTGATATTCCTGATCGCAACAAACGAGGTACTAGAGCCCACGAAGCGTCGGCTTGTCCGCGAAACCAAACTTCGCCGGAAGGTTGCCGCGTAGCAGCAATCTCATTCACAAGATCGTCAAAAAAGGCCACAGTTTATAGGATCAGGTCTTGTCACGTGTCTTTGAAGTATATAAAAAAATAGCAATATGCTCTGCCATGTTCTTTAAAAGCTTTTTTAGATAGAAATAAGCTTTCCTTTTAAACCGAAGTTTTGAATTTTGTTGGCAAAGTCGCGATTGGAGGTAGGAGGAGGTAAGGGTTTACCCTCGCGCCGATAGAGTTCGATAGCCTCCTCCACAATCTCACAAAGTTCATGGAAAACTTCTTTCTCATCTCGCCGCCGGTGATTTTCCTTACCTCTGTGATTCCCGAATCCAGATTTCTCAAGTTTCCCTATGGAATGCTTGACTTCGATCAAAATTATTTATGGTAGCCGTCAGAACGGTATGTCATCCTCAAAATCATCATCGCTTGAGGACGGGGGAGGTGAAGGCCGGGAGGGAGGACTTGAGGGGCCTGGGGCCGAGCCTTGGTTCATGTCGTTGTTATAAGGGGCGCTGCCGCCTGTGGCCCGGTCCAGCATTTGCATCTCGTTGGCGACAATCTCGGTGGTATAGCGGTCCTGGCCGTCCTGGCCTTGCCACTTGCGGGTTTGGAGGCGGCCTTCCACGTAGATCTTGGAGCCTTTTTTCAGGTATTCGCCGGCAATTTCCCCCAGGCGGCCGAAGAACACTACCCGGTGCCATTCGGTGCGTTCCTGTTGCTCGCCGGTGGTTTTGTCTTTCCAGGTCTCCGAGGTGGCCAGGGTGATATTGGCGATGGCCCCGCCACTGGCGGTATAGCGGACTTCCGGATCCCGTCCCAGGTTACCTATCAGAATGACTTTGTTAACGCCTCTTGATGCCACGATGAATTCTCCTGCCGTAATGGCTGTTGAATGCGGGTTTATTTTACCGCGATGGGTTGATCTCGGTTAGTGGGGTTAATCTCGGTCAGGGCGGCTTTATCTAGCCGCTCATCATCGACCTTGAGATAAGCGACCCCCTCCTCGGCTACCACCACCGCATCGGCGACCCCTGGGATTTCGGTAAGGCGTTTAGCCAGGAGCTTAGCCTCGTCGGGTTCCACTTTCCCGATGGAAAGAATTTGGCTGCGCAAGTATTGGGGCGGTCGCATGGTGGCGGCAAAGAATAGCCACAGGGCGGCGGCGCCGGCGCAGAAGGTAAAGGTCCCTTCGAGGCCAAAGTGCTCATAGACGGCCCCGCCGGCCCAGCCTCCCACAAAGGCGCCCAGGAATTGGCAAGTGGAGTACACGCCCATGGCGGTGCCTTTGCTGCCGGCTGGACTTTGCTTGGAGACCAGGGAAGGTAAGGTGGCTTCCAGCAGGTTGAATGCGGTGAAAAATAGCCACAGGGCGGCGATGGTGCCGGCCAGGGAAGGGTGGAAATAGCGCCAGGCAAGTTCCGCCAGGCCCAGAATGGCCACCGCGCCGATGAATACCTCTTTCATGCGGCGCTTTTTTTCCGCCAAAATGATAAAAGGCACCATGGCGAGGATGGAGGTGATCAGCACCGGCAGATACACATAGCCATGAAAGTTGGGGGCAAGACCGCTTTCGTCCCGCAAACTAATGGGCAGAACCACAAAGCTGGCGGTGAGCAGGAGGTGTAAAATAAAAATCCCCAACGCCAGCCGCATCAGTTGAGAATCTCCCAGGACTCGGAGAAATTGTTGCGGGGCGGGCTCTACATCCAGGTGGTGGCGAGGGGCGGTTACGTGGGGAACGCCCAAGTGGAGTACCCCAATTCCCAGAATCGCCAACACTGCCGTGGTCCAAAACAGGCCCGGAACCCCAATCCATTGGTTAAGCACGGGTCCCACCGCCAGGGCAATGGCAAAGGACATCCCAATAGAGAGCCCGATCAACGCCATGGCCTTGGTGCGTTGCTCTTCCCGGGTCAAATCAGCCACCAGGGCCATCACCGCTGCGGCGATAGCGCCGGTGCCTTGCAGCGCCCGACCGATGATGACCCCGGTGATGGTGTCTGCCATGGCCGCTATCATGCTCCCCAAGGCGAATAGAATCAGTCCGGCGGTGATGACCGGTTTGCGCCCAATGCGGTCGGAGAGCAAACCGAAGGGGATCTGGAGCAGGGCTTGGGTAATCCCATAGGCTCCCAGGGCCAGACCAATCAGGGTGGGGGTAGCGCCCTGGAGATCGTGGGCATAAAGGGAAAAGACCGGCAGGATCAGAAATAGACCGAGCATACGCAGGGAATAGATGCCGGCCAGGGAAAAGAGGCCGCGACGCTCCAGGGAGGTCATCCCCAAGGTGAATTGGCGTTTTGATTTACTGTGCTTCATTTTGCTTCATTACGATTTGGCCGCGTATATTAACAAGATTTATCGATGATGGGCTAAAGGCTATGGATCGGATTTGCATCCGCGGTGCGCGTACCCACAATTTAAAGAATATTGATCTGGATTTTCCCCGGGAGCGGTTAATCGTCATTACCGGGCTATCGGGTTCGGGAAAGTCGTCCCTGGCTTTTGATACCCTTTATGCTGAAGGGCAGCGCCGTTATGTGGAGTCCCTCTCGGTTTATGCCCGCCAATTTCTCTCCATCATGGAAAAGCCTGATGTGGATCATATTGAAGGACTCTCCCCGGCCATTGCTATTGAGCAAAAATCCACCTCCCATAATCCCCGCTCCACCGTCGGCACCATCACCGAAATCTATGATTATTTACGCTTGCTCTATGCCCGCGCCGGTGAACCCCGTTGTCCTGAACATGGGATTATCCTGGAAGCCCAGACTATAAGCCAAATGGTGGATCAGGTTTTGAGCCTTCCCGAAGGCGGGCGATACATGCTGCTGGCGCCGGTGGTGGAAGGGCGCAAGGGAGAACATCTGCAAGTTTTGGAAAATTTGCTGCAACGGGGTTTTATCCGGGCCCGGATTGATGGTGAGGTGGTGGAACTGGAGCAGGCCCCCAAGCTCGCGGCTAGTAAAAAGCATACCATCGAAGTGGTGGTGGATCGTTTCAAGATCAAGCTTCGCCCCGATCTCCAACTACGTCTAGCGGAGTCCTTTGAAACCGCCTTGCAGTTGGCCGATGGTTTGGCCCGGGTGGTGTCCCTG
This sequence comes from Nitrosococcus halophilus Nc 4, assembly GCF_000024725.1. NCBI lineage: Bacteria > Pseudomonadati > Pseudomonadota > Gammaproteobacteria > Chromatiales > Chromatiaceae > Nitrosococcus > Nitrosococcus halophilus. Next base: position 3,942,439 of record NC_013960.1, on the reverse strand, counting down.
GATGATTCGGCCCTGCCAGAACAGGTGTTTTCGGCCCGCTTTGCCTGTCCTGTGTGCCGCTATTCCTTAAGCGAGCTGGAACCCCGGTTGTTTTCCTTTAATAACCCCAAGGGGGCTTGTCCTCGCTGCGATGGCTTGGGGGTGAAGCAGTTTTTTGATTCCTTCCGGGTGGTGGCCCACCCTGAGCTGAGTTTGGCCGCGGGCGCGGTGCGGGGCTGGGATCGGCGCAATGCCTATTACTACCAGATGATCCTTTCCTTGGCCCGGCATTATGGTTTTGAGGTGGAAACCCCCTTCCAAGATTTGCCCGAAGCGGTGCGTCAGGTAGTGCTTTATGGCAGCGGCCGGGAAAAAATCACCTTTCGCTATCTCAGCAGCCAAGATAAGCAGACCACCCATCGCCATGCCTTCGAGGGGGTGATTCCCAATATGGAGCGCCGCTACCGGGAGACCGAGTCTCCAGCGGTGCGGGAAGAATTGGCCCGTTACTTGGCGGTGCAGGCTTGCCCGTCGTGCCAGGGTACCCGGCTGTGCCAAGAGGCGCGCCATGTGTTTGTGGCGGATTATAGCCTGCCTGAGATTACGGCCTTGCCCGTGGGGCGGGCGCTGGACTTGTTTTCCCAGCTATGTTTGCCGGGCCGTCGAGGTGCCATTGCCAGCCCCATACTCAAGGAGATCCAAGACCGATTAGCATTCCTGGTCAATGTGGGGTTGGATTATTTGACTTTGAACCGCAGCGCCGAGACTCTCTCCGGTGGCGAGGCTCAGCGAATCCGGTTGGCCAGCCAGATTGGGGCTGGTTTGGTGGGAGTTATGTATATCCTGGATGAACCTTCCATTGGTTTGCACCAGCGGGATCATCAGCGGTTGTTGGATACCTTGACCCGTCTCCGCGATCTGGGCAATACGGTCATTGTGGTGGAACATGATGAAGACGCCATCCGGGCGGCTGACCATGTGGTGGATATGGGCCCTGGTGCCGGGGCCCATGGGGGAGAGATCATCGCCCAAGGTACGCCGGCGGAGATCATGGCCAATCCGGCCTCCCTGACCGGGCAGTATCTGGGGGGGCAGAAAGAAATTCCTGTGCCTTGCCAGCGTAGGCCTTTTAATGCCTCCCGGCTGCTTTCTTTGCGGGGAGCCAGCGGCAATAATTTACGCCGGGTGGACTTGGAGATTCCCCTGGGAGTCATGACCTGCGTCACGGGGGTTTCCGGTTCCGGTAAATCCACCTTAATCAACGATACCTTATTGCGGGTTGCCGCCCGGACCCTCAATCGGGCCTCGGTTGATCCCGCCCCCTATGAAGGAATCGAGGGCTTGGAGCACCTGGATAAGGTGGTTGCCATTGACCAAAGTCCTATCGGCCGCACTCCCCGTTCTAACCCGGCCACCTATACTGGCTTATTCGCCCCTGTGCGCAATCTATTCGCGGAAACCCCCGAGGCCCGCTCCCGGGGTTATGGGCCGGGGCGTTTCAGCTTTAATGTCAAAGGGGGGCGCTGCGAATCTTGCCAGGGGGACGGCCTGATTAAAGTAGAGATGCACTTTCTTCCCGATATCTATGTGGCTTGCGATGTCTGCCAGGGTAAGCGCTATAACCGGGAAACCCTGGAGATCCGCTATAAGGGCAAAAATATTTACGAAGTCTTGGAGATGACGGTGGAGGAAGCGCGGGATTTTTTTGCCAATGTTCCGGCGGTGGCCCGAAAGCTGCAGACCTTGTTGGAGGTGGGACTGTCCTATATCAAGCTAGGGCAGAATGCAGTGACTCTCTCCGGTGGCGAGGCCCAGCGGGTCAAATTGGCGAAAGAACTCTCCAAACGGGACACGGGGCGGACCCTGTATGTTCTGGATGAGCCTACCACCGGGCTGCATTTCCATGATGTGGCCCAGCTTCTCCAAGTGTTACTGCGGCTGCGAGAAGGGGGGAATACCATTGTGGTCATCGAGCATAATCTGGAGGTAATCAAGACTGCTGATTGGATTGTGGACCTGGGTCCTGAGGGGGGCGAGGGCGGCGGGAGGATTATGGCTACGGGGACCCCTGAGGCGGTGGCCGCCTGCCAAGATTCCTATACCGGACATTACTTAGCCCAGGTTTTACCCCAGGCCAATGGCCCTCAGACCTTGTCAGCAGCGAAATCATGATCTGGATCACAGGAAAGTAAAACCGACCTGGAACAGGCGCTCCACCTCGGGGATACGGCGCTTGTCCACCAAGAACAAAATGACGTGATCGCCGGATTTAATGACCGTATCGTGGTGGGCCATCAGGACCTCGTCACCCCGTACAATAGCGCCGATGGTGGTGCCCGGCGGGAGCTTGATCTCCTCGATGGCCCGGCCGACCACTTTGGAAGAAGAAGAATCCCCATGGGCGACTGCTTCTAGGGCTTCGGCCGCCCCCCGACGCAGGGAATGGGCGGCCACCACATCGCCACGGCGGATGTGGGCAAGCAGGCTGCCAATGGTGGCCTGTTGAGGGGAGACAGCAATATCCACGGCCCCACTCTCCACCAGATCCACATAAGCCGCCCGGTTGATTAAGGACATGACTTTACCGGCACCCAGCCGTTTGGCCAGCATGGCGGAAAGGATGTTGATCTCATCATCATTGGTCAGGGCGCAGAAAATATCCGTATCTTCGATATTTTCCTCTAGGAGAAGCTCCTCGTTGGCCGCATCGCCTTGGAGAACAATACTTTTGTGGAGTTCTTCAGAGAGGTCTTTGGCCCGTTTGGGATCGGCTTCAATGATCTTGACCTGGTAGCGGTCTTCCAGGGCTTTGGCGAGGCGCTGACCAATACTGCCGCCGCCACCGAGCATGATCCGCTTATAGGGATTGTCCAGGCGGCGCAATTCCGCCATGACTTTGGGAATATCCTTTTGCGAGGCGATGAAAAAGACTTCGTCATCGGCCTCGATGACAGTACCCCCTTGGGGGAAAATAGGCTTGTCTTGGCGGAAAATGGCCGCCACCCGGGTCTCTACGCCGGGGAGGTGCTCCGGCAATTCCCGTAGCTGATGACCCACCAGCAGCCCCCCATAATAGGCCCTCACTGCCACTAGCTGGACCCTGCCATCGGCAAAATCCAGGACCTGGAGAGTGCCTGGATTATCAATCAGGCGTTTAATGTAGTCGGTGACCAGTTGCTCCGGGCTGATCAACACGTCAATGGGCAAAGTCTTGGTAGAGAACAACTCCGGGTAGGCTAAATAACCTGCGGCGCGCACCCGGGCCACCTTGGTGGGGGTATGAAAAAGGCTATAGGCGACTTGACAGGCGATCATGTTGGTTTCATCACTGCTGGTGACCGCCACAATCATATCTGCGTCTTCCGCTCCTGCTTGGGCGAGGACATCTGGATGGGAGGCCAAGCCCTGCACGGTGCGGATATCCAAATGATCCTGAAGGCTTTGCAGTAACTTGCCATCGGTGTCTACCAGGGTGATATCGTTGAATTCGCTGGCCAGGTTAGTGGCTACCGAGGCGCCCACCTGGCCAGCGCCTAGGATGATGATTTTCATAGGAATAGCCGCCTGTATTTATTGTTTTTCAAGAAGCGGGGAGGTTAATTATTCTTGATTTCCCAACCGCTTGGTATCAATTCCCAATGATCGCAGTTTACGATAAAGATGGGTCCGTTCCATTTCAACCAATTTAGCTGCCTTACCTACATTGCCTCCCGTTTCTCGCAGTTTGTGCTCCAAGTAAAGCCGCTCGAATTGTTCCCGGGCTTCCCGTAAGGGGAGGCCCAGATCAATGGGAAGCGGGGTGCCGGTGACTGAAATCGGTTCGAGACTGGCTTCCACTTCGGCTAAATCAATCTCTACCCCCTTGCCGATGATCAGCAGGCGCCGCACTAAGTTGCGTAATTCCCGGACGTTACCCGGCCAGTTATGATTGCGTAGGCGGTTTTGGGCCGCGACGCTAAAGTGACGGTAAGGGAGCCCTTCTTGTTCCACCAGAAGATCGACGAAATAATTGAGTAGCTCAGGGATATCCTCGCAACGCTCTCGCAACGGCGGAATAAATAAGGGTAATACGCTAAGTTGATAGTAGAGATTTTCTCGAAAGCGACCGCTCTCAACCAGTTGGCTCAAGTCCACGCTGGTCGCGGTTACCAAGCGTGGAAAGCACTGCTTTGCCGCCTCAGTGCCCGTGGAGGTGGCGGCGTCAATAAGCGCATATAATCGGCGCTGACTATTCGGGCTTAGAGCCTCAATCCCGTCGAGAAATACAGTGCCTGTTCGGGCCCGTGCTAATATCCCAGGTTGATCTTGGTTGCCTGAATATTTTCCAAACAATTCGAGTTGTTGAGCTTCTGGGGCCAAGCCCGCAATATTGACCGCGATGAATGGACCCTCGTGTCGGGAGGCGCAGAGGGCATGGAGATATCGGGCAAACAGGCTCTTGCCGCTTCCCGGCTCCCCAATGAGCAGTATGGGGGCGTCATTATCTGCCATGCGACGTGCTTGCTCCCGCAGCCGGGTCATCGGGGTGCTCTTACCCATGGGCTCGATGGGTGATAGGGAAAGTTCCCCTGCCCCGGGAGGAGAGGATTGATGGGCGTTAGCCAGGGCCTTTTCTACCGTGAGCAAGAGTTTGGCCATGGAAAGGGGTTTTTCAATATAGTCGAAGGCTCCCAAGCGGGTTGCTTGGACGGCGGTTTCTACCGTACCGTGCCCCGACATCATAATGACCGGCACTTCCTTGGTGGGACCCTGGGTCCATTCCCGTAGTAGGCTAATGCCATCGATGTCCGGCATCCAGATATCGAGCAAGAGAAGGTCCGGGGGATCGGTTTGCCATACTTTGCGGGCGATGGCGCCATTTTCGGCCACGGTTACCCGGTAGTTTTCATCTTCTAGAATTTCATGAATTAAGATCCGGATGTCGGGTTCATCGTCCACCACCAGGATATGGGGTGCGGTCATGAGCGTACCTCCAATAGGGGTTGTGGAGCTGCTTGGTATGGCAATTGGACAATGAGACAGGCCCCTCCTTCCGGAAGGTTCTTGGCCCAGACGTGACCCCCTTGTTCTTCCACAATGCGCTTGACGATGGCCAATCCCAGGCCGGTTCCTTTAGGTCGCGTAGACACGTAGGGCTCAAATAGGCTCTGGGATAATTCCGGGGGGATGCCGGGGCCTTGATCGACGATTTGCAGTTCCGCCAATTCCCGTTGTTTGTCCTGTAAGCGGCGGGTTCGGATAGTCACCCGAGGGGTTTGCGGAGAATCGGCCATGGCTTCCAGGGCGTTTTTGATTAGGTTATGGAGCAGCTGGCGCAAGCGGCTGGGATCAGCCAGGAGCCAGAGGGGGTGAGGGGCCAACCGAGTCTCGATCCAGAGTTTATTTTCGTCACCTCGGTAGAGTTCCAGCACTTCGTTAACCAATTGGTTGAGATCCAAAAATTGTTGTTGCAGGGCCGGGTTGCGGGCATATTCGGAGAAAGCGTTCACCATTTCTTTCATGGCCTCTACCTGGGCAATAATAGTATGGGTTAACCGATCCAACAGCTGAGTCTGATCGGCGGGCAACAGATTGAGATACTTGCGCCGTAGCCGCTCCGCGGAGAGCTGGATAGGGGTGAGTGGATTTTTGATCTCATGGGCGAGGCGCCGAGCTACCTCCCCCCAGGCAGCGTTGCGTTGTGCTTGGACAAAGGGGGTGACGTCGTCAAATACAATGACTTGACCGGCATTGCCCGGCAAGGGGGTGCCCCGGCACATGAGAAACTGGCGGCCATCTTCCTGTTGTCGGATGATTTCTTTGTGCCACTCCCGATGACGGCTTTCTAGATGGGGGTGGAGCAGTTCAATAAATTCCTGTACCGCTGGATAACGGCGCGCCACCTGTTCCAAAGCTTGACCGGTATAGCGGCGCAGGTCCACCCCCAGAATTTCCCCCGCGGTAATGTTGGCAGTGCGAATCCGGTAAGCATTGTCTAGAGTGACGACTCCCGAAGATAAACTCCCTAGCACGGCTTTTAAGTAACGCCGCTGCCTCTCCAGTTGTTGGCGGCTGGCGTGGGCGGTATCCCGGGCGTGCCTCAAGCGTCGAGTCATTTGGTTGAAGGAATCCACGAGGAAACCCAGCTCATCATGACCATGGGGGGGCAATTGAGTATCGTAGTCGCCGTTGGCGACGGCTCGAGTGCCTTGGGCTAGATCCGTTACCGGAGAAACTAGGCGTCGCGCTAGGAAAAATGCTGCCCATACGGCTGCCAATAGGGTCAGAAGGACAATGAGGGAGAGCGCCAGGGTAAAGCTATAGATTAACGGTTTACGTAGGTAAGCCAATTGTTGATATTGAGTGTAGGCGTCTTGAACGCTATCGGCTAGGGTGCTTAATCGGTCGGCAATGGGAAATAGGGCTTGTAAAATCAACGCCTCCGTATCAGGCCGGGTAGCGGGGAGGTTGACCACAGCCCGCAGATGCAGACCTGATTCGCCGACGGGATCGAGTCCTACATAATCTTGGCCTTGGCGGAGCTGGAACAAAATCACATCATTGGGGTGATCCGGGACAATAGTCTCCGGATCGAGGGTGGCCGAGGTGATGATATGCCCGCGGGTATTCAGCAGAGTTAACTCATGAGCGCCACTGATATGCCGTAGTTCCTGGAGGCTGTGCGCGGCTTTTTCTAGGGGTAATTCAGCCAGGGTGGCGGCCATTAATTGAGTTTGTTTGAGTAAGGTCCGCATCCGAATTCCGAAGGCCGTGCGGCCAAGTTCGAGGGAATCTTCCAGGGCCTTTTCCACCTCTACGTCAAACCAGCTTTCGATCCCTCGGTGTAAAAACTGTAAGGAGAAGGAAAACACAATGGCCAGGGGAATGAAAGCCAGAGAAATAAACATGGCCACCACCCGTAGGGTGAGCCGCGATCCAGGCTGGCGTTCCCGATATCTTCGAAGCAGGCGAATCAGGTTGGCACCAATAAAAAAGAGCAGTAGCAACAGCGCCAGCAAATTGACCCCCAGCACCACGAAATAGAGGCGATCAAAATGAGCCGAGTCTTCAAGGGCGGTGGCCAGCAGATAGAAAGAGAGCAGGAGCAGCCCTCCCAGGGCGAGATAGCGGATGTAGCCCCGGCTTAAAGTCCGGGCGATCCGAGTAACCAGCTGAACCATGGGCTGTCCAGGTGCCATTGGGGAGATAAATAGGCTATCGGCCGCATAGGAGCCGGTAGATCTTCAATATTCAAGCGGGTCCGCAGGCGAACCCGATAACGTTGATGGGGTTCCAATTCCTCTTGGGTGATAAGGGGGTAGTCTTTAATGGTGCTAAGACTTTTAATGGCTGCGCTAAGGTTGGGGTAAGCCCGCTGTCTATCTTGGCTAAGGTAGAGCAGGACAAACTGTTCTGATAAAGCATGGTACCTCAACTGGTAGCGAAGTGTGATTTCCTTAATCGTCTTAGGCCAGAGCCAGCGTCGAAGCCGTAGGATTTCGATTTCCTGATTGACGATCAGGGGAATACCGCTTTTGACAGCTTTTCGTACCTCTTCGTTGAGGGGGTAATCAATCTGGGCATGGAGACGATAAATCCCGCCCACTAATTGGGTGCTGGCCGTGCGAACATTAAATGTTTCGCTGGCGACACCACTCATGCTGATCAGCAAGCCGAGCAACAGGAGCCCGCCGGAACACCAGGGAAGGCCGCTTTCAGCACTTCTCCAGGCAAGCATAATAAAAGCCGTCTAGTCCTTCTGCACCAGTGAGGAGTTGCCGTCCAGGGATCTGGGGTAATCCCCATGGAACCTCTAGTGGTCGTTCTTTTCCCTCGGGGTGGGCAAGAAGAAACTCGCGAATTTGCTGTTCATTTTCCTGGGGCAATATAGAGCAGGTGCAATAAAGTAGCAAACCTCCGGGTGCAAGCAAGGGCCATAGGGCCGATAGCAAGCGTTTTTGTAAAACCACTAAGGGGGGAATATCACGCTCCCGTCGTAGGACTTTGATGTCAGGGTGGCGGCGGATGACGCCACTGCCTGAGCAGGGAGCATCTAGCAAGATCCGATCAAAGGGGATTCCATCCCACCAGGTTTGGGGCTGGGCCGCGTCACCTTGGACGACCTGAGCTTTCGCTTTCAACTGCAGGCGTTTCAGATTACTGTCGAGGCGTTCTAGGCGAACAGCCTCCAGATCCAGGGCAATGAGGGTTTCAAGCTGGGGCTCAAGCTCTAGAATGTGGCAGGTTTTACCGCCAGGGGCGGCGCAGGCATCCAGGACCCGCTGTCCGGGAGCCAGGGCCAATAAAGGAGCGACCCGCTGGCCGGCACCATCTTGGACCGAGACCCGCCCTTCAAGAAAACCCGGCAAAGTCGTGACTGGGCGGGGTTGGTCCAGCACCACTCCCCACTCCGTATGGGGTATGGCACGGGCTTCAATGCCATTGCGCTCTAGTTCTTGCAAGTAGCTTGCACGGCTACCTTGGAGACGGTTAACGCGCAGACTGAGAGGAGGGTGACAGTTATTGGCCGCGATGATTTGGGACCAATCATCCGGCCAGGAGCGACGGATAGCTTCCAATAGCCACCGAGGGTGGGCGCTATGGGCGACTTCATGGGTGGCCACTTGAGCTTGCAAAGCGACTTGGTTGCGCAAATAGGCACGGAGGATAGCATTGATCAGTTTTTTGGCCCACGGCTTACCCAGGCTTTCGGCAGCAGCAACCGTTTCGGACAAGGCCGCGTGGGAGGGGATACCGAGTTCTGTCAGTTGGTACAGGCCTAAAAGCAATAAGCTATAAAGGTCCACATCGCGGGCTCGTAATGGTTTGCGCAGAAGCTTTTGGGCCAGATATTCAAGTCGGGGCAGCCACCGCAGAACGCCATAACATAAGGTTTGAGTAAAGGCTTGATCCCGGTCTGGCAAATGGGCCACCGCCGGCGGTAAAGCCGCAGTGAGGGAGCGTCCTTGGCCAAGGACCTGCGCTAATACGGTGGCCGCTATGACTCGAGTACTCGCTGAGTGAGGTGCAGTCGGCATTCCAAAATACTAAGGCCGGGGGGGCTTGCCTGGGTTTTTTGCCAGCACGGAACCCGGCGTTAGGGGGTGAGCATTGAGATAAGCTTGGACCGCCATGGCTCGCTTACCTGCCGGTTGCACCTTTAGCAGGCGCAAGACCCCCTTGCCGGTGGCCACATCGATTCCTGTTTTATTCGCTGCTAAAAGGGTTCCCGGCGAAGCTGCGGTCTCTGTGGCAAGGGCCGTCGCCGACCACACGCGCAATATTTGATCCTTGATCTGGGTTTGTGCCACCGGCCAGGGATTAAAGGCCCGCACTTGGCGTTCTAAAAACGTTGCGGGTTGAGACCAATCGAGCCAGGCTTCTTCCTTGTGAATCTTGGGCGCGTAACAGGCCTGATTTTCATCTTGAAGGGTGGGGGTGGCCGTCCCTTCGGCAATGGCGGGTAAACACTGCAACAGGGCTTCGGCTCCTAATTCAGCAAGGCGGTCATGAACGGTGGCGGCGGTATCGTCTGGCTGGAGCGGATAACGTACGGTATGGAGCACCGGTCCCGTATCTAAACCGGCTTCCATCTGCATGATGCTGACTCCTGTCTCCTGGTCCCCTGCCATGAGAGCCCGTTGAATAGGGGCGGCACCCCGCCAGCGAGGTAATAGGGAGGCGTGGATGTTAATGCAACCGAGAGGGGGGATTTGGAGCACTGCGGTGGGTAGAAGAAGCCCATAGGCGACCACTACCATCAGATCGGGAGCCAGTGCCGCAAGCTGGGCCTGTGAGGTTTTATCTTTCAGGGAACTCGGCTGGTAGACGGGAAGTTGATGGGCGGTGGCGATGGCCTTGACCGGGCTTGGGGTGAGCTGTCGGCCTCGGCCGCTGGGACGGTCAGGCTGAGTATAGACCGCCTTGATAGAATATTCCGTTTCAACAAGTCGGCGCAGGACAACTGCAGCAAACTCGGGCGTTCCAGCGAAAACAATTTGCAGCGGTGCAGCCATGCCTGATATGGGGTTGTATAAATTTTAGAGAATGACGAACAGGATAAAATTAGCTTAGCTTTCTTTCTTTTCTGGAGTGTGTTTGCGCCATTGGCGGTATTCCGCCTGGGTACGCTTAATCTTGAGCTAGGGACTGGATTCTGGGACGCAAAACTACCTTCATCCTTCATTTTACCCAATAAAGGGGTATTGACTGCAAGCTTTAGCTTCAGCCCTTTGAAGGATGACCCTGGGGCAAGGTAGGCAATTCTTCCCTTAGGCGGAGAGGCGTTGCCGTTTTTCCACTTTTTTCCGGATACGTTGACGCTTGAGGGTCGAGAGATAATCGATAAAAAGCTTCCCCTCTAGATGGTCTAGCTCATGCTGAATGCAAGTGGCCAGCAGTTCTTGGGCCTCAAGCTCTTGCTCCTGCCCCTCCCGGTCTAGGTAGCGGACGGTAATTTCTGCGGCTCGAGTGACCGGCTCAAAGATCTCAGGCACCGATAGGCAGCCTTCATCGCTTTCGGCTTTTCCTCGTCGCGCCACAATCTCAGGATTGATAAGCACCAGCGGGGAGGATTTATCCTCGGAGATATCAATCACTACTATTCGTTTAGGGACGTTCACCTGGATTGCCGCAAGCCCAATACCCGGAGCCTGATACATGGTCTCCAGCATGTCATCGGCAAGTTTTTTTATGGACTCATCCACCGTAGCGACGGGCTGGGCCTTCCGACGCAGTCGGGGATCGGGGTAATGCAATATATTGAGTATCGCCATGGGACTTCAACCAAAGATTATGCCAGTAATTTCGTTAATAGGGTAATCAATCACAACTTTCCGCTCCTTATTTTGTATATAAATAAAGCGAAAAACCCATACTTTCAACCTTTGCGTTACTACTGTTTTCTGGCAGCGCTAAAGTACAAAGGTTCCATGTCGCCATAATACTTGATATTTCGGTAACGGTGCTACAGGGTTGGGGAAGGTGGAAACTCTCCCTTGGTCCGGCAGCCGTGGTTAGGTTTGGCTGAGGTTTATTCAGGGAAGCCGATGAAGCTTAAAAAATCATTAACTCTCATTTTCTTATATATCATTGCCCATGGGGCTTGGGGAGCGCCCGTGACCCTTAATCCGGATGCTCCCCAACGCTATGTGGTAGTCCGTGGCGATACCCTTTGGGATATTGCGGGCCGCTTTTTACGGGATCCTTGGCGGTGGCCGGATATTTGGCAGGTCAATCAGCAAATTAAGAACCCTCACTTGATTTATCCAGGCGATATTATTGCCCTCAGTTACGGTGAAAATGGGCGTCCTGTATTGGAACTTCAGCGAGGGCTTCCTACCTATAAGCTCTCACCAACGGTTCGAGTTATTGAGCTGGAAAAAGCCATTCCGACTATTCCCATTGATGTCATCCAGCAATTTCTGTTGAATCCCCAAATGGTGAGTAAAGAAACTTTGGAGAATGCCCCCTATGTAGTTGCAGGAACAGAGGAGCGCTTGATTTTAGGAGCGGGAGATGATGCTTACGTTCGTGGTCTAGGCAATTCGGCTACCACGAGATATGGTATCTACCGGGGGGGCGAGGTCTACCGGGATCCGGATCACCCTTATAAAGTTCTAGGTTATGAGGCTCTTTTTATTGCGGATGGGAAAGTGCGCCAGTTTGGCGATCCTGCTATTCTGAGTATTCAGAACTCCAAGCGGGAGATACTTGTGGGAGATCGGCTCTTGCCAATAAACGACCAGGCCTTTGAACGGCACTTTTTTCCCCATGTGTCACCGACCCCCGTAGAGGGTAAAATTATTGCGGTGATAGAAGGGGTTTCCCAGATTGGCCAGCATCAGGCCGTGGTGCTGAATTTGGGTACAGAGGATGGCATGGACAAAGGGACGGTACTGGCGATATACCAAGCGGGTAGAGTCGTGCGTGATCCCATAAGCCGTTTACCTGATGATAAAGTCCAGTTACCTGACGAACGGGCAGGGGTGATCATGGTCTTTCGCGCTTTTAACCATATCAGCTATGGGTTAGTGATGGGAGCGGAACGGGCTATTCATGTGTATGATGTCGTTCGTAATCCATAAATTGGAGCTGCCCTTGGTTTGCCAATGAATGAACGAGCCTGCTGGCTCGCCTTACACCGTGCCCCGGGCATTGGCAGTATTGGTTTTGGTCGGCTCCTGAAAGAATATGGCTCGCCAGCTGCGGTATTGGCTGCTCCAGAGAAAGCGACTAACCTTAGCAATGAAACCCGGCATTATTTGCGGCAGCCCGATTGGGGGGCCGTAGAACAGGATCTTAAGTGGCTGGAACAGCCAGAACGTTATTTACTGACTTTAGCCGATCCAGGTTACCCGCCACTTTTGCGGGAGATCCCGGATCCGCCGCCGGTCTTATTCATTCATGGCGATCCTTCCCTGCTCTCCTTACCCCAGCTGGCCATTGTGGGCAGTCGTAATCCCTCCCCAACAGGGGCAGAGACGGCCGCCCAATTTGCCACCTATTTGGCCAGTTCCGGTCTTGTGATCACGAGCGGGCTGGCATTGGGTATTGATGCCGCTGCCCATGAGGGAGCGCTGGCAGCGAAGGCGCCGACTATCGCTGTGGCGGGAACCGGGTTAGATAGGGTCTACCCGGCCCGCCATCGGGCTTTGGCCCATGCCATCGCCAAGGGAGGGGCCCTGGTGTCGGAATTTCCCATTGGCACTCCCCCTTTACCCCAGAATTTTCCGCGTCGTAACCGGCTCATCAGTGGCCTTAGTTTGGGCATTCTAGTGGTCGAAGCGGCTTTGCAAAGTGGTTCTCTAATTACCGCCCGTCTAGGCGCAGAACAGGGACGTGAGGTCTTTGCGATTCCTGGCTCCATCCATAATCCGCTCGCCCGGGGTTGCCACCGCCTTATCCGTGAAGGCGCCAAGTTGGTGGAAACTGCCCAGGACATTTGGGAGGAATTAGGTCCTTTGGTAGGCTCAATGGCTGACCTGCAACCTCAGGAAAAGCATAAAAAAATAGAGGAATCAAGCAGGGATCCAGAGTACCAGATCCTGCTGGATTGTCTAGGCTATGATCCCCTCCCCATAGATACCCTAGTTGAGCGCTGCGGATTGACGGCAGAAGCGGTTTCCTCCATGCTTTTGATGTTAGAGTTACAAGGCCGCATCACAGCATTGCCTGGAGGGCGCTATCTCCGTTGCGGTAAAGAGGGCCAATCATGAAAGAAAATGTGCTCGATGTACTGATGTATCTGTTCCAGAGTTATATGGATAGTGAGGCTGAGGCTCAGCCTACGAAGGAATCATTGGAAGTAGAACTGACAGAGGCGGGTTTTCACCATGCCGAAATAGGTAAGGCGTTTGATTGGTTGGAAGGACTAGCGGCGTTACAGCAGAGTGAGCCGCGCCCGTTCCCAGTGACCAACTCCTCGATTCGGGTCTTTACTCTCCATGAAAAAGAGAAGCTAGATACTGAGTGCCGAGGATTTTTGCTGTTTCTGGAGCAGGTCGGCGTGCTGGATTCCATGACACGGGAATTAGTGATTGATCGGGTGATGGCGTTAGAGGCTGAAGATTTTGACTTGGAGCAGCTTAAGTGGGTTATTCTGATGGTGTTATCTCACCAGCCAGGTCAAGAAGCGGCCTATGCCTGGATGGAAGATTTGGTCTTTGACGAGGTAACTGACCTTTTACATTGATGCGTGGGGTTGCTTGGCCCCATGCCGAGCGTGGGTAGGATCTCGCCTACTGACCTTATGATTTTACTCGATGCCCGCGTTTCGCGGGCTTCGAGTTTTCAGGGGATAGTCAATGAGTAAAAACCTGGTTGTTGTGGAGTCGCCAGCCAAGGCCAAGACTATTAAGAAGTACTTAGGGAAAGACTTTGAAGTGATGGCGTCCTATGGGCACGTGCGAGACTTGATGCCCAAGGAGGGTGCGGTGGACCCTGAGCATGGGTTCGCAATGAAGTACCAGGTCATTGAAAAGAATAGCCGCCATGTGGATGCCATCGCAAAAGCATTGAAGAAGGCCGATGCCCTCCTTCTCGCAACTGATCCCGATCGGGAAGGGGAGGCGATTTCCTGGCATCTTCTTGAGCTTCTTAAAGAGCGGGGAGCTTTGGAGGGTAAGTCCATCAAGCGGGTGGTGTTCTATGAAATTACCCAGCAGGCAGTCAATGAGGCCATCGCCCACCCTCGCGATATTTCCTCGGATTTAGTCAATGCCCAGCAAGCACGGCGTGCCTTGGACTATTTAGTGGGATTTAATCTTTCTCCACTGCTGTGGAAAAAGATCCGCCGCGGCTTGTCTGCGGGACGGGTCCAAAGTCCGGCACTGCGCTTGATCTGCGAGCGGGAAAAAGAGATCGAAGCCTTTAAGATCCAGGAATATTGGACCCTAGAGGCCGATGCGGCGGCGTCTAAGCACCCCTTTGTTGCCAAACTAACCCATTTGGACGGTCACAAATTGGGGCAATTCGATATTGATAACGGTGACCGGGCCCAGGCGCTTGTGGAGCAGCTGACTAAAGCGGCGAGCGGTGAATTGCTGGTAATTAAGGTGGAGCGCAAGCAGCGCCGCCGTAATCCAGCGGCTCCATTTATTACTTCCACGTTACAACAGGAGGCTTCCCGCAAGCTCGGTTTTTCCACTAAACGGACCATGAGCGTGGCCCAGCAACTCTATGAAGGGGTGGATATTGGAGATGGCGCCGTGGGTCTCATTACCTATATGCGGACCGATTCGGTCAATTTGGCCAATGAAGCCGTGAAGGAACTTCGTGATTTTATTGCCGGCCATTTTGGTGAAAAGAGTTTGCCGGCCAAGCCGAAGACATTCAAAACCCGGGCTAAAAACGCCCAAGAGGCCCATGAAGCCATTCGCCCGACCTCGGTATACCGAACTCCAGAGGAGTTAAAACCTCACCTCAAGCCTGAACAGTTCAAGCTCTATCAGCTTATTTGGCGTCGCACCATCGCCTGCCAGATGAACCATGCCACCATTGAGACTGTGGCGGTGGATCTAGATACTCGGAAGTCGGTTCCAGAGAAGGGAGTGAGCAATACTGGCAGCAATATTTTCCGGGCCACAGGGTCAACGGTGGTTGACCCCGGTTTTATGGCTGTGTATCAGGAGGGACGGGATGATACCAAAGCGGAGGAGGAACAACGGATACTGCCGCCCATGAAGGAGGGGGATCGAGTGGAGTTGGTGCGGATACGGCCGGAGCAACACTTCACGGAGCCGCCGCCACGCTATACCGAAGCCAGCTTGGTGCGGGCTTTAGAGGAATTTGGTATCGGGCGGCCTTCTACTTACGCGACGATTATCTCCACCCTCCAGCAGCGCAGTTATGCGTTGTTGGAAAACAAGCGCTTCCACCCCACGGATGTGGGGCGGGTAGTCAACCGCTTTCTGACAGAGCATTTTAACCCTTATGTGGATTACGATTTCACCGCTCGTCTGGAGGATCAGCTTGATGCCATTTCCCGCGGAGAGAAGGTCTGGATTCCGGTGTTGGAGGAATTTTGGGAACCCTTTTTGGGGCGCATACAAGAAAAGGAACAAAGCGTCAGCCGAGAAGAGGCGGTCCAAGCCCGGGAATTGGGTATTGATCCCAAAAGCGGTCGCCCAGTATCAGTGCGCATCGGACGTTATGGGCCCTATGTCCAGATTGGCTCTAAGGAGGATGAAGAAAAGCCCCGTTTTGCGGGGCTGCGGCCAGGCCAAAAAATGGATACCATTACCCTGGAAGAAGGGCTGGCTTTGTTTGAATTACCCCGAGAGTTGGGGTTTAGTCCTGAGGGGGAGAAGGTCAGTGTCAACATTGGGCGTTTTGGACCTTATGTGAAATATGATAATAAATATGTCTCTCTACGGGGGGAGGACCCCTATACCATTGCTCTGGAGCGGGCCTTAGAGCTTATCCAGGAGAAGAAGCAGGCTGATGCTAATCGGGTAATCAAGGTCTTTCCTGATAGCGGAATCCAGATTCTCAATGGGCGTTACGGGCCCTATGTGACGGATGGTGAACGCAATGCCCGGGTTCCCAAGGACCAAGCCCCCGAGAAGCTTAGCTTGGAGCAGGCGCAAACCCTTATTAACGAAGCCCCCGCAAAGCGGGCGCGCCGTAAAACCGGAACCCGAAAAAAGGCTAAGGGGTAAGCTCTTTGGAAGCCACGAATTAACTTAGATCTAGTAGGACTTTCTTTGTAGTAGGAGAATCTTGGTGAATACTCCCTTTGTCGCCGTATTAATGGGATCGGACTCGGATCTGCCCGTCATGCAAGCCACCTTGGATCTGTTAAAGACATTGGAGGTGCCCTTTGAAGTTCGGATTAGTTCAGCCCATCGAACTCCAGAAGCCACTGCCCGTTATGTCAAGGAAGCAGATGCTCGGGGTTGTGGGGTGTTTATTGCTGCGGCTGGGTTGGCGGCGCATCTTGCCGGTGCAGTAGCTGCCAATACTTTAAAACCGGTCATTGGCGTTCCCATGGAGGGCGGCCCGTTAAACGGAATGGATGCTTTATTGTCCACGGTACAGATGCCCGGCGGTATTCCCGTGGCTTGTGTTGCCATTGGTAAGGCAGGGGCGAAAAATGCCGCCTATCTGGCAGCTCAAATCCTGGGGCTTGGAGATGCTGCTCTGGCGCAACGCCTGAGTTCGGATCGTCAGGCTAAGGCTGAAGCGATCCTGGCAAAGGCTAACGTTTTGCAGCACCAGCCTTGAGCATTTTCATGCCTGAATTTTACCCGAGGTGGGCCTAAGTTGGAGAGGGCGCCAAGAGGGATGACCTTGGGGTATAATTGGAAGACTAAAATTTTAGGAATAGCTGCCTAGCCTTATTCTATTCAAAGCTAGAACCTTTGATGATACCTCCCAAGGAGTCCCATTGTGTTGTTTGTATATGGTGATGTTTTCCCATGGCTGCGCTAAAAAATGATCGTTTACTGCGGGCGTTGTTGCGGCAGCCGGTGGACCAAACCCCCATTTGGATCATGCGCCAAGCGGGACGTTATCTTCCGGAGTATCGGGAAGTACGCGCTGAAGCCAGGGACTTTTTGACTTTGTGTTCAACGCCAGAGCTGGCTTGTAAAGTGACTCTGCAGCCTTTGCGGCGCTTTGATCTAGATGCTGCCATTATTTTTTCCGATATCCTCACCATTCCCGATGCCATGGGGCTGGGTTTGTATTTTTCCAAGGGTGAAGGACCTCGTTTTGAGCGCCCCGTTAGAACTGAAAGCCAGGTGGCGGCTCTTGGGGTCCCGGATCCGGAAACCGAGTTGCGTTATGTGATGGATGCCCTCCGGTTAACCCGTAGGGAGCTAGATGGCCAGGTGCCTCTGATTGGTTTTTCTGGAAGTCCCTGGACCCTGGCCTGCTATATGGTGGAAGGGGGGGCAAGTAAGGATTTTGCCCTGATCAAGGGACTAATGTTTGATCAGCCTCAGGTCATGCACCGCTTGCTGGAGATTCTTGCCCGCGCTGTCACTGCCTATCTCAATGCCCAAATAGCTGCAGGGGCCCAGGCGGTGATGGTCTTCGATACCTGGGGCGGAGCGTTAAGTCACCGAGACTATCGGGACTTTTCCCTTTCTTATATGGCCCGGATCGTGGAAGGCTTAGCACGAGAAAACGAAGGCCGTCGGGTCCCAGTGACTTTATTTACCAAAGGGGGAGGGCTTTGGTTGGAAGCAATGGCCGAGACGGGCTGTGATGCTTTAGGGGTTGATTGGACCGTGGATCTTGCCAAAGCTCGAATGCAGGTGGGAAAACAAGTGGCTTTGCAAGGAAATATGGACCCTTGCGTGCTTTATGCTTCAACTGCCCGGGTACGTCAGGAGGTTGATGAGATTCTTAAAGCCTACGGACGCGGCAGTGGTCATGTTTTCAATCTGGGTCATGGTATCCATCCCACTGTGGATCCTGAAAAAGTGGCTGTTTTGGTGGATACGGTCCATGAGCTCAGTAGGCCCTATCATACGGAAGAGGAATAAGCTGACGGCATTCCCCCCACCCTTGTGCTTGTCCCTATAAATAAAGGGTGGGGGGTGCTTTCCTGTCTTTAGAGGTCAAGCGCTTAGCTGGCCTATTCCCTGAATTCAGGAAGTTTTTGGCTTGCGCCCACTCACAAGGGCATTGATCCCCTGGCGGTAATGCTCTTCTACTGGGTAAAAGCCAATTGCCTCCATTGTCTGCAGGGTCGGTTGAGTCCGCATGACATGATGGGGCGACTCATCACTAAATAAATGGAGGATCCACTGTTCAAGCACGTCCGTGCGATTCCTTTCCATGAGCACTTCAAAGTATCGTTTTACCTCGGTTTGCACTTGTTGGGTATGCGCCTCAAAGTCATCTAGCCCATACCGATCGCCGTTGACGAAAATCCCACCGGGTTTCAGTGCGCGAAGGATCTCGGCTAATGCTTTCTCACGGTAGCTATTGAGAAAATTATGGAGCGTGTAAGCGGAAGCCACCATATCAAGGCTATCGTCGGGCAAGTCACACAAAGCAGAGAGGGCATCATTTTCTACTAAGATGACTTGTCCTTTCTCGATCCACCGGGATAAATTCTGTCGAGCCTGGTTGAGCATTGTCGGCTCGTTGTCTACGGAGGTGAGATGAATATCCTCCCGCGAATTGAGAAGGGCGAGGGTAGTGATTCCTGTGCCACAGCCGATTTCCAATACTTTGAGAGGCAGGCCTGCACCTGAGGTTCCGTTGTTGCTGACAAATTCGCCTACCCGCTTGCTCATTTCCGCTGCTTCGGGATGCATTACCCGAAGAAGTTCGTATTCCTCACCAATGAGGCCGGAAAATAAACGCTCGATCTCCGTATTTCTCATGCCTACCTCTAATTATTCCAGCAATTTTAATAAGGTCGAATTTGGGGATATTTCAGTTGCATCAAGCGGAGGGTTCCACATAATCGGTGTTATGGGTAAAAAACCATTCGTGACCTTTGAGCATATAGTGCCAATACATGAGGGGCAGCCCCGTGGTTTTGATCCACCAATTCATCCAGCGCTCTTTGCGAGGGTCAAGGGGGAAAGTAGGGGTGACTTTTCCTCCATAAACAAACTCGGCCATTATCACCTTCCCGTACGCGGTGGTCAGAGGGCAGGAACCATAGCCATCATAACCTTCTTCCAGTTCGCCACCGCCAATGAGATGGAGTAGATTCTTCACTACCACCGGGGCTTGCTTACGAATAGCGGCGGCAGTTTTTGAGTTGGGGGTAGAGCCTGCATCTCCCAGGGCAAAGACATTTTTGTATTGAGTATGCTGCATGGAGTGTTTATGGACATCCACGTAGCCCGTTTCGTTTGCAAGGGGGCTGGACTTTACTACTTCCGGTGGGCTTTGGGGTGGCGTTACGTGCAATAGGTCAAAGTCCAGGGTGATTTTTTGTCCTGTTTTTTCGCCGCCCACTACCTCAAAGGTTGCCTGTTTTTTCTCCCCATCAACGGCAATCAAGTTATGTTGAAAATTGGCATGGATGCCATAGCGCGCCACCACCTTGTCCAATTCCCGGGC
This sequence comes from Nitrosococcus halophilus Nc 4, assembly GCF_000024725.1. Taxonomy (NCBI): domain Bacteria; kingdom Pseudomonadati; phylum Pseudomonadota; class Gammaproteobacteria; order Chromatiales; family Chromatiaceae; genus Nitrosococcus; species Nitrosococcus halophilus. The sequence continues at coordinate 3,922,948 of NC_013960.1, read as the reverse complement.
GAAAAGCGGTACCCCAAACATGGCTGGCCCATGATTGCAGAAATAGAGATCGCAATCGTCTAAAATTCCTTTTTTACGTAAGTGGTCGGCAGCAAGGTAGGCAATCTTCTGGGGGGCGCCGGGGCATTTGAAGGGCATGGGCGGTTGGGTAAAAACAGCTTTAGCGCCCTTTTCAAGCTTCTGCACGCACTCCCATGTGTAGGGAGCATAATCAGGGGAATAGTTACTGCAAACTCCATTCTTTCCGATCGTTTCCGCCAGTCCCTGGATATTCTCCCAGTTTAGCACTAATCCTGGGCATACCACCAGGTAATCATAGCCCACTAGGCCACCGGAGGACAGCGTGACTTGATTATTATTGGGCTCGAAGCTTGTCACCGTATCGCGAATCCACTCCACCTTGGAGGGAATGAGGCTGCTCTCTGAGCGGCGGGTCTTGTCCAATGGATAGGCGCCGGCACCGACCAGGGTAAATGCCGGTTGATAATAGTGGCTCTCTGACGGCTCGATGATGGCGATATCTAGATCTTTGCCGCCGGCTTTACGGCGTAGGGACGCCGCGACTGTAATCCCAGCGGTGCCGCCGCCAACGATCAGAATTCGGTGGTGTTGAGTGTTTGCCATATAACTTTCCTCTTCTTGCCTCTAGCTGCTCGTTATGAACAGCACCTTAAATAATGTAACAAAACTCCATTAATTGAAATTTTACTCTAGTTGAGCCCCCTTTCAGCGTAGCACTCGGACTTTTAGGTTTAAACTCGGTGGAGGGTATTCGGCACCACAGTTAAGGGGATGCTAAATTTATAAATATGCCACAACTTATTTCCTGTGGCACATAGGTAAAAATACGGCGTTTTGGGCATGAAAAAAGCTATTTAATTGGAGAGGGGGAGTCTCTTGTCTTCTAAGGATTAAGGTTTCCATGGGGGACGAGGTTCCCCTAAAGATGTAGGAATCAGGTAAGCCCGACATTAAATATTTAGGCGTATTAGCCGTTTGATACCAATAATGGAGGGAGATCGGGAATATTTTAGGGGAATTGTGTGTAATCTGATATGCTTTTTGCTCTCCAGAACCTGGGTTCCTGGAGGGTAGGGGGGATAAATCAAGCTTGGGAAAACAATTTATTGTTTTGGAAAAGTTTGCCCAATTTTTAATGACAGTGGATCATTTCTAGGGGGATTAGCGATGAAGTTGCTCCGGGCTGTCGCCCTAAGCTTATGCTTATTGATGGGGCTAGGGTTGAGCGCTGCCCATGCGTTGACTGCCAACGTTCAGGGTGTGGCATTAGAGGTTGATGAGACAGGGGGGTTTGCCGGAGTCTGTGTGGTTATTGCTGGCGATTATCCTGGGTTTCGAGTGATTGCCAGTGAAGCCGGGAAAACCCCTAAGATTTGTATTGATAAAACGCGGGAAAATGTGAATGCGATTGAGTTTCGGAATGTGACTTTCGTGGCGACAGAGGCTTCAGACGAGGTCCGGACCGTAGACTTTGAGCATGATTTTATTAGGGGGCCGCGAGGGCTTGTCTATACCAGCGTCAGGCTAAAGGGATTTTTTGCGACTGCAACGGGGGTTGGCGTTCCAACAGGTAGCCAGGTCTGGTTTACGGGAATGTTCAATCAAGCAGGGCATAATGAGACCATCGGCGAGGAGTTGGCCCAAAGTGTCGGTCAAGTGTTGGATTCCGCATTACTGAGCGGCGAAACTCGGAGTCAGTTTGTTCTGTCTGGTCCTCGAACCTTGAAGGGGGAACTACAATTTACCCTATTGAATGAAGGCGATAAGCTCGTTCTCGAGTCTGACAGCGCTGTTATTATCGATAATATTGAACGGCAATATTAATTAACACTTTGATCGAAATAGGTTTGCAAAAAGGCCTCGATGCCGCTGAGGTATTTTTCATCGTCGATTAAAAAAGCATCGTTATGACCGCCATTTAACACCAGAAACTGCTTAGGGAAAGGGGCAGCTTTAAAGAGGGCTTGCCCGTGGGTAAAAGGAATGATTTCATCGTCACGGCTGTGAATGATGAGCACCGGGCAAGTGGCCTTTTGCAGGAAATTCTGGGTCGGGTATCGAAAGCGGGTTAGCCACCGGGCCGGCAGAAAAGGATAGAGCTCCGCTGCTAAATCTGGAATGGAGGTGAAAGCCGATTCCACAATTAAGGCACCTGGTTGGGTATCATCGGTGAGTTGGGCTGCGATGGCCCCCCCTAAGGAACGGCCAAAGAGAACAATTTCTTCCTCAGGAATCTGACGCTGTTGGGTAAGATAGTGCCAGGCGGCTTGAGCATCTAGATAAGTGCCGGTTTCGGTGGGGCGACCTTGGCTACGGCCGTAACCTCGATAATCAATAATGAAGCTGGAGAGCCCGAGGTGATGGAACAGGCTTAAAGAGTCCAGGCGGTGGCTGATGTTGCCCGCATTGCCATGAAAAAATAGCACTGTTCCCCTCTCCTTAGAAGAGGGTAAGTACCAACCTTCAAGGGTAACCCCGTCTTCCGTGGTGAGAGTCACCGTTTCAAAATTAAGACCAACCTGCGTCGGGGTTGTCTCCACGGCTCGGCTAGGAATATGGGGAAAGTACAGCAGGCGAGGTTGTAAGAAATAGACTAAGAGCACCAATATCCCATAGGCGGAGGCAAACAATAATACCCCCTTTAGCAGGGTATGGAGGTTCATGGAGCTTTCTCAGTGAGGGTAGCCATCAAAAGCCCCGGGCTTTACGGATCTGATCATAAGCGGCGCCAATGGCTTTCGCCTTCTCGGTGGCGAGCGCCATCATGTCTTCGGGGAGTCCTTTGGCGACTAACTTGTCTGGATGATGTTGGCTCATAAGGCGACGATAAGCACGCTTGACTTCAGTATTGCTGGCATTTTCGCTAATTTCCAGGACAGCATACGCTTGTTTAAGATTGCTCTGCCGAATTCTGCCACTGCCCGCCGTTTCTTGCCTCCAGGTTCCCTGGAGCAGAGAGAGTAGAGCTTCAAACTCCCGCCGGGAAATCCCGAGGCGAGCAAAGATGTGCCATAATAATTGCTGCTTTGCGGTGTTGATAGGGCCATCCGCCGTGGCGGCTTGCAACTGAATCTGTAGGAATACTCGCACCAGGATATGGCGATAATGGCAATCGCGGTAGAATTGATCCAGCACCTCATCAAGGGGAAAGTTAGACTGTTTGCCTTGATTAAAGAGTTCAATGGCGGCTCGGCGCCGCTCCGGTGAGAGCTGCATTCGGGCCATGATGGACTCCGCCATCCGGATTTCATTGGGTGAGACCCAACCGTCTGCTTTAGCCAGATGTCCCATGACCGAGAAAGTGGTGGTGAAAAATGTGTTTTGGATCCGTTTTCGCTCTTCCGGACGGAGTCCCAGGGAGGCGATTTTTTCCAATCCGGTATCAATTTGGTGGCCTAGGGCGACTCCTAGCAGCCCTCCTAAGGGGCCTCCCAGCAGAAAGCCAAATGCACCGCCAAATGCTTTACCCCACCAACTCATTGTTTTAGCTCTCTCCTGTACCCTTTTTTAGGGGGTGCGTTTGTAAAAACCCCCGGTCTTGGGTGCCGGGGCTTTTTTCCCTTTGTCTTTTTTAACGCGGCTTTTTCTTGCCGCTGGATTTTGGAAAATATTCCATTTTAGACTGCTTTTCCCTGGAATTGGTGGGTAAAGACAAGTATAAATTGTGGCCTTGAGGTTATGCTGAGGTCGGGCGGACGTTGGAAATATTCTCCATTCAGTGAAATAATGGTTACTAATCCTTTGAAAGAAAAGCATATCCTACTCGCTGTTAGCGGTAGTATCGCGGCTTACAAGGCCGCTGACTTGGTTCGCCGGCTGGGAGAGGAGGGGGCGGAGGTGCAGGTGGTCATGACGGCCGCCGCCCAAGGATTTATTACGCCCCTTACCTTTCAAGCACTCACTGGAAAACCCGTGCATACGGATCTTATGGATCCAGCTCAGGAGGCGGCCATGGGGCATATCGCCTTAGCCCGCTGGGCAGATCTGCTATTAGTAGCGCCAGCCTCGGCTGATTGCTTAGCCCGGCTAGCCCAGGGCCGGGCGAATGATTTGCTCACCGCCATATGCTTGGCAACGGCAGCCCCTTTGGCCGTGGCCCCCAGCATGAATCAACAGATGTGGCAAGCGCTAGCGACTCAAGAAAACATCGCCATTTTGCGCCGCCGGGGGATACAGGTATGGGGGCCGGCGAGAGGAGATCAAGCCTGCGGTGAGCAAGGCCCTGGTCGGATGTTGGAGCCCCTGGAATTGATAGGGGCGGCAGCTAGGCTTCTGACTGAGCCTTACCTGGCAGGTCGGTCTGTGTTAGTGACGGCCGGACCGACCCGTGAATACTTGGATCCAGTCCGTTTCCTGAGCAATCGAAGCTCCGGCAAGATGGGGTATGCTCTAGCGGCGGCGGCGGCTGAGGCGGGAGCCGAGGTGACGCTGATCAGCGGTCCGGTGACCCTTGAACCTCCCCCAGGGGTACAGCGGGTTCAGGTGGAGAGCGCGCAGCAGATGTGCGATGCTACGCTCACCCGGGTGGTCGGCATGGATATCTTTGTTGCTTGTGCTGCGGTGGCGGATTATCGGCCCACTCGGCAGGCAGCCCAGAAAATTAAAAAGGGCTCCCAGGGCCTTACCCTGGAGCTAGAGCGAACTCCCGACACCCTTGAACAGATTGGTAAATTGGCCGATAAGCCCTTTATGGTTGGGTTTGCTGCGGAAACCGAGCATCTAGAAATCAATGGGCGCCACAAGCTTAACAGCAAGGGTCTTGATATGATCGCCGCCAATTGGATTAAGCAGGGGCGGGGATTTGAAGTAGATGACAATGCCTTAACCGTGTTATGGCATGGCGGCAAAGTAGAGCTGCCCATGGCTCCCAAAATTCAGCTAGCACGAGGACTGATAAAATTGATTGCGGAACACCATCATGCCAAAGATTCAGCTTAAGATTCTGGACTCGCGTCTGGGAACAGATTTTCCTTTGCCAGATTATGCCACTGTAGGGGCGGCTGGTTTGGATCTGCGAGCTTGTGTGGAGAGTCCCCTGGTGATTCCTCCAGGCGCTACGGAATTGATTCCGACGGGGTTGGCGATTTATATCGCCGATCCCCAGCTTGCCGCGGTGCTGCTTCCCCGCTCCGGGCTGGGGCACAAACATGGCATTGTCCTGGGTAATCTGGTGGGCCTAATTGATAGTGATTATCAGGGAGAGGTCCTCGTTTCTTGCTGGAATCGGGGTTCGGAGACTTTTACCCTTGCCGTAGGAGAGCGCATTGCACAAATGGTTTTTGTGCCAGTAGTGCAAGTAGAGTTCGAACAGGTGCAAACCTTTACCACGAGCCAGCGAGGGGAAGGAGGGTTTGGTCACACGGGGCGGCACTGATCGGCAAGTTATACCAATTTAGTTAAAGAATGCAATTTATTGAGGCTTCAAGTGGTTGTTTAGACTGAATCTATAGAATGCAAAATTACATGAAATTGGTATTAGCCCGGATTCCCCCATGCCGTGCCGGGGTTTTCAAGACCTATTTGGAGCTGTTGAGCAAGAACACAGGATCTTGGGGCAAGAATTGAATTTAAATTTAAGTAGTAAAATTAATAAAACAAGGGATGGAATCTTTGGCGGTTAAGTTTCCCTTCTTTAACAGGCAAAAGCAGGCTAAAGAGGGGCAGGCCTTGGGGCACTATACTCTGGCCGCTTTTTTGGCCGCAGGGTTAGTCTTCGCGGGTTTGGCGCTGCTTTTTTATCAACAATGGTTGCTTTCCTCTGAGCAGCAACTCAGTAAACATATTCAGTTGGAGGTTCAACGCCAAGCGGCGGCGGTCCATGCGAAGATTCGTGCTTATGGGCAAACCCTTGCTTCCATGGCCCGTAATCCTGTCCTTCTGCGCTTAATCGAGGAGGGAGATAAGCGGTTATTGCAGGTCAAAGAACGGGAATTGAGATATGCTTTCCCTGGGGCGGTACGGGTTCGGCTGCTACCCCCGGGGGTAAGTGATGTCGATGAGCAATCGGTGCCGCCACTGAGTTACTCCACGCTAGCCTTGTTGCGAACGGCAGAAAGCAGCGACAGGGCAACGCTTGCCGAGGTGCAGTTGCTAGGCCGCCCGGAGCAATATGTGGCCATGGCCCACCGCATCCCGTCACCGAATGGGGAGGTGGCGGGAATTCTCTTCTTAGCCCTTGATCCCAGCGTGTTTGCAAACGTTCTAAGCCGGTTAGGTTTATCGGACAGTTATCTGGAGCTGCGCCAGGGCACCAATCAGCGCCAGGTCTTTGCCAGGTATGGAAATGGGCAATTAGCGAGTCATCCACCCCAAGGGCTTATCCCTATTGAGGAAAGTCGCTGGCAGTTGGCCTACTGGTTATCCGCCCCAGGGGAAAGTGAAAGCGCCCACCTAATGTTTTGGGGGGGAGTGGCTGCTGGATTGCTAATATTAGGCCTTATTTTTTATGCCCGAGACCGGGTATTTGCCCATCTTTTGCGGGGCGATCTTATCACGCTAGTTAATCTGGTCCGTGACCTCCAAAGAGGCCAGCCGCAGGACCGCTATAAAGTCCATTTAGCCGATTTTAAAGGGGCAGTTGCCGTTATTCAGCGTATGACCTCGGAAGAGCAGGGGGAAGGGGAAGCCGTAGTTCCTGCCGCGGCTTCTAGCGGCAATGCCATCAGTGATGTGGTTTTTGAGGCAACAGAGGGCATGAAGGTGGAAGAACAGCTTCCTAAGCAGGGCGGTCCTATCGCCGCCTCTATTTTTAAAGCCTATGACATTCGCGGCGTGGTGGGAGAGACCCTCACTTCGGAGACCGTTTATGAGATTGGGCGGGCCATTGGGAGTGAGGCCCACGCTCAGGGTCAGCAAAACATTATCGTGGGTCGGGATGGTCGCCTCTCCGGTCCGGATTTGTCCCATAGTCTCATTGAGGGGCTTCGGGCAACCGGCCGAGAGGTGGTTAATATTGGCGTGGTGCCGACTCCCCTATTGTATTTCGCGACTCAATATCTGAGTACGGGTTCAGGGGTGATGCTAACAGGGAGCCATAATCCCCCTAACTATAACGGCATGAAAATCATGCTTCGTGGTGAGACGCTTGCGCTAGATGCCATTCAGGCGCTGCGGCGCCGAATCGAGTCGGGGGATTACACCAGCGGTACAGGAGATTTGCAGGCGGTGGATGTGGTGCCTGATTACATTGAGCGGGTAACCAGTGATGTAAAACTCATTCGCCCCCTGAAAATTGTAGTGGATTGTGGGAATGGGGCCGCCGGCGAGGTGGCCCCCCGTCTCTTTCGGGCTCTCGGCAGCGAGGTCATCGAATTGTATTGCGAGATTGATGGCCAATTCCCCCACCACCATCCCGATCCTAGCCAATCAGAGAATTTAGAGGATCTCATCAACAAGGTAAAGGAAGAGGGAGCCGATTTAGGGCTAGCCTTCGATGGGGATGGAGATCGTTTAGGGGTTATTGATTCCCAGGGCCGCATTATTTGGCCCGATCGCCAGCTCATGCTCTATGCGATGGATGTCCTCTCCCGGCATCCAGGAGCCACCATCCTTTACGACATTAAATGCTCTCGCCACTTAGATCAGATCATCACCGAATATGGGGGGAGTCCGCTGATGTGGAAAACCGGGCACTCCCTTATCAAGGCTAAGATGAGAGAGACCGGTGCCCTTTTGGCGGGTGAAATGAGCGGCCATCTCTTTTTCAAGGAACGCTGGTTTGGGTTTGACGATGCCCTCTATGCCGGGGCTCGGCTATTGGAGATTTTAGCGGCCGATACCCGGACTTCGGGGGAAGTATTTGCTGCCTTGCCAGAAGCGGTCAGTACGCCGGAGTTACGGGTAGAGATGGCCGAGGGGGAACATTTTCGATTTATGGAAAGATTATTACACCAAGCCCAGTTCCCAGATGCTGCCGTGACTACCATTGATGGGCTGCGGGTGGATTTTGAGGAGGGTTGGGGCCTGGTCCGTCCTTCTAACACCACCCCTTGCCTGGTGTTACGTTTCGAAGCCAATGATGGCGAGGCTTTAGAGTGCATTAAAGACACTTTTAGGCGCTTGCTGCTAGAAGTTGACCCTAGCCTAGCACTGCCGTTTTAAACGAAGGCGTTAGCTCGAAATTTTGGAAGTTGTCGAATTATGACTTTAACCGCTGATCGTGCCATGAATATTGCCCGGGTGCTGACGGAGTCCCTTCCCTATATCCGGCGTTTTGCAGGAAAGACGGTGGTCATCAAATATGGCGGTAATGCCATGGTGGATGACGATCTCAAAAATGGCTTTTCCCGTGATGTGGTCCTAATGAAGCTCGTGGGGATTAACCCGGTGGTGGTCCATGGAGGGGGGCCGCAGATTGGGCGCTTGCTAGAGCGCATCGGTAAGCAGAGTGAGTTTGTCCAGGGTATGCGGGTCACGGACAAAGAAACCATGGACGTAGTGGAGATGGTCCTTGGAGGACAGGTTAATAAGGAAATCGTGAATCTTATTAACCGGCATGGAGGGCGCGCCGTGGGCCTGACCGGCAAGGATGGCGCCCTAATCTATGCGGAAAAGTTACGTTTGACCCGGGATCAGGAGGATCCGACCGTCAATGTGCCCGAAATTATTGATATCGGGCATGTGGGTAAGGTGAAGCAAATCAATACCCGCATCGTGGATATGTTGGTTCAGAGCGATTTTATTCCGGTAATCGCCCCTATTGGGGTGGGGGAAGATGGCCAATCTTATAATATTAATGCGGACTTGGTCGCGGGGAAACTGGCGGAAACTTTGAGAGCTGAGAAATTAATTTTGCTCACTAATACGGCTGGTCTCTTGGATAAAGAGGGGAAATTATTGACAGGTCTTGATGCCGCCCAAGTCCAGAGCTTGATTGCAGATGGGACGATATCAGGTGGGATGTTGCCGAAAGTACAATGCGCTCTTGAGGCCGTAGATAGGGGGGTAAAGTCGGCTCATATTATCGATGGTCGGGTCGAACATGCGGTGATTTTAGAACTCTTTACAGACGAAGGGGTGGGTACCCTCATTCGTCAGGGTGGTGGGCCCCAAAGTTGTCACCCGTAGCCATCTGGTCCGGGCTGGGGGTTCCTAGGGGGAGGTGAACTACCTAAGTTCCCTAAAGCGTTTAAGATCTTTAGCAAATTTTTGCCGAATAGCGTCTTGTTCTTGGCGTTTCTTGGCAATATAGCGCTGGTTATTCATTAAACGGGTTTTGGCGGTTTGGATATTATTAAGCAATGGTTGCGGAAGGGGCTGGCCGTTACGCTCTAAATGAGCAGCTTGGTTTTGGTATTCAATCAGTGCCTGTCGCAGCGTTCTTATTTTGCCCTGAGCGAGTTTGATTAACCCTTCGATGGCTTCGAGCTGGCTGTCTCGGATTCGTAGCAGATCGGTTTCGGAGCTAAAGGTCGCTAGGAGAATACGATCATAGTTTGCTTGTTCTTGGGCCCGCCGCTGCTTTTCAGCCTCGATTTTGGCGAGGCGTGCTTCCTCAGCAAGTTGCTTTTTAGTCTTCGCTGGGGGGACGCGCTTAATCACCACCATCGTCTGGTCATTGATAACCTCATACCCTCCCTGGGTTGCTTCTGGGGGGAGATGACCGCTGAGCACCTGAGTCCCGCTTTCATCAAGGTAGCGGTAAAGCTCTCCCCCATAAACTGAAGGGCCAAAATGGCAGAGGACAGTCAAGCTCAAAACGCCTGGTAGGAATCGAATCTGGATAACGTTGCTTACTTTGGGCATAGGACAATTAAATGAAATCCATTAACTTGACCGTTCGCCACAATGCATTGGTTTGATCAAAGTGCTTTATTTCTGATTTCCCTGCTCGCCAATTTGTTTTCAGCCTTTAGTGGGGGAGGGGCAGGGCTAGTGCAGTTGCCAGCGCTCATTTTCCTGGGTTTGCCATTTGGTATCGCCTTGGCAACCCATAAGGTGGCATCCGTCGCCTTAGGTATCGGCGCGACTCTCCGACACTTGAGAGAAAATACCTTAGAGCAGCGCTTTGCCCTCTTTATCCTGGCTTGTGGTCTACCCGGGGTAGTCTTTGGAGCCAATGTGATTCTCAAGATTCCTGACCGTACAGCGGAGCTTGCTCTCGGTTGCCTAACCCTGGGGTTAGGTACTTATTCCCTGCTCAAACCGAATCTGGGGCAAAACTCCCACCTCCTAAACCGTCACTGGCAGGGGTATTTAGTCGGTGGCGGCATTTTATTCCTAATCGGCGTATTGAACGGTTCCTTGACCTCAGGCACTGGTCTATTCGTCACTCTCTGGCTGGTCAGATGGTTTGGCTTAGACTATAAGCGGGCAGTGGCTTACACTTTGGTATTGGTGGGGCTGTTCTGGAATGGGACGGGAGCCCTAACGCTGGGATGGCTGGGGAGTATCCAGTGGTCCTGGTTGCCGGCCTTGCTGTTGGGGTCTCTGCTGGGTGGGTATTTAGGGGCCCACCTTGCTATTGTCAAAGGTAACCGTTGGATTAAGCGAAGCTTTGAAATAGTCACTTTACTGGTTGGCTTTAAATTGGTTATAGGGTAAAAACCGTCTCTACGCCGTATTGTTTTTTGTAAGCTTGCATTTGATTGAGATGTTTCTCCATTGCAGGCTTTCCTTCTAGATGCCAGATCAAATGGTCTAAGCGGGTGATACTCACTACTGGGATACCGTGTTGAGCTTCCACCTCTTGGACCGCAGATTGTTTCCCTTGGCCTCGTTCCTGGCGGTCTAGGGAGATCACCACGCCAGCAGGGATGGCACCTGCAGCATGAATAATGGTGACTGATTCTTGCACTGAAGTGCCGGCGGAAATAACGTCATCGACGATCAAAACCCGCTGGCCTTCAAGGGGAGCTCCCACCACATTGCCTCCTTCCCCATGATCCTTGACCTCTTTGCGGTTGAAAGCGTACCCTACGTCTCGCCCGTGTTGTTCCATCAAGGCGATGGCCGTGGCCGCCACTAAGGGGATGCCTTTATAAGCGGGTCCAAATAAGACCTCAAAAGCAATCCCTGAATCGGAGATGGCGTGGGCGTAGAATCGACCAAGCCGTGCTAAGCTGGCGCCGCTGTTGAACAACCCGCTATTGAAAAAATAGGGGCTCACCCGGCCGGACTTTAGGGTAAATTCTCCAAAGCGTAATACTCCCTTTTCGATTGCAAACTCAATAAACTCATTTTGATAGTCCTTCATTGGTACCTCGTGACCAAAAATTCATTATTGTAGCGGGGCAGCATGTCCTTAGGAAACCCAGATTGTGAGCGCCTTTTTGTGAGGATACCCCCAGTTGATGATAAACGTTAAGGGCGCCTCTACTTGATTAAAACAAGGCAGGAGTACCTGCGCGTTATTTTTTCAGGGCGCATGCTGGTGGTTTTTCTGATGGGATTTTCCAGTGGTCTGCCTCTTTTGCTTACAGGGTCGGTATTGCAGGCCTGGATGCAAGAGGAAGGGGTGGATTTAGGGACCATTGGTTTATTTGCCCTGGTGGGGTTGCCCTATACGCTTAAGTTTCTATGGGCTCCCTTTTTGGATCGCTATTCATTGGGTCGCATGGGCCGCCGTCGGGGGTGGCTGTTGCGGGTGCAGGTGGGGCTTATCCTTGCCCTGATTGGACTTGGGCTCACCGAGCCGGCTATCAGTCCCTTGAGCGTTGCTGGTGCTGCTCTGCTGGTGACCTTTTTTTCTGCTACTCAAGATATCGTTATAGACGCTTATCGCCGGGAAAGCTTGGCTGACCATGAGTTGGGCTTAGGGTCCTCTTTTTACGTCAATGGTTACCGGTTGGGGATGCTGCTGGCCTCTGGCGGAGGATTAATTCTTGCCGATTATCTGCCTTTTCCTCAGGTTTATCAGTTGCTGGCCCTGGTGATGTTAAGCGGTGTCTTCACAACCCTGTTGGCTCCAGAGCCCGGGACTTCCGCTAATCTGCCTAAGACACTCCGTGAGGCGGTCATAGCGCCTTTTTTGGAGTATTTTCGTCGCCCTGATGCCTTCTTGATTCTGCTTTTTATCCTGCTTTATAAGATCGGCGATACGATGGCTAGTCACATGACGATTCCCTTCTATCTTGACTTAGGCTATTCCAAGACTGAGATCGGCGCACTTGTCAAGGGGTTTGGGTTTTGGGCCACTATTGTGGGAGGCTTGATAGGGGGAGGTGTCATGCTGCGGCTAGGGATCTACCGGGCACTATGGGCATTTGGTTTGCTCCAAGGAATTTCTACTGCTGGTTTTGCGGTGCTGGGAATTTATGGTTATAGCTTGCTAGGCCTTGCTGCCGTCATCGTCTTTGAGAATTTAAGCGGTGGCATGGGGACGGCTGCCTACATGGCATTCATGGCGAGCTTGACCAATAGGAAATTCACGGCCACCCAGTATGCTTTGCTTTCTAGCCTAATGGGGATTCCCCGTGTGATTGTTGCGGCCCCAACCGGTTTTTTCGCCGAGAGCTTTGGGTGGGTGCCGTTTTTTTCTTGCTGTGCCTTGATTGCAATTCCAGGGCTACTTTTGTTGCGCCGCTTTCAGTCTTGGTTATGACTTAGGTTCTTGGATAGCCTTTCTCGGCCCGTTTATCCAACCCTATCCTTCAGCCTTACTCTTAGGGGGAGCCATGCCCGGCAATAATTTAGCGGGTTTTTCAATGCACACCCGTTTGTCTCGGCCAGTGGCTCCTGAGAGCAGGCGGACTTGGCTTTTGCTGACCCGGAAGGTTTTGGCAAGAAAGCGGATCAAGTCAGCATTGGCTTTACCTTCCACGGGGGGAGCCGTGATTCGAACTTTTAGCCGGTCCCCATGGGGACCAATAATTTCGTCGCAACTAGCCCGTGGTTGGAGCCGTATTTGGATAATCAGAGCATCCTGTTCCCAATGATACCAAGGAATGGCCATGGGCAATCAGATGATGCGGGGAAACCAGGGCTCGATAAGCATGGAAGCCATTTGTAGACCAATCAGAACCACTAGTGGTGAGAGATCTAAGCCGCCGATGGGCGGTACTAAATTCCGGGCCGGCCGTAACAGCGGTTCGGTGAGATGGTATAGCAGTATGGTCGCCGGGTTGTAGCTGGTGGGCGCTACCCAGCTTAAGATCACCTGGATTAAGATGGCAATCTTGAGGATATCGAACGTTAGACTGATGAGGTCGCCGATGCTTGCCCATGCCAGTATGGATATGGCGGGGACTTTTACGGCTAAACTTGAGATGATGGCGAGTTTAACCATCGTGAGTACCAAGAGTAGGAAGAGGGAAGCCGTATCTAGGTTGCCGATAGGGGGTATAAAACGGCGCAGGGGACGGAGCAGTGGCTGGGTAATCGTGATCAGAAACTTTGCCAAGGGATTATGGAAATCAGCCCGTACCCATTGCAGGAGCAGGCGCAGCATTACCGCTAGAATATAAAGGCTAAAAAGGGTATTAACCAGAAAAATGAGCGGGGTGGAGAGATAATCGCTAGGCATGATCGGTTCCAAGTTCCTCGGCTAGTTCTCGGGTACGGTCACGGGCAGCACGCAAGGCATGAGCAAACGCTTCCCGGATGTTGGCTTCTTCTAAGGCGGTAATGGCTCGCTCGGTGGTCCCCCCCGGCGAGGTGACCCGCTGTCGGAGGCGGATACTGTCTTCTTCACTTTCCAAAGCCATTTTAGCGGCTCCGAAGGCGGTTTCGAGAGTCAACAAACGGGCAGTGCTGTCGTCCAGGCCTAAATCGATAGCGGCTTTTTCCATCGCCTCCATGACTAGGAAAAAATAGGCAGGACCGCTGCCCGATAGGGCGGTGACCACTTCCATGAGATTTTCATCCTTCAGCCATAAGGTGAGTCCCACCGCTCGTAGTACGGATTCTGCCATTTGCCGTTGCTGGGGGTTAGTTTGAGCATTGGCGAATAAAGCTGTAGCGCCTGCTTGAACTAACGCCGGGGTGTTAGGCATTGCGCGCACGATGGGTGCCGGACCACCGAGCCAGCGCTCTAAATCCGGGATCCGGATTCCCGCAGCAATCGTGAGCCAAAGGGGCTGGGAGGATGTGACCACGCTTTTGAGTCCGGTGGCCACCGTCCTCAACTGTTGGGGTTTGACTGCCAGGACAACCACTTCCGCTTCTTGAGCGGCCTGAAGATTATCGGGGGTGGTGTTGACGCTGAAGCGGTGATGGAGGGCATCTAGCTTGCTCCGATCCGGATCAGCGACCCAAATAGTCTGGGCATTGCGGCCATCGGCAATCAGGCCACCGATGAGACTGGTTGCCATGTTGCCGCCACCGATAAAAGCAAGGGTTTTTTCATTCATGGCTTCACTTTTAGCTCCATTCCAAATCCTGAGTTTACCTCATAATGGGGGTTAAGCTGAATGTTGCAGCAGGGTTTTAATGGAACCGGCCGGTTTAAGCGTCTTTTGGCGGCCGGCGACCAAATATCGCTGCACCGACCCGAACCAAAGTGGCGCCTTCCGCAATGGCGGCTTCTAGATCGTCGGTCATGCCGATGGAGAGGGTGTCTAGCTTTAGCCCCCCCTGGCGAAGCTCCTGCCATAATTGGTGTAAGGCGCGAAAAGGCTGGCGTTGCGCTTCAAAGTCAGAATTAAGAGGGGGCAGAGTCATTAGGCCTCGCAATGAAAGCCGGGGCATTTCAGCGACTGCTTTGGCTAGCTCGGTAAGTTCTTCGGGAGTGGTGCCAGATTTGGAATCCTCGCCACTAATATTCACCTGTAAACAGACATTAAGGGGCGGCAGTTCCGGCGGCCGTTGTTGGTTGAGGCGCTGGGCGACTTTTAAGCGGTCAACGCTGTGAACCCAATCAAAGTGGGCGGCGATATCCCGGGTTTTGTTGGATTGAATAGGACCAATGAAGTGCCATTCCAAATTTTCCGATTCCAACTCTTTAATTTTTGGCAAGGCCTCTTGCAGATAATTTTCTCCAAAAGCACGTTGTCCGCAGGCTATTGCAGCCCGAATGGCGGAAACTGAGCAGGTCTTGGTGGCTGCTACGAGGGTAACGCTTCCTGCTGGGCGGCCAAAACGCTGCTCAGCTTCGGCAATGCGGGTCTGAACTTGAGCTAATTGCTGTGCGATCTGGGTCATGTTTTGTATTTGTCGCCTCCTCGCGAACGTCTAGTCATTTTAAGTTTGGCTAAGCCTAGCCGATATTCCCAACGAAATAAGATACTCCATCAATACTGCGGAAACCATCTGAGGAAATCTATGGATATCGCCGAACTGCTTGCCTTTAGTGTCAAGAATTCTGCCTCTGACTTACATATCTCTGCTGGACTCCCTCCGATGATCCGGGTAGATGGCGACGTCCGCCGGATCAATTTACCACCCATGGAGCACAAGGAAGTCCACGCCATGATTTACGATATTATGAATGACAAGCAGCGTAAGGGTTATGAAGAATTTCTTGAAACCGATTTTTCCTTCGAGATCCCTGGATTAGCCCGTTTCCGCGTCAATGCCTTCAATCAAAACCGTGGGGCAGCGGCAGTATTCCGCACCATTCCCTCCCAGGTACTGACCCTCGAGGAGCTGGATGCCCCCGCTGTGTTTAAGGATATCGCCAACCATCCTCGGGGGATTGTGTTGGTGACTGGACCTACCGGCTCCGGAAAATCAACCACCTTAGCGGCCATGGTTAATTATAAAAACGAGAATGATTTTGCCCACATTTTAACTATCGAAGATCCTATTGAATTCGTTCATGAAAGCAAAAAAAGCCTTGTTAATCAACGTGAAGTTCATCGGGATACCCATGGTTTTAGCGAAGCGCTACGCTCGGCATTACGTGAAGATCCTGACATCATCCTAGTGGGTGAGATGCGGGATCTGGAAACCATTCGTCTCGCCTTAACGGCGGCTGAGACAGGCCACCTGGTTTTTGGCACCTTGCATACCAGTTCTGCGGCAAAGACTATTGACCGTATCATCGATGTATTCCCTGCGGCGGAGAAAGATATGGTGCGCTCAATGCTCTCCGAATCCTTGCGGGCGGTCATTTCTCAGACCCTCCTTAAAAAATTTGGCGGTGGTCGGGTTGCGGCCCACGAGATCATGATTGGCACTCCAGCCATCCGCAACCTCATTCGTGAAGATAAAATCCCCCAAATGTATTCTGCTATCCAGACGGGCCAAGGAGCAGGCATGCAAACCTTGGATCAGTGCCTGTTAGAGTTGACCCGCCGCAATGTGGTGACCAAACAGGAGGCAGTCAAGAAAGCAGTAAGCAAAGAACTTTTCCGCTAGGGTAACCCATGAAAGATCTAGCAGTTGACCTAGAGATTCTGCTGCAGGCCATGGTCAAGCATGATGCCTCAGATCTCTTTATTACGGCAGGATTTCCTCCTAGTTTCAAGATCCACGGTAAAGTTACACCGACAAGCCAGCGGTCTTTGTCAGAGAGCCAAGCAAAAGAGTTAGTGTTCAAGGCGATGACTCCCCAGCAGCAGGAGGAGTTTAACCAAACCCATGAGGGAAATTTTGCCCTTAGCAGAGAAAATCTCGGCCGGTTCCGTGTTAATGCCTTCTATCAGCGGAGTAGTGCAGGCATGGTGCTACGCCGCATCAAGACGGAGATCCCCAGCTTTGAGCAACTTCATTTGCCCACCACACTACGTCAGCTCACTATGATTAGCCGTGGCATGGTGATCTTCGTAGGGGGAACAGGATCAGGTAAATCCACTTCCCTTGCTGCCATGGTAGGTTACCGTAATCGCAACAGCAAGGGCCATATTGTAACTATTGAAGATCCCATCGAATATATTCATGAGCATGAAGACTGTATCATCACCCAGCGGGAAGTGGGTATCGATACCCAGTCTTACGAGGTGGCCCTTAAGAATACCCTACGGCAGGCCCCAGATGTGATCCTGATTGGCGAGATTCGGAGTCGGGAAACCATGGAATATGCGATGGCCTTTGCCGAGACCGGTCATCTGTGTTTATCCACGCTCCATGCCAATAATGCCAATCAAGCCTTAGAGCGCATTATCAATTTCTTTCCTGAAGATCGACGCCAGCAATTGTTGTTGGATCTTTCTCTGAACCTTAAGGCGGTGGTCGCCCAGCGCCTGATTCCGACCACGGATGGTCAGGGGCGGCGGGCAGCAGTAGAAATCCTCATTAATACGCCACTGGTTGCTGAGCTTATTTATAAGGGAGATGTCATCGGCATCAAGGACTTGATGAAACGCTCGACCGAACAAGGGATGCAAAGTTTTGATAGGGCCGTTTATCAATTGCATAAAGAAGGGGCCATTAGTTACGAAGATGCACTCCGCAATGCTGATTCGGCCAATGAAGTGCGCCTAATGGTAAAACTAGGGGGTGAGGGAATGGCCGAGAAACTAAGTGCCGCCATCGAAGGAGTCACTCTCCAAGGGCCGGAGCAGGGTTGAGCCCTTTGAAACAAGACTCAAATATAGAAGCCGGCTATGCAATAGGGTCTGGTAGCGGCGGAAGGGGGGGCTGTGGGCGGCGCGGCATGTCCATTCTCGCTAACATACCGCCATCCACTACGAAAGATTGACCGGTGACCCAATCGGCCGCTTTGCTGCAGAGATAGACCGCCATTTCCGCAATATCTTGTGGCCGTCCAAAACGCCCTGCAGGAATATGGGGCATCCAGTTGTCCTGTTGGGCTCGTAAGGTTTCCTGCGTCCGCTCTACCGGCACTACCCCTGGTGCAATACAGTTAACGCGGATGTGATAGGGTGCCCATTCTAACGCCATGACTCGGCTCATGGCCTCTAGGCCCGCTTTAGAGGCTGCATAGGCGCTGAAGTAGGGGACGCTCTTGGTGGCATGAATGCTGGAATTATTAAGGATAACACCCTCAACCCCTTCTTTAATCATTTGGTTTGCTACCTGGCGGCTAAGGAGATAGGGGGCTCGAAGGTTCACATTGAGGCTATCATCCCAGTAGGTCGCACCCGCATCGAGCGCGCTGGCCTTTAATACTACGCCGGCATTGTTGACTAACACGTCGATGCCATTCCAGGTTTCGACAATGAAATTAACCAGCTTCTCAATGGCTTTTTCTGATCGCAAATCAGCAGGGTATTGAAGGGCGGTGCCTCCTGCTTGCTGGATCGCTCTAACTGTCTGATCCGCCCCTTGTTCTCGGGTGCGGTAATGGACTAGAACGCGGCAACCTTGGCCCCCAAAGGCTTTGGCTATAGCGGCACCCAGTCCGCCCGAAGCCCCAGTGACGAGAACACGTTTGCCTGCAAGGTCTTTATGCATCCTTTTCCCCTTTTAGTCAATATCTTAATTGCTTAACTATAGTCGCGAAAATTACCCTATTTCAGCTATTCAACTCCTCTAGTATACAGGGGATGATATGGTACCCAAAAAAGATCTGACTTATTATTGGAAGTTCTGCCTTGGCGAAATGTCCATGTTCTCGTTAGGGGATATAAAAACCCTAGCTTCATCAAGTAAGGGCTTACAAGGGAGGGTTCCTTAGAGAAGGTGTGGTATAGCCAAGAGGTCAACGCCACAACGTGGGTCAGTTATCAAAGGCAGATGGGGAAATAAATGGTAAACAGGTACCTAAATTGAAAGAGCGTATCGACTTACAGCCATATCGCAATGATGAGGTTTAATTATAATTTGACCCAAAAATAATCCACCTGCTCTCCTGCTCCAAAGGGGGTGGCAGGTTGGAAAGGCAGGAGTAACAATGAATAAAGTAATGAAAAAATTATCGCAGAATGTTTTTTTTCTTATCGTAGCTGTTCTTTTTTGCACCCCTTTCGGGTGGGCGCAGGAGGAGGATCCGGTACAGGCTCCTGAGGTAGGAATACCTTGCGTGACAAAGGCTAAGGGGTTTATGGTGCACTTTACTGCTTATCAGCAAGTGGACATAGAAAAAGAGGAAGAAGAAGAGGGAAAGCGGAAGCTGGAATTTGAACGTTTTTGCCATGATCTACCCATCACCGGCATAACCCTTATTACCATTGATCTTATGGACCGTTATACCAGAAGCCGGCCAGTCGCTCTTCGAATTGTAGAAATCGCTACGGGTGAAAAGCCGGGCAATGTCATGGAAACACGCACACTTGTACAAGCTCCTGAAAAAAAATACCGTGCTGGTTTGATAGAAACACGGGTGGATTTTGACAAGCGAGGCCTCTACGCCGCTATCCTGACCATAGAGGGGGAAGAAATCAGTATCCCCATTCGAGTAGGTATAGAAGAAGAGATACCTTTAGTGCGGCGTATGTTGCCCATTATTTTTGGTCTCTTGATACTCGCTGCGCTCGGTTATGCTATTTATCGCTTTAGAAGCTCAAGCGCGGCAAAAGCAAAAGATAAAAAAGAAGAAGAAAAAGAAGAGAACGAAGAAAAAGAAGAAGAGAAGGATAAAGATTAATTTATAATCCATATCATTTTTCATGTAAATGCTCCGATCTCCCGGTCAAATTAAGCGAATAAATTACATCTAATAGAAAATTTCTCTTGTTGAAAAAATTTTCTGATCGGGTGATCGGAGTCTGTACTTTTAAGGTGAGTTATGAAATTGAAATTGTTAGCCTTGGTGTTGCTATTATTTTCTACGGCTCCATTGGCCGATATGCTTGAGGATCGGGGTCTTGCCCGATGGGATGTGGACTCAAGGAATTACTTAGAATGTTCTGAGGTAAATTTGTTCTTAAGGATACTTTGTGAACCTCTTGAGTTTGTCGGTAACATGGGAGCCCGTTGGCCCATCAATATTATTGAAGAAGGAGGGTTAAGCGCAAAAGAGTGGGGACGTTCTGCGGGGGATAAAGTTCCTGTGTTCGGCCATATTTTAGGTGGAATGGTAGGGCTTGGAATAGGTGCTTTTAAGGGTGTAGGAGAAGGTTTTATCCATTCCTTTCCTGCAGTGATTGAAAAGCCTGCGGTAATTGATTGATAAAGATATTTTTGAGTGCTTAATCGCCGCCGCGGCCTCCACCACAACTTGAACCGCAACCGCTGGTATCAGCAGAATCGCTAAAAAATCCTCTTGAACTCCCGTCACCTCCAGAATCTCCGGCACAGTAATTATTTTTATACATTGGAGGGGGCTCAGTTTGACAGTCAAGGGAATATTGAAACCCATCAGAATATTGAGCATTTATCGTTTGAGTTTCTAAGAAACTTTAATTAGGTTTCTTATAGATCGGCATTTTTCGGTTAAATGCCACTGTTACAACGACTAATAAAGCAAAGATGATCGTGGCCATATCCATGGTTTCCCCAATTAACATTACTGAGGCAGTAATTGTGATGAAAGGTTGAACTAATTGAGTTTGGCTTACACGCGCGATTCCGCCAAGGGCAAGGCCCTTATTCCATAGAAAAAAGCCGAACAATTGGCTCACCAACGCTAGATATAAGAAACTTATCCATACTTTACTGGGAAATTCATATATTTCCTGGGGAGCTTTCATTATTGCTGGAACTAAGATAATAGGTAAGGAGAGTACTAATGCCCAGCAAATGACTTTCCAGCCCCCTATTTCTCTAGAGAGCTTTCCCCCTACGGCGTAGCCTATGCCAGCGGCAATAACGGCGCCAAGCAAAGCGAGGTCTCCCCATAAAAAATCCCCTACTCCCCGGAAAAGGGAATAGGTCACCACCAAGGTAGCACCAAGGATCCCTGAAGTCCAGAAGCCTAGGGATGGCTTTTCCCTTGATATCAATACGCCGACAATCGCTGTTGTTAAGGGTAGAATGCCTAAAACTACGCCACCATGGGAAGCAGGTACAGTTTGCATTGCCCAGGCCGATAGAACAGGGAATCCGATAACTACTCCTAGGGCGACAATAATGAGCTGTATGATTTGCTTTTTATGAGGAACAGTTTCCTTTGCCAGTAAGAGCAAGACTCCTGCAACTAAAGCGGCAACAACTGCTCGTCCTAAACCAATAAATAGGGGATCAAAATAAGGCACCACAAAGCGTGTGGCAGGCAGAGTCAACCCAAATGCAGTCACTCCGAGAAAGCCTAAAATCAGTCCTTTGGTTTCATGATTCATGTTAATGTCAGTGAAATAGATTAAGGGATTACGGCAAAGTCAAGCTAAGAGACGTATAAATATACGATTAGCTAAAAAAGTATACCAAGAGTTCATAGGGACAGTGGGCCAGGGACCGGAAATGGAAGTCCGTTTTCGGTATGATAGAGCTACTTTATCAATATTAACCATCCCACTCTAGCCTTGAAAGTTCTATTAAGTCTGGAGAAGTAATCTTAGCGTCAGATAAAAAATAGTTAAATAATGGATATACTGAATATTGTTACTCTGCTGACCGTATTAGCTGCGACTTTTGGCTATTTAAATGCCCGTTTTTTGAAACTGCCAGACACCATTGGGTTAATGGTTATTGCCATCGTGTTCTCTACGGTGACCATAATGGTGGGTAGTATTTTTCCCGATATTCTCCAGTTTGAGAAAGAGCTTGTTGCGCAAATAGACTTCAAGGAAGTGTTGCTTGATGGCTTTTTGAGTATTCTTTTGTTTGCTGGTGCTTTGCATACCGACCTGGACTCACTCAAGGCGATGCGTGGCCCTATTATGATGTTTGCCACCTTGGGGGTGTTGGTCTCCACCTTTTTGGTGGGAGGTATGATGTTTGCCGGATTCCAGTTGTTAGGTTTGGAAGTTCCTTTTATCCATTGTTTATTGTTTGGCGCGCTTATTTCACCGACCGACCCCATTGCCGTTCTGGGCGTTTTGAAAAAAGCGGGGGTCTCTAAAATTTTGGAAATCAAAATAGTTGGAGAAAGCCTGTTCAATGACGGCATCGGGGTGGTGATATTTCTCACCATTTTTAGCATTGCCCATCTCGGTAGTGGGGAGATAAATAGCACAGGGATTGCCCTATTATTTTTTGAAGAGGTAGGAGGGGGTATCCTGCTGGGATTTGGTTTGGGCTATCTTGCTTATGGGCTAATGAAGTCTATTGATAACTACCAAATAGAAGTGCTGATTACATTGGCTATTGTTCTGGGGGGGTATTGGCTAGCCAACTACCTGCATTTCTCCGGACCCCTTGCCATGGTGGTTGCAGGACTCGTGATTGGCCATGAACGTTTCCGTTCTGGCGGCATGTCAGAAATCACCGAGGCTTATGTGGATAAATTTTGGGAGCTGCTCGACTTATTATTTAACGCCATCCTTTTTGTGCTAATTGGCCTGGAACTTATTATCATTTCCTTTGACGGTCAATATCTCCTGGCAGGAGTGCTGGCCATACCCGTGGTCTTGCTGGCACGTTATATGGCGTTATTTTTTCCCATTCGCCTTTTCAAAAAACGCCTGGGGTTAGCGCCCCAAACAGGGATAATCATGACCTGGGGTGGTCTCCGGGGGGGTATCTCGATTGCACTGGCTCTATCGCTCACATCGACTATGTCACGGGAACTCTTGATCACGGTGTGTTATGTCGTGGTGGTGTTCTCTATCGTCGTGCAGGGGCTGACTGTTGAGCGGTTGGCCAAAAAATACCGCAGCCTTTAGAAATTTTTGGATAACCTTGAAGTTAGCCTAGAAAGGACAGTTAACCTGAATTTTTTTTCACCACCAAGCTGATTTCTTTGTGCTCTTAGTGCCTTTGTAGTGATCTCATAAATTATCCAGGTTAACCGCTTGGATGAACCCTTTTAACATATTTCTCGAAGGGCCTTTGCCGCAGTTTCAATATCCGTCTGGGAAATGTCAAGATGGGTTACGGCGCGGAGCCGAGCTTTATCCGTGGCACCAATAAGCACGCCATAGGATTTAAGCTTGTCACTGATCTCAACCGCTGACAACCCAGTAGCCGTGACATCAAAAAAGACAATATTCGTTTCCACTGTTTCCAGGGCAACGGAGATACCGGGAATCTCGGCAATATATTCGGCAAATCGGCGCGCATTCCGATGATCCTCAGCGAGACGCTCAATATGGTGCTCTAGGGCATAGAGACCGGCGGCGGCGAGGATGCCGGCCTGACGCATTGCCCCCCCGAGGCGCTGTTTCCACCACCAGGCTTCCTCAATGAAAGCGGCACTTCCTGCCAGTACTCCTCCCACGGGGCAGCCAAGGCCTTTGCTTAAGTCAAACCACACGCTATCAAAGGGTGCCGTATACTTTTTTGCTTCGATGCCGGCCGCTATGACCGCATTGAAAAGACGTGCCCCGTCCATGTGCAGTGCCAGCTGGTGGGTTCGAGCCACTTCCGCTACTGATTGGATCGTCTCCAGGGGCCAGACGGTACCGCCACCTAGGTTGGCGGTTTGTTCTACGCAAACCAGCCGGGAGCGGGGTGTATGTCGGCTCTCTGGACGGATCCCTTGCTGGACTTGTTCCGCGGTGAATACACCATGGCTTCCTTCTAGGGGCCAGATAGAGGCGCCGCTGAGGGCGGCGGGAGCGCCGCCTTCCAAGTTAAGGATATGAGCCGTGCGGTCGGTAATGATTTCATCGCCGGGTCGGCAATGGACGCAGATGGCGATTTCATTGCACATGGTTCCTGAAGGCAAAAATACGGCAGCCTCCTTGCCGGTTAGTTCAGCCACCACCTCACAGAGGCGGTTCACGGTGGGGTCTTCACCTCGCTGTTCATCCCCCACAGGCGCTTCGGCCATGGCTTTTCGCATTGCCGGAGTGGGTAAGGTCTGAGTATCACTATATAAATTAATTCGGATCGGACTCATGGGTATTCAATTGATTGCCGTTAGGTGGAAGGTCAGGAGCCAGCAAGCAACTTCTTGAGGGTTTCCATTGGTGGCGGTTTTGTCAAATGATGGTCAAAGCCCGCCTCTTTTGCACGTTTTTTATCCTGTTCTTGGCCATAGCCGGTCAAGGCAAAAATCTTTATGTGTTGTCCATATTCTGCCCGCAAGTGGCGGGCCACTTCGTAGCCATCCATGCCTGGCAACCCAATATCCAAGAGGATAATCTCCGGCTGAAAGGTGCGAGTGGCTTTTAGGGCCGCTGGGCCGTCAGGTGCAGTTTGCACTTGATGACCCCATAAGCCAAGTAGAGTCTCAAAAGAGTGGGCAATATCCCGGTTATCATCCACCACCAGTACTCGTCGGCAAGAGACCGTCGGGGCCTCTTCTGCCCCTGGGGTAGCGGTAGGTTGGGGGTTTTCCTTGGCCAGGGGCAGTTGTACGGTAAAAGTGCTGCCTTGATCGAGTCCTGGGCTGGTCGCCCCTATCTGGCCGCCGTGCATCTCCAGCAGGCTTCTGGCCAAGCTAAGCCCCAAGCCAAGGCCGCCTTGGGGCGAGGGGTGGTTTAACGGACGCTCGCTATAAGCAAAGCAGTCAAAAATATGGGGCAGCAACTCTGGGGGAATCCCAATGCCGTTATCGGTAACCGTCAGTACTGCCTGTTGCCCTTCTTGGGTTAAGGTGAGCGTAACCCGTCCCCCCTCATGGGTATATTTCGCGGCGTTATGGAGGAGATTTTCTATCACTTGGGCAAGGCGCACTGGGTCAGCTTCTACCTGTAGCGGAAAAGGGGGGAGCTTAAGGGTTAAGTCATGGCCTTTTTCATCCAAGAGGGAGCGGATTGCCTCCACGGCTTGGACGACACAGCGGGCCATGTCTACCCGACTCTTTTGCAAAGTAATGCGGCCGCGGGTAATCCGGGCCACATCGAGCAGATCATCTACTAGACGGGTGAGATGGTTGAGTTGGCGTTCAATAAGCCCGCAAGCCTGCTGGAGATGAGGCAGGGATGGCTCTGACTGAAGTTTGAGTAATTGGACTGCATTGCGGATAGGGACCAAGGGATTGCGCAGCTCATGGGCCAGCAGGGCCAGAAATTCGTCCTTGCGTCGATCCGCTTCCTGTAATGCTTTTTCCGCCCGTTTACGTTCCGTGATATCTTGAAAGACTGCGCAGAGATAAGTATGACCCTGGATCTGTAATGGTCTTCCGGTCACCAACACATCATGGATTTTCCCCCTTTTGGTCCGATAATGGGTTTCGAATTCCTGTTTGTCTATTCCCAGTGCTTGGACAAAATAGCAGGCATGCTCCAGGCTCTGTTCAGGGGAGGTGGCAGCCTCGATATCCGGCAGGGTGAGCTGCGCAAACTCCTCTCGGGAGTAGCCTAGCTGGAGGTGGGCCTGGTCGTTGAACTCGACAAAAGTCAAGTCGGAGGGATTCAGCATCAAGATACCCGAAGGTGAGCCGTCGAAAAGGGCCCGATAGCGGGCCTCACTGTCACGCAGCGCCTCCTCTGCCCGTTTAAGATAGGTGATATCCTGCAAAACATTAATAATTTCTATGACTTTTCCTTCCCGATTTTTAATCGGGTCAATATTCGCCAGGGCAATGACCCGTGAGCCGTCTGGCCGTTCGATGATAACTTCCCGGTTGCGGTAGCTGATGCCCTGGGTCAAGGCAATGGCCATGGGTGATTGGGGGTGGGATAGGGTAGCCACATCTCTTTGGTATAGCTTCAAGGGACCGCAAAGCTGCTCTTCGTCATCGTTGCATAGGGGCTCTCTTCCCCAGAGTTCCACGGCCTGTTGATTGTAATATTGCAGGGTGCCTTTGGGCGCCTTGCAGGTATAGACGGCCACCGGGAGCAAATCCGCCAATTTACGATAGCGGGCCTCACTCTCCCGTAGGGCCTCTTCAGCCTGCTTGCGCATGGTGATATCCATGGCATACCCAATCATCCCTGTGACTGCACCCTCTTGGTCCATCAACAGAGAGAGGGCCAGATGGGCATAGAAGTCCTCCCCCGATTTTCTGCGTAAGCGGACTTCCACTTCATGGTGGCCCTTTTCCTCCAGGGGACGGATGACTTGCTGCTCAAGAAAAGTATGTTCTTCCTCCGGATAGATGAAGGAAATATGCTTTCCCAGTGCCTCTACGGCACTATAACCACTTAGCCGCTCCGCCCCTTTGTTCCAATAGGTAATAGCGCCTTTCAAATCGATGCTGGTGACAGCATCGTGGATCTGATCGATGATTTGTGCTTGAAGCCGATATTGAGCTTCTCGTTCTCGCAGTTCTTCGTTCATTTGGGTCATTATGTAAGCCGCTGAACTGTTAGCAAGCTAGGCAAGGTTTAGCCCACAAAAGGGTGCCTCATATACCTTGAGTTTAGGAGAGGGAAAGGGAAGTGGGTAAAAATTCGTCACTGAGCCTAGGCGCAGGCGACTACTCATGCTTAAGCAAAAGCAGATCTAGCAGAAAGCGACTAAACTCTTTAGCCACAACTTCATTGTGGAGCAATTGGGCCGCTATTTCATGATGATTTTTTAAACTCTCCATGACTGCCTGCTGTACCGCCTGAGAGAAATCATTCAATAGAAGCGGGTCCTGGTCCTGTGGCTGGTTTTCTAGCTGGGCGGCGATTGCTGGGTTTTCTAGAAGTTTGTCTTTGATGGTGTGTAGATAGTTCAAGCGATCTTGGCCACTAAGTCTTTCGCCTGCCAGTAGGGGGTTAAGGCGGGCGATGAGGAACTCCTTCTCCACCTGGCAACCCGTCTTTTCGGCGTTACGGGGTTTGTTTTGGGTTTCCTGCTGGGCAGTTTTAAACTCCTGTTCGCAAATCTTATTCAGCCGGTAGTGCTCAAATTCCCCGGCGGATAGATCATCGATAGTTTCATCCCACTGCTTCTCCTCCAGGAGGGGGTGGAGGTAGCGGGCATAGATATTGAGTTTCTCCAACTCCTGGTCGCCATAGTCCACGATCTGGGAGATGAACTCATAGCAGCAAATAAAGCTGGTCAGATTTTTCTTGAACTGATCCAGGGTTTCCTTGGCTTCCCCAGCCTGTTGAAAATCGTGGCGAGCGTTTTCCCTGCGGATCCTATCGCCGGTAGCGGTGGCCTTCCATTCCGCTTGTTGGGCTGCCTGGGTAATCTTGGTAACCTCCCGGTACCGCTCCCGGAAGCGGTCCACCGCAGGTTGGCAATGGTAGTGCAGCCGATCCAAAGCTTGTTTAGGATCAAAGAAGGCGGCGGCAAAGGATTCCACATCCTGCCAGGTATAGATGCGTGCCTCATCTAATTGAGCTTGGAGCTGATAAATTCCTTCGGGATTGGAGACAGTGGTCAGCTCAGCATCGGGATAATCGGGCCGAAAGGCATTCAATATCTGTTCCGGCGGGTTGACGAAGTCTAGAATGAAGGGGGTCCTTTTGCCGGGATAGGGGCGATTTAGCCGCGATAGAGTCTGGACGCAATCGGTGCCAGCAAGTTTCTTGTCCACATACAGGGCGCAGAGTGTGGATTGAGGAAAGTCCCCTTGAAATTTATGGGTGCCAATTATCACCTGATGATAGTCGTGTAGGGTTTGGATGTCCTGATACTGCTGAGTAGCGGTGTAGTGCTGAAAGGCTTGTTGGTAACGGACTGCTGCTTGAGAGGAGGGGGTGATCAACACAGCCTTGGCTTGACCGCTCAACAGTCGGGCCACATGGTGACGGAAGTGTTCAATAATGACCATAGCCTTCCGCTCAATGTCCAAGCTATCGGGAGGCCATTGCACCCAGGGGAATACGGGGTAGGTACGCTCTCTTTCTTTATCTAGGGAGCGTTGCTGCTCGGCGAGCTTAGAGGCCATGGTGTAGGTCATGTAGCGTTTGAGCACATCAAGGATGAAGCCTTCTTCGATGGCCTGCCGGAAAGTAGATGGGGGGGCCTTATTCACTTAGTCATCCCTATTCCAGATAAGCGCAAAACTCAGTCTCAGCTTCCCTGTTATTCCAGCCGTTAAGTATCTCAGTAAAAGTTTTGACGTATTCCTGGAGCGAGCAGGTGGTGTGGAGCCAGGGGACAGGGAACACCGCTAGCTCGCTCCTAAAACACCTTATATTTTATTCATAGGTATTTATCCTACCCCTGCCGGAATCATGATAAAGGTAATTTTGTAAATTACATGGGAGATATCCATCCGGGGTTCATTGGCTTCTTACGGCTTATTCTTCGCCGTCTGAGTAATCAGAGGCCTTGGTCTTTGCGGCGACGTGTTCGGATGATTCCTCGGTAGGCCCTGGTTTATCGGCTTTGATGCCGATGTGATAAGCGGCGTAACCAGGTATTGTCACCTGATTGAGGGCCATGCCGAGGACCCGGCCGTCATAGGGGGAAACAATAGCTGTCTCCTGATTGGTGATTGGATCGGTAATGATTCCTAGCTGCTGGCCTGCCTTGATTGGCTCACCGAGTTGGACCTTAGAGAGCAGGATTCCCGCACGATGGGTACGTATCCACTTGGTTTGGTGGAACACGGCTTCTGGAACAGATTCTGTTTTGGCCCCCTTAAGCATGCCTAACTTTTTCATTAAGCTTTTAATTCCTTTTAAACCTTGGTTGACTTCCCGAAGTTGCAAGCGCTTGGGTTCTCCGGCTTCAAGGGTAATACTGGGAATACCGACTTCCGTGGCTGCCCGGCGCAGGGTTCCAGAGATGCCTTCGCTGTGGACTACGGCTACGCCACCGAAGCCATAAGCTAGTTCCAGAACTTTGGGATGGCTTAGGTCTGCCCGTACTTGGGGAAGATTAGTCCGGTGAAAAGAACCGGTATGCAGGTCTACCAAGGCATCGCAGTGGGTAATGATCTGATGGAAAAAGGAGTGGGCAATGCGGGCGGCTGAACTGCCATTGGGACTTCCGGGAAAGTACCGATTCAAGTCTCGTCGGTCTGGTAAGTAACGGGAACTGCGGCGATAACCGTATAAATTGACAATGGGGACGCCAATAACAGCACCGTTAAGCTGATCAGGTTTAATATCGGCAATGGCTCGATGGACCATTGCAATACCATTGATCTCATCGCCATGAATCGCTGCGGTGAGACATAGTGTTGGTCCGGCATAATCCCCATTTATGACGAGTACCGGGGCGGAGATGGGGACCCCTTCAAAGGTATAGCCCAAGCTCCAAAAGATTCGTTTTTTCATGCCAGGGTCGATGCTTTTCTCAAGCAGTTGTAGGGGGGGGTTAGTCGCTGTATCCCCCTTAGGCATGGGAGCCTCCTCTGGACGAGGGTTTTCCTGTAGCCCCGTTACGGCTTGTTTTAAGCTGGGGGGAGCCTGGATGCTGTGATCCACGGCTTCCTGCCGTGCCTCTAGGGTCGTTGTTGCAATAGTGAGGCTGAGCAATAGATGAACAGAAAATAGCTTATATAGGAGGTGACGAGTACGTCCTTTTATTCTCTGGAGTGGCCAGCTATGGGTTTTGATATGGTCTTCCATTATGAATCGTCCGTAACCTTTTATGGATGCCAAAGTTTTGACGTGATAAGCATCAAAAAATTGTCAGCGCCATCACTTGAAGCGTAGTGAATTCTAACTGCCCTATATTTAGGTATCGTTTCCCAAATAATTGCGGGAGTTAAGCCCTGTAACTCTAAGTATTTGTCGCGCTAGAAGTAATATCCAGTATATAGTATAGGCACTTTTCTATTGTGCTAATGACGTGCCCGGTTGCCAATACTAACCATACTTTTATGCTGCTATCGACTTTAAATATGCAAATTAAATGCCACATGATCAGCCACGCCTAAGTACTGATTAACGGTGAGATAAGTTAATGCGGAGTGTGAGAAAATAACAAGAATGTGATGGTATTATTAGTTTAATCATCATTTTTATCTTGTTGAGGTCCATAAAAAGCAATGCATTATTCTCAAGTAGGCAGATTCATTTAATGGCTGGAAATATTTAAAGGGGCAGAGTAGTGGCTTCTAAAAAACAAAAATATATTTATTGGTCCCGTATAGGACTAGCCATGCTGACAAGTCTGTTTGTCATTGTTGCATGCACAGAGGATAGTACGAAAAAAACTTTATCTGTCCATGACGCGGAGAAACTACTGACAGAGAAATTAATCTTTGAACCTGTGCTGGCTTATTTTGATGTTCAGGAGTTTATCCATAAATCAGCACTACCTAAACTCAAAGAGTCATTAACGCCTTTAAAAAATAAAGGGTTTATTACTTATCAACAGTTTGAGTCGCAACAAAACTCAGATTATTTTTATGTGTTGATTAATATGACGGAGAAAGGTAAAAAGTATGCCGCTGGAATAAAAAAAGTATACGAAAAGGGGATCTTCATAGAAGTAAAGTCTTGCGAAAAAAAATTAATGCAGGTCACTGAAATTCAACAAAGGAGAAATTCTGAAAACAAGTGGGCCATTGTTAGGTATGAGTGGGTTTATGATAAGCTGACGCCATTTTCCTATCTATCCCCTAAGTGCCAAGAAAAAGGGGCTGTCCATACGGGGAACTACACTTTTACCCTCGATGATGATGGTTGGAAGATAGGAGAGCCTGTTATAGATTTCTAAGGCAAGTTTAAAAAAGTTTTAATCCTCATACGAAGAAGGATTAAATTTAAATTCCGATGTCTTCGTCCAGTTTGCGATTTTCAATGGCGTGCACGGGTGCATCGGGTTTGCAATGGGGACGGGTAGTGAAGGTACGGGTAACGTCAATGAACCCCAGGTGCTCGATGGTACGTCGACCGAACAAGATAGGGTAGGTTAAATCACTGCGGTCATTTAAGGTAAACTGTTCCTCGTAAATTTCACCTCCAAGACAAAGTTTCATCAATACGGAAGGGCGGCGGTTACCGTCACCATTCGAGCTGATGATTTTTACAAAGCGATAAACCGGCCGTTCAAATGCTTGTTGAACCCACTCTTCCTTTCCACGCTGATCCTCGATTTTAATGGTGAATCGTACCCATTCATCGCCATTGCGCTGAAAATATTCCAGATCGGTTGCATGTAGTGAGGAACTTAGTGCGCCGGTATCCATTTTGACTTTGGCGATTGCCCCCCAACCCACAAATTCAGCAAGTTCGACCCATCCGAGTACAGACTGTAGTTCTTTCTCCTCTTTTTCCTGTGCTGACATAGGGGTACTGGCTAAAAGAGAAAGAACAAGCATAATCCAGGCGGAGTAGCGCAAGATCATCAATTTCTCCTTAGGCTATTCTGGGGCTTGTCGAATTATATAGTGGGATCCTTTATCTACCAAGCCCCTTGCATGGAGTTGGAATGGTGGTGTTTCACTTAGTTTCAAAGTGAAGACGCCTATGAACTCAAGCAAATTAGTCCTAGTGAATTGCAATTCCCTTCTAACCCTAGAGAAGAATCCTGGTGAATAATGATGCCTAAGGGAGTGTATAACACGCGTATTGCGGTTTGTCCTCGTCTAGAAGTTGGAGGGATTGGCTATGAGTTTTGTAAAATGGGATAGTTTATTTGTGCCTGTACTGATAAGTATATGGTTGCTTTTTATTCCATCAGTTTCTTTAAGCACCCCTATTCAGGGAAATTTGGGGGAACCTGTATTGGGGGGTGGTATGTGGGTGGTTGAAGACGGGGAAGTCACCGCAGAGTATGTTAGTAAAAATGCTAGATACTCCCACCACTTATATCTAATTCGTCCGACAGGAGAGGATCTATTAATTTTTGACAGCACTGTGGACGCCATTGGCTCAACGGTAAGTCTTGGTCGATTTGACAGCAGTACGGAGCTAATTTTTCGGCTTTTTGCTTTTTATACGGCTCCTAACCTTATCGTACGGGATAATTTTTTCAGTGGTCCGGCTGAGCGTAATCGTGATGGTGTTGCCCACGCCTTAGCCGTCACAATTTTTGATGAGTTATCTTCCCAATATATTACCGAAGTAGCGTTTGAGGACTTGTATGGAGGAGGCGATCAAGATTATAACGATTTCGTTTTTCAGTTGACAAATATCCGAGATCCTCTGCCACCGGCTGCTGTGTCTGAACCGTCTTCTTTGGCTTTGATAGGCATGGGTATTGCCTGCCTAAGTTTTGTTGGCTGGCGAGCCGTTTAGGGGCGGAGTGTTTCTTTTAGTTGCTCCCAGTGAATAGTCGTAAGTGCTATCCTTGAATTTAATTTTCAACGAACGGATAGCGGGAAATCAGATGCCTTACCGTACGATTATTAGTCCAACGGAACTTGCAAGGGTCCTAGGCAATTCTAACAGCGTTATCTTTGATTGCCGTTTCAATCTCATGGATTCATCGGCAGGTCGGTATGCCTATCAGCAGAGTCACCTCCCGGGAGCCCACTATGTTCACTTGGAAGAGGACCTGTCAGGTCCGGTGACTCCTGCCACGGGGCGTCATCCTTTGCCCGATCCGGCGCAACTTGCGGGAAAATTGGGCCGCTGGGGTGTGGACTCGGCTACCCAGGTCATCGCCTACGATGATGCCTCGGGTGCCTTTGCCGGGCGTTTATGGTGGTTGTTGCGCTGGTTAGGCCATGAGGCAGTAGCGGTTCTCGATGGGGGATGGCAACGTTGGCGAGGAGAGGGTCATCCACTGACTACCGAATTGCCCGAGTCGGCTGCGGCTCACTTTGAGACTCGAGTCCAGCCCTCTATGACGGTTACCACAGAAGATGTAGAACATGCCTCTCTGCTTGGATACCTACTCCTTGATGGGCGTACGCCAGAACGCTTTCGGGGTGAACTGGAGCCTATCGATAGGGTGGCCGGTCATATTCCAGGGGCCAAGAATCACCCTTTTCAGCAAAATTTGGATGAGCAGGGAAATTTTTTGTCGCCGCGTGAGCTAGCGCTTGCTTTTCGAGCGCAGATGGGTGAGGTTCCGCCAGAGCAAATCGTGTGCATGTGTGGCTCGGGGGTAACTGCCTGCCATAATTTGTTAGCTATGGAAATCGCCGGGCTCCAGGGGGCCCGGTTATACCCCGGTTCCTGGAGTGAATGGATCACCGATGGGACTCGGCCTGTGGCGACGGGCGATGAAGCCCATGAGTGAAGCTCCTCCGTCCAATCAAAGATTTTGCCGGGAGTGTATTGCGACTCGCTGAAAAATTAAAAACAACTCAATCTTGCTCGAAGGTAAGAGGTAGGATGGTCAGTTTAGAGTGGGGGAGGTTATAGGCGGCGCCGGTATCGATGAAATACACATTACCCACGATTTTGATGTCGCCATCTTCGTTGACAGTGTGCCCACAGTAAACTCGATCAATACCTTCAATAGGGTGGGTATATCTGCCCATGGCGCGATTGCGGCTCCAAAGGGCGTATTCATGGACGGAGTGATTACCCTGCTCGAGGGCGGCGGTAAATTGTGCCCAGCTAAGTTCTGGGGGGACGTCGGCATGGACGATACCAATCTTGCCGCCATCCGTTTCAACCTCTAGAGCAAGCGGGAGTTGTTGGAAGCGATCCGAAAAACGTTGTTGGGCGGCTGGGTCCATAGTAAGCCACCACTCTCCTCCATTGACTAGCGCCCACCACCTCACATCAAAGTCTGGGTTCTGGGCGTTAATCACGAACTCGTCGTGATTTCCTAGGCAGGAGTGGAACCAGGGGTAGTCAAGCCACTTGAGGGCTTCGGGTGATTCAGGCCCCCGATCTACCAGATCGCCTGCTGAGAATAGCCGATCTTGGCTGGAGTTGAAATTGAGGCGTTCCAGTTCCCGGGTCAATAAACTATAGGTCCCGTGTATATCACTCACCACATAGTCTTTGCCCACCAGATTTTTGGAAAAGTATTTGACCCTCACTGTAGGCGATACTTCAGGATATTTTAAAACTAGTCAGTAAGCGGCCCGGACAGGGTGCCAAGCATCGGGCACACTTAATCATGCGCGGGCTTAGGGAATTTGAGTTCTTTTGAGCAAGTAGTCCCTTGAATGCCAAAAAAAGTTCCCTATTACTGGGCTGTTTTAACATCGGACATGTCGTGTATCATTTCTTTATATCTAGCCCACTCGGTAGCCGGCCATACTTCGGCGTGGGCATGGCCATAGGTGCGAATAAGGGTAGATACTTTCGCGGCAACCTCATTATCGGGGGCATTAAAGACATCTAAATAATCATAGGGGCCTAGGACAGCATAGTTTTGTAGCCATTTGACTTGAGGGCATTGAGCTTGAATTTGTTCCATCACCTTATGCTCCAACTCTTCAAGGGATTTTGGTGACTGGGCTCCGTTTGTTTCGACCCGCGTTAGCATAATGAATGTAGGCATAGGGTTTCCCTCCTAAAGCTTATCTGAGGGCGGCCGCCGCCGCCATTGCTAATGGCTTTAGCAAATTTGGGTATCACATATTTCTAAATTGTCCATAATAAAGTGTAGACCATTGCCAGGATTGCAGAAATGCTAAGGGGGCCATTTAGCCGGTTTTCAGCCTTATGCTTTGTCTGCACAGCTATGGGTTTCAATTTGGACGGTGGAGTGATCAATCCCATATTGTTTCCGAAGACATTCCTTGATGGCGACCAAGGTATGATCGTAATTAGCCCCTTGGCGGACACTGGCATGCAGTGTTAGGAGCGGGTTTTCAGAGGTGAGTAACCAGACGTGGACATGGTGGATGTCCTCTACCTCTGGGATAGCCTCTGTCAGCCTCCCACGCAATTCCTCCACATCCAACCAGTCGGGGGTGCCTTCTAGCAGGATATGGGCTGACTTTCTCATCAGCATCCAAGCACTGCGGAGAATGAGAAGCGCAACAAATAAGGACAAAAGGGGATCAACAGGAGTCCAACCGGTTCCTAGAATAACGCCAGCCGCTGTTAGCGCAGCTATGGAACCGAGCAAATCCCCCCAGACGTGCAACAAAGCCCCTCGAACATTAAGATTATGGTGGTCGCCACCATGGAGGATGATGAAAGCTAGGAGATTGATAAGCAACCCGGCGGCAGCCACTATTAGCATAATCCCGCCAAGTACCTCGACCGGTTCCAATAGCCGGGCAACAGCCTCAATCAGGATCCAGATAACAATAAAAAACAAAGCTATCCCATTAATTAAGGCGGCAAGCACCTGAAGTCGTTGATATCCATAGGAACGGCGCGTATCAGCAGGTTTACGGCCAATACGAAAGGCGAGCCAGGCGAGCACCAGGGCGGCGGTGTCCGCCAGCATATGGCCCGCGTCGGCCAGCAAAGCCAGGGAGCCGGAAAGTATTCCGCCGATGGCTTCTACAATGGTAAACGTACCGGTAACTAATGCGGCCCAAAAGACTCGCCTCTCGTTTTTGGAGGGCAAATGTGGTTTTTTTTCTTTTACTTCTACCCTACTCACAGTAAATCGCTTAGAATTGCAAATTCAAGTGGTCGGTATCTGGGGCTTCTGTTTCCGTGAGCCCCAAGTGTTGTGAAATTGGCGTATCTATCCAGACTCTAGCCCAGCTCCAGTGCTATTGTTGCATGAATCTGCCTTTGTCCCTAGGTATTGGGGTATGGTGCACGCAAACGACGGCATTGGTTGAAGAACTGGCCGATTTACCTTGGGAAGTCGGTAAAGGGCTGAAAATGGTTGCAAGATCTTGAACAAGAGGACCGTCCAGCAAGGATCGCTCTTTATCATGAAGGAGGAGCCCCGTGGACGGTCGAATTATCGCGATTCGCTGTTTTTGTATGGTTTAAGCCCACCACGTCTCATGTACTTGCATAGGCGCTAACTTGGATTACTTAACTTCAAGCGTACCGCCACGGCCTAAGCCACCTTTCACATCTTGTGCTTCGTAGTTTCTCAGAGCCTGCACCATACCATTATAGGCGTCGATAAAAGCAGCGACGGTAGCTTTACCCTCGGGTGTTTTTGAAAAACCGCCTAGCCCCCCCGCCGCGGTTCCTCCAAATGCACCTAATGCTGCGCCATAATTGGTGGCTGTTGAACTACCCTCAGAGGCCGAAATTTGAACAGCGGAGCGGATATCATACAGGGAAAGGGTTACTACCGATGCTTTTGCTTCCAGAGCTCCGGCCAGGGCTCCCACGGTGCTGTTGACTAATCCGCCGAGCGCCCCTCCGACTTTACCAATAGAGGAATTATCAATAATGATTTGTGGCTCTAGGTAATAATCGGCGGCAACTCGCTGCCCTTTGTGTTGCTTTGAGCCGGCACGATATTCACCAGAGTTACGCTGTAGTTCAGTGATTCGGGTAAGACGGCTATCGGTGCGCAGATTGCCTATCGTGGTAATGACGAAACAGTTCGATTGCTGCACCGCAAGTCGGAGTAGCGGTTCAATTGAGGTGACATTAGTGGCACTGCCAAAGCGGCCATACCAATCTGCTGCACGGCCATCATCAACTGCTAGTGTTCCAACCGGTTGATCGCATCGTTCTAGAGATGAGTTAGCATCTACGCTGGTTCCTCCCCCCGCTGATCCTGACACTGCGGTGCCTTGCCCTCCCGTTGTAACACAGCCGGTAAAAATGAAACAACAACCTAAGATAAGAAAATTTTGTAATTTAAAGAGATTGGACATAATGTTTTTATTCTCCATTTACAAAGAGTAGGGTCCCGAGTCGGCGTAATTCCAGGATATACAGTTTGATCCCTTCGTTATTATCTAGGGCGCTGGTAGTAGACCCAAAACTGTTTCTGATACTGTTTAACTCATAAAGCGTTATCAATTTTGATTCCCAATCCACTGCCATTCCCCTGCGGCGTCCTTGATTAGGTTGCCTGACACCATAGCGCAGTGGGTTGGTTTACGCTGCCTTACTCCAGGTAGCTCTAAATTCGCATTAAATTTTAAAAGTCACGACATAATATGCCAATTGTGAATTACCAGACAGCTCTATTTTTTTTGGGGCTTTCCTGTCCGATAATGCGTGTAGTGTATCCAGATATTTGTATTGTGCAATTGGTTTTGTACCGAGAAATGTTTGGATGGGCGTTTTGCCGTGGCAGTATTTTCCTGAATATGACCGCAGTTAGGCAAAGCTGAAAGGCCTAAAATTGAAGTAGAAAAAAAGAATTAATTTAAGAGGTAAGGTATGCGACTTTTGTTTTGGTTGGTATTGGGTGCGGTATTGCCAGCCTGCGTACAACCCCCTCCGTCGGAAACCATGCGTGTTTGCAATTCTGATGGTTGTTCATATCGCCCTAGTGATGCCGCCTCCTATGATCCATCTGCTGCGGTGCCAAATGGTGACGCGGAGAGACGTATTGTGGCCCTGGAAGAACTTGCTCGCCAAGATCCCCGTGCTGCGTATGATCTGGGGCTGCGATTCTTTCGGGGTGATGGGGTGCCTCGGGATAGCTACCGGGCATTACAATGGATGCGGGAGGCAGCAGAAAGAGGCGATCTCAATGCGCAATTAGCTCTTGGACAACTTTATCTGACCGGTCTTGAGGAGTTGGGGTCAGATCCCCGCGAGGCTGAAAAATGGTTGTCCATCGCTGCAGGTCGTGGCAATGAAGAAGCGCAGAAGCTCTTGGCAGAAGCAAGAGATGCCCGAAAAACAGAAGATGCCTACTTCCGTTGGCATAACCGTTGGCAACCACTATTCTACCGCTATTGGTTTCACGATTATCGCTATAAATACCACTGGCGTAAGGACAGTTGGCACTACAAATATTAAGTGCAATTTCAGGAAAATTTTGCTGTCGGTGAAAGGTGGAGCAAGACCGGAGGATAAGCCCCTATTAAGTGTTTAAATGTCGGTGGGTACGGCGCTAACACGCCTTAACCCACCCTACCCATAAAGGGATGTTCCAATAGTTTCCAAACCCAAGTGTTTTCAAGGCTATCCACTGGATTTTCTCCATGTGAACGTCAAATTAATCATCGGAGACCCGACAATTAGAAGATGAGGAAAGCCCTATTTATTTTCACTCTCTAGTGTACGTTGGTAGGCTTGTTCTGAAATAGCCTCCCAGGCATCAAACTTTTGCCGGAAAGCGGTGTAGGCTTCATAGACTCGCTTAAATTGGGGATCGTCAGCAGCCTGTTCGTTGAGGGTTTGCTGGGTAAGCCGGCGCAGTTTGGCCAGTACATCCTCTGGAAAAGCTAAAAGCTTAGTATGGCTTTGTTCTTGGAGTTCCTCCAGTGCTTGTGCATTTTTAGCCTCCATTTCTGAACTCATTTGCAAATTCTCGGCCTGGGCAGCCACGGAGATGATGGCTTGGAGGTCTTTAGGAAGGGACTCCCAGGCCTCTTTGTTGACGATAAGCTCCAATACTGTACCTGGCTCATGCCAGCCGGGATAATAGTAGTACTGGGCCGCCCGGTTGAGGCCTAAGCGTTGGTCATGGAAGGGGGCAATCCATTCGGTAGCATCGATAGTATTACGCTCTAAGGCGGTATAGACTTCAGCTCCTGCTAAAAGCACTGGATTACCGCCGGCTTTAGCGAAAACCTTGCCGCCAAGGCCAGGGATGCGCATTTTAAGTCCTTTAAG
Source organism: Nitrosococcus halophilus Nc 4 (assembly GCF_000024725.1). Classification (NCBI taxonomy): domain Bacteria; kingdom Pseudomonadati; phylum Pseudomonadota; class Gammaproteobacteria; order Chromatiales; family Chromatiaceae; genus Nitrosococcus; species Nitrosococcus halophilus. Next base: position 3,884,795 of record NC_013960.1, on the reverse strand, counting down.
ATCCTCAGCCGATTCAATTTTCTTATTAAACCATCCGCCCATTTGGACTCCGGTATTTCCCAGCGGAAAGGGGACCACATTGAAAGGAACATAAATTTCTCGCCACATTTTCAGCCCGCCACCGTCATAAAGCCAAGTATTCATTCCCTTGGCCGTCATGCCAAAAGGGACAGTGGAGAAAAATTGCGCAGCAGGAATTCTACCCGCCCAGTAATAGGCCGACCCGTGGCCCATATGCACCGCCCCCTGGGAAACCGCTTCAAAGGTTTCTAAGGGGGGGATCAGTTCTCCTCCCGCGAAGACTTTGATCCTGAGCCGTCCCCCACTCATGGCTTCGATATTTTTGGCAAAACGTTCGGCTCCCTCCTGGAGGACCGGAAAACCGGGGGGCCAAGTGGTCACCATCCGCCAGCGAATAATTTGGTTTGAGGGGCCTTCGATGGTTGTGCTTGGAGGTTCGGAGCCACAGGCGTTGAGGTTGAGCAGTACCAGGAAAAAGAAGAATGTTGAAACCAATTTCATCATTCGAACCATAAGTGTTTCCTTAAGTTTTGAACTCTCGACTGATCCCAGCGCTAAGGAGCGGGAGAGGCAAGTTATTTTTATCGAATATCAAACAATTTGGAGATTGGCATAGGTCACTGCCAGCCATTTAGTCCCTGCTTGGTTGAAATTGACTTGCACCCGCCTATGCTCGCCTTTTCCTTCCAAGCCTAGGATCACCCCCTCTCCAAACTTAGGGTGCTTGACTCGTTGACCCCGTTGCAAGCCTCCATCAGAGGCCATGGGTTCTTGGGGAGCATAACCGGGACGGATAATATGGGTTTGCGGCCGGAGTTCATGGGTGAGTTCGGTGGGAATTTCATAAAGAAAACGGGAAGGTTTGGGGTAGCTCTCCGAACCATAAAGCCAACGATGCTCTGCATGAATGAGATAGAGATGATATCGAGCCCGGGTCATTCCCACATAGCAGAGTCGACGTTCCTCCTCCAGCCGCCTGGGCTCATTGAGGGATTGGGGGCTTGGAAATAGGCCTTCTTCCATGCCGACGATAAATACAAGGGGGAATTCCAGGCCCTTCGCCGCGTGTAAAGTCATCAATTGCACGCAATCCTCCCGATCCTCGGCCTGGGTATCCCCTGCCTCCAGTGCCGCATGGGCTAAAAATTCTGGTAACGTTTCCAGGCTAGGATCTTCGGCTTTAAATTGGGAGGCGGCATTAATCAGCTCTTTCAGGTTATCTAAGCGTGATTGGCCTTTTTCGCTACGGTCTTTGCGGTAGTGGTCAAACAAACCACTTTGTTCAAGCACAAGCTCCATTTTTTCCGGGAGGGTAAGGGCCTTGATGGCTGTCGCCATGCCTTCGATAAGTCGGTGAAATTTTTGGAGGGCATTGGCGCTTCGAGGGGAGAGGGTCCGCGTGTTGATCAATTGGGTTGCCGCTTGCCACAGGGAGAGGCCGGCCTGGCGGGCTTGTTCCCTGACTTGGGAAAGGGTTCGTTCGCCAATGCCGCGAGGGGGAGTATTCACCACCCGCTCGAAGGCAGAGTCATCGTTTTGATGGGCCACTAGACGCAAATAAGCCAGGGCATCTTTAATTTCCGCCCGCTCGAAGAACCGCAGTCCCCCATGGACCCGATAGGGGATGCCGGCCTCCACCAGGGCCGCCTCTAGGATCCGGGATTGGGCGTTGGAGCGGTAGAGTACGGCGATATCAGCGCGCCTTTCCCCTTGGTTTTGCCAGGCTTGGATACGCTCGACCACAAAATGGGCCTCGTCCCGTTCATTAAAGGCCCGGTAGATTTGAATGGGCTCGCCCTCTTCGCCATCGGTCCAAAGGTTTTTCCCCAGCCGTTGTGCATTGTGGGCAATGACCGTGTTAGCCGCGGCGAGGATAGTGCCCGTTGAGCGGTAGTTTTGTTCCAAGCGCACTGTCCGTACGGTGGGAAAGTCCTGGGTCAGTTGTTGAATATTTTCAATCCGTGCCCCCCGCCAGCCATAGATGGATTGATCGTCATCGCCGACGATAAAGAGTTTTCCCTGGTTCCCGGCCAGCAATCGTAGCCAAGCATATTGGATGGCATTGGTATCCTGGAATTCATCCACCAAAATATGAGTAAAACGGTTTTGGTAGTGTCCCAGTAGGGCGGGATGGTCTCGCCACAGTTCATGAGCCCGCAGCAAAAGCTCCGCGAAGTCCACCAAGCCGCTGCGTTCGCAGTGGCTCTGATAGCTGTGGTAGATGCGGATCTGTTGCCGGAGATAGGGGTTACCGTCATCCTCAAGATGCTGGGGGCGCAGGCCCTCGTCCTTACGGCCGTTGATAAACCATTGGGCCTGGCGTGGTGGCCACCGGGTTTCATCTAGGTTGAGATTCTGCAAGATCCGACGAATTAGACGGTACTGATCCTCCGAATCCAGAATCTGAAAGTCCTGGGGGAGCTGGGCCTCTTGCCAATGGGTCCGTAACAGGCGATGGGCCAGTCCATGAAAGGTGCCCATCCACATACCCCCCGCCGGCATTCCTAGTAACTCTTCGATTCGCCCTCGCATTTCCCCGGCAGCCTTATTGGTAAAAGTCACTGCCAAGAGACTAAAAGGAGAGATTCCTTGGCTTCGGATCAGCCAAGCAATTCGATGTACCAATACCCGGGTTTTACCGCTGCCTGCACCGGCGAGCACTAAATGATGTCCTGCGGGGGCGGCGACCGCCTCACGCTGGGCTTTGTTAAGCGGATTGAGCAAATAGGAAATATCCATGGGCGCGATTTTAACAAATTGCGCCCCGCTAGGGGATTGGCGGTTCGTTTAAGGGGAATAAGGGCGATGGCCTGCGATAACCTTGACTTGCTCTAGCTTAGCGCTCTCCAGGCGTTTTTGTCCCTGCCAATCTTGGTAGTTAAGCGCATCACCTGTTTGCCGTACTTTGTCGATGGCTTCAAGGTCTAGATCGGTAAATATCCACTGGGGTTCGTTGATTTTACCAATGGTCAGGATACCGTCATCGGGAAAACCCCGAGCTGGAGGAGCATAGGCCGCAGCCGCCCCCATTCTGATCTGGGTTGCTTTGGAGCGCGGTGTAGCGCAGGTGACAGTCGCCGCTTGGAGGACATAGCACTGATTTTCCAGAGCCCGAGCTTGGCAGCCAATGCGAATCCGGTGGTAGCCTGCCAAGCTGTCTGTACAGCTTGGGACCAGCAGCAATTTAGCCCCGGCCTCAATCTGATAGCGGGCAATTAGTGGAAATTCGATATCGTAGCAGACATTGATGCCGAGTTTGCCAAAATCAGTGTCAAAAACCTTAATGTCATCACCGGAACGGAGGCGCATCTGCTCGGTCTCAAACCGGGTGATTTGCAGTTTATCTTGGAAAACCATTGCCCCCCTAGGGCCTAATAGGTGGGCGCGATTGCGAAAGCCTTCCGCGACCCGGACGGGGAAAGTTCCTGCGAGAATGTAGACTTGGTGGGCTTTCGCTAATTGCCGGAAGAGGGCCAAAAAATTAGGTAGGGATTCTTGCAGCGCTGCCAACTGCCGCGCCAGAGTTCCTTCTTTTTCATTGCCGAACAGGGCAGTGAGCTCCAGGGAAAAATATTCGGGAAAAAGCAGGAGTTGGGCTCCTTGGGCCACTGCCCGTTCAACCCATTGGGTAATTTTGGCTTCATATTCGCTCCAACTCTGAAGATCACTAATATCATACTGGGCGGCAGCAGCGCGAATTTTCATACTTAAAATTGAGTCAATCCTTGTCCTAATTTTGAAAGTAGCGAATAGGGATTTAGATGTCTCCTAGTCGCTACTTCATGGATTTATCGGTTAGGGTGATAATTCAGCCAGTACCCGCTCTGCAGCCTGCAGGGTGGCCTCTATCTGTTCGTCACCGTGGGCGCTAGAGACAAAACTGGCTTCAAAGGCTGAGGGTGCAAGGTAAATCCCTTGCTCTAGCATCCCGTGGAAAAAGAGTTTAAAGCGATCCAGATTGCAGTTCGTGGCTTGATAATAGTTGGTGACTTCTTCTTCCTCGGTGAAGAAGAGGCCAAACATGCCGCCTACCTGGTTTGCCGTCATGGGAACCCCCCCGTTGCGAGCCCGCTCAAGAAAGCCCTTAACCAGCTTTTGAGTTTGCTGAGATAAACGTTGGTGAAATTCGGGGGCCTGGATAAGCTTGAGGGTGGCCAGTCCGGCAGCCATCGCCACTGGATTACCGGAGAGCGTACCCGCTTGATAGACAGGACCTAAAGGCGCAATCATCTCCATGATTTCTCGGCGGCCACCAAATGCCCCTACCGGTAGGCCACCACCAATCACCTTCCCCAAGGTAGTTAAATCCGGAGTCACTTTATAAAATTCCTGGGCACCGCCCAGGGCTACCCGGAAACCGGTCATGACTTCATCAAAAATGAGGACGCTGTCGTACTCATTGCAGATAGTTCGCAGCCCTTCTAAAAAGCCGGGGGCAGGAGGGATGCAGTTCATATTCCCAGCGACTGGTTCGACAATCACGGCGGCGATTTGTCCACCGAAATGGGCGAAGGCCTCCTGGACCGCATCCAGATTGTTGTAGCTGACGGTCAGGGTATGCTCGGCTAAAGCCAGGGGAATACCAGGTGAGGTGGGGACACCCAGGGTCAAGGCACCGGAGCCTGCCTTTACTAATAAAGAGTCGGCGTGACCATGGTAGCAACCCTCAAACTTTAAAATTTTGTCTCGCCCCGTAAATCCCCGGGCTAAGCGAATGGCGCTCATGGTGGCTTCGGTGCCCGAGCTGACCATGCGGACTAGATCCATGCTGGGGACGAGGCGGCATACGGTTTCCGCCATTTCGATCTCAATGGCGGTAGGGGCGCCAAAGCCAAGTCCTTCGGCTGCCGCCTCTTGGACTGCTGCGACTACCTCAGGATGAGTATGGCCAACAACGAGTGGGCCCCAGGAGCTGACGTAATCAATATAGCGGTTGCCGTCAACGTCGTATAAATAAGGACCCTCGCCGCGGGCAAAAAATACGGGTTTGCCGCCCACACCTTTGAAGGCGCGTACTGGAGAGTTCACCCCGCCGGGAATATGGGCTTGTGCCCGTTGGAACAATTCATCTGAATAGGTCATGGCAGAACCTCTGCAACTATTTGAAACATGGTGTGAGTTGGAAAAGTTGAATGATCTTCTACCCAAACTCGCCAATAGGGCCTTATTCTTTCCCGCAGCAATATACCATAAGGGTAGGCTAGCCTCCCTCACAGGCGGGTAAAAAGCGAGTTTTGCTGCGGCCTTGAGTCAATAAGGAGCCTTATGATTAGCGGCTAGCCGGTTGTCTTTTCATGGGGGCTAGCTGTATCCGGCTTGGGCAGAGCATGAAATATTTAAGATATAACAGCATTTCTGGTTTGTTCAAATTCGTCCATATCATGAGGTTGAGGGGGCATTCCCCAATTTAATGTTCTTTGGGGGAATGGAATTTCAATCCCGAGCTCATCAAAACGGTTTTTGATCCGCCGTCGGCATTCCCGGGCTACCTCCCACTGTTTACTGGTTATAGTTTTAAAACGGCAGCGAATAGTGATCGCTGATTCTCCAAAATTTTCCACGCCAAACATTTCAAATTCTTTGATTAGCCTCCCGTATTTTGGAGTCTGGCGCATTTCCTCCGCCACCGTTTTCATCACTTCCATGACCTGGTCAACATTTTCTTTGTAGGCGACGCCAATGTCGAGAACAATCCGTCCATAGTCTTTGGTAAAATTAACCACGGTTTTAATTTCCCCGTTGGGAATATAGATGGCTCGTCCCTCAAGATCCCGTAGTTTGGTATGGCGTAAATTGACCCCCTCGACGACTCCCACAAACTCACCGATCTGAACGATATCATTAATGTTATATTGTCCTTCTATCAGAATGAAAATGCCGTTAATGATATCTCGGATCAGATATTGTCCCCCAAAGCCAAGAGCAAGGCCCACAATTCCTACGCTGGCCAAAACCGGAGCCATGTTAATCCCGAATTCATCCAGGATAAGATAACCAGCGGTAAGAATAATGAGGATGGTGCCTAGCCAATTGAGCAACAATACCAAGGTTCTGAGTCTGGCGCTGCCTTCTTGGACTTCCTCTTTTTTAACCGCAGCGCTTTCAAACCGATTGACGGCGACTCTCTTTAGAAACCAAATAATCAGGGCCACTAAAATAATCCAGGCCGCAGTCGTTGCTTTCTCAAGAAAAGTTCGCTTTGCAGCTCTTTGCTTCCTTAATTCAGCAAATTCCTGGCGGAGTTTTTCAATTTCAGTTTCAGTAGTCGTCGCCTTTTCTTGGGCTGCTTGTTCTTTAACCTCCAGGGTGGCAAGCCTTTTTTCCTCGGTGGTGGCGGCTTTTTCAAGTTTTTCTGCTTCTTCCGCTAATTTTTCAACTTCTCTTTGGTCTGCTAAACCCCCCGTAGCCTGAGCTTTGGCTTTTGCTGCCTCTAATTGCTGTTTGGCTGCCAGGGCCTCTTGTTCTCTTTTTTCTACTTCCTTTTGTAGCGCTGCTTTCTCGGTGGCCGCTTGTGTGGCTTCCAGTTTGGCCTCCTCAACGGTTTCTTTGACCTGTTCTATTTTTTCAGTGGTTTCTTCAGCTTTCTTTTCCAGTGCCTCCACTTCAGCTTTTCTTCCTTGTTCTTCTAATGCTTGCTTTTCCTGCCCTATGGCGGCAGGAGGTTTGACTTCAAAGCTGAAGGGGGTGGAGTTTTGTCCTTCTGGGTTGGTCACTTGCACTTTCCAGGTGGAGGGTCCCGTGGAGACGTTGGCGTAAATTGCCAATTCCCCGTCGTTGAGCCATTTCGTTCGTTCAGAAGGGATGGGGAAAATTCGCTCCCCGAGTTGCAGGGTAACCTTCGAGCCCGAGGTAAAGCCTGAGCCGATTATCCTGATCCATTGCCGTTGCTGGGCACCGATAACGGGATTGGGTTTAACTGTCGTGACCATCGGAGGGGCCGATTCTTTTGCTATCGTCGGTTCTTCAGCCTGGCCATTTCCCATCGTTAAGGAAATGGCCATGAGTAACAATATACGCCAATACCCCATTGGAAAACTTATCCTGTACTTAAAATTCTTGCTTATAGAGGATAGAGGAGAAAATTTCGTCTGGCTCAGTGAAGATAACGAAACATTTGTCGCCGGTAACGGGGAACAAGCTCATGATCGGGACCGAGAATGTTAAACACGGCCAGCAAGGCTTTACGGGCTGCCTCATCCCCATATTTTGGGTTTTGTTTAAGCAGTACCATGAACTGTTCCAAGGCATCCTGGTAATCGCCAGCAAGCGCTTGCTGGGCACCGAGTAGATAACGGGCTTCGGAATCCTCCGGATTGGCTTTGAGGCGCTGCTTTAAACTATGGATGTCGGGCGCCTTCTCGGTAAGAGTGGCAAACTCAATTTGCGCCAACAGGCCGCTAGCAGGTTCTTCTCCTCGCACTTCTAAAGGCAGTGCCTTCAGCATCTGTTCGGCCTTGGTCATTTTTCCTTGCTTGAGAAGAGCGCCTGCTAGCGCCACAGAGACCAGGTAATTTTCTGGATCTATCTCCGCGGCTTTATGCAATAAATGAAGGCCTTGTTCCTCTTGTCCGGCCGCCAAGGCTGTTTGGGCTTGTTCTAATAGCCGCTCAGATTCCCGGACCAGGTGCCGATCAATGGCGGCGCGGATCACCGATTCCGGCTGGACGCCCACCAACTCCTCCACCACTTCGCCGTGGCGGAACAATTTCAGGGTGGGTAGGCCGCGTACTCCATACTGGAGGGCTAAGTTTTGTTCTTCGTCAGCATTCACCTTGGCTAACCAAAATTGGCCTTGGTAGTTTTCAGCCAACTGCTGCAAAAGCGGCATGAGCATTTGGCAGGGTTGGCACCAAGCAGCCCAGAAATCCACGAGGACAGGGGCTTGGTGGGATTTTGCCAAAACCTGCTCGGCAAAATTAGACTCAGTGGCATGGATAATATAGTTGTTGTCGCTCATAAACGCATCAATAAGCTCGAATATTCAATGTATTAAGAAAATTAAAAAGAATGGGGCGCAGGTAAATGCTGGCTTAGAAATTGCTGCTGATAGGCAGCAGCCGTCGCGCGGATATCCTGGCTTTTAAAAAGTCCGCCGATAATGGCTACCGCATTAGCCCCCGCCTCAATCACCTGAGGCGCGTTTTCTGTGGTGATGCCGCCGATGGCGACAATAGGAAGTTTTAATTTTTTTCGGGCCTCCCTTAATAGCTCTAGGGAGGCTTGGATAGCTTCTGGCTTGGTTCTGGAAGGAAAAAAACGGCCAAAGGCTACATAATCGGCGCCGGCTTGCTCGGCGGCGATGGCCCGCGCCAGTTCGTTGTAACAGGAGACGCCAATAATGGCGTCTGCGCCTAAGATCTGTCGGGCTGAACTGGGAGCAAGGTCATCCCGCCCTAGATGAACCCCGTCAGCACCAATTTCGGCAGCGAGTAGGGTATCGTCATTGATAATCAGAGGGACCTGATGCTGGCGGCAGATTTGCTGTAAGGACTTGGCCTCTTGGTAACGTCGTTTCTCCTCCTGGCTTTTATCTCGGTACTGGATTAAGGAGGCCCCCCCTAGTAATGCAAGGGCGACGGCGTTGCCCAAGTCCTGGTGGGGCAGAAGATGAGTGTCAGCAATGGCGTAAAGGCCGCGGATTAGCTCATTCATGGGTGTTTATAGGCTGAAGAGTTTAGTTTTAAAGTTTATCAATATCTCAGGTAGGATGCGATTTTCCAATAGTGAAAAAACATGCGAGAATCCGCCCATCGTAACCATTAGTTTTTCTTAATTTTCATAATAATAATTGAGCGAGTAGCCTATGAAGCGCTATATGTGCATTATTTGTGGTTTTATCTACGATGAAGCAGAGGGCTGGCCTGAGGATGGTATTCCCCCTGGCACCAAGTGGGAAGATGTTCCTGAGACTTGGGTTTGTCCAGATTGCGGTGCGGGTAAGGATGATTTTGAAATGGTCGAGATTTGAAATCGTTGGGTACCCTAAGGGTGGGACGTTAATCTTCTTGGGGCTGCTGGGGTTTCCAGGGAAAAGCCTGGTTTGAAAGAGGTTAACCGGTAATGCCTATTTATGAGTTCTATTGTATGGACTGCCATACGATATTTAATTTTTTCTCCCGTCGTATCAACACGGAGAAGCGTCCGAACTGTCCCCGCTGTGGCCGGCCCGAGCTAGAGCGGAAATTATCGCTGTTTGCTATCTCTAAAGGCCGCAAGGAGGAGGATAGCGGTGAGGCGTTTCCGGATCTTGATGAGGCGCGAATGGAGCGAGCCTTTGAAGCCCTTGCAGGGGAGATGGAAGGGGTTGACGAAAACAATCCCAAGGCGATGGCCCAGATGATGCGCAAGCTTTATGACGCCACTGGCCTTAAGTTAGGTCCAGGAGTAGAAGAGGCTATTCGCCGGATGGAAAAGGGGGAAGATCCGGAACGGATCGAGGCGGAGATGGGAGATATTCTAGAGGAAGAGGTTCCTTTTACCTCCCCAGGCAAAGGTAGTCTCAAAAATGTACGTCGGCATTTTCTTCCTCCTCAGGTGGATGAAACCTTATACGAGCTTTGAGGGACTCCTTGAGGGTTGAATTTGTCTAATTTCATTTATTGAGAATCATTTATATTTGCATTAATATTAGCTGTGAGTGGGTTGACGATAGGGTTATTTTTGGTCATTTGCCTGAATCATTCAGTGAAATGACCCAATTTCTTTTCCAGTCTTGAGGAGGGGGCTTTTTAATTTTTGATTTTGCTCGTAGTTTTTTATGGAATGAATATTGCTTATTTAAGCAACTATGTTAAATGCAAAGAATATTTTGGTGCCTGGCTGTGACCCAGGGCGTGGTTGAAACCGTTGTCTTTATCAGTTGTCTTTATATATTATTCAGCGTGGCCGCTGGAATGCAGATGTAATGTGTGCTTACCACTTCGTTATTTAAGTTAAGATATTTTTGATCGCTACTTTAATTCTTTGACCCTAAATTTATTTCTAAGGTAGCAATTTCCTGGTCTCTAAGGCATCCCGAGGGTATTCCCTTTTGCTTTAGGGTCTAAACCAGAAATTCTAGTGGGTCTGCGACCGCCTAATCATATTTAGGGTCTCCCAAACTAAGTTTCATTTCGTCAGCCTTAATTATGGGGTGACGAAGAAGCGTGCTATCTGGAGAGTTGAAGATCAAGATTATGCCACAGAGGATGGTTAAAATAGGGTTCTGTGCATTTTTAGCCCTGAGTGCTGTGTATGGGATGGGGACCATGGCGGCTTCATTGGAAGCGGCTATTGATACTCAGGTCAAGACGGATCAGGCTGCGGCGAAATCCCAGGATAAGATTGATGCCCTGTCAGAGGAAACGACAGAACTGCTAGCGGAATATCGTCAAGTCACTGCCCAGCTTGATAGTCTTCGTACCTATAATCGCCAATTAGGGAAACTCATTCGTTCCCAAAAGGAAGAATTTACCTCCCTCCAGCAGCAGCTTTCGGAGATTGAGGTGACCCAGCGGGAAATCGTGCCCCTGATGTTGCGCATGGTTTCATCACTGGAGCAGTTTGTGGCCTTGGACATTCCTTTTCTTCCCCAGGAGCGCCAGACTCGCATTCAGCAGCTCAAGGCCCTGATGGACCGGGCTGATGTGGGGTTGTCGGAGAAATACCGGCGTGTGGTCGAGGCCTTCCAGGTAGAAGTGGAATATGGGCGTACCATTGAAGCCTATCGAGGCACTTTAGCAATGGAAGGCAAATCTCGTACCGTGGATTTTCTTCGCATAGGACGGACAGCCTTGTTTTTTCATACCCTGGATGGCAAGACCTGTGGCCGTTGGGATGTCCATAAGCAGCGTTGGTCGATCCTCCCCGATCGATATCGCTCTGCAGTTACCCAGGGTCTGCGTATTGCCCGCAAGCAGGCTCCCCCGGACTTATTATTGCTGCCTATACGGGCGCCGGAGACTGTGCAATGAGGGCTATCAAGCTTGGCATGCTGTCCGGGGATAGGCATTTATTTCTAAAAGCTAAGGGAGTCGCTACCCTTATTGGGATCATAGTGTTAGGCGTGCCTATGGGCTCTTGGGGTGCGAATACCCCGGAAACCTTGGATCAGCTTCTGGAACAGGTTCGACAAGATAGCATTCAAGAACGCAAGCTGAATGCAGAGCGAGAAGCTCGCTTTCTCTCCGCCCGAGACCAGCAAAAAAATCTGCTTAATAAGGCCAAGGCCGAGTTGGCGGCGGCGCAAAAACGGGAAGAAAAGCTTAAGCGGATTTTTGAGCAGAATGAGAAGACCCTCGCTGAAAAGGAAGCTGCCCTTAAGGAACGCTCGGCTTCTCTGGGAGAGCTTTTTGGCGTAGCCCGACAGAGCGCCCATGATCTGTTGCATATTATTAATAATTCCTTGGTTTCGGCCCAGCTTTCGGGGCGCACTGAGGTGCTGGAAACCATTGCGGAACGTAAGCAGTTACCTACCATTGATGAGCTGCAGCAATTGTGGTTGAGTTTGCAGGAGCAGATGACGGAATCGGGGAAAGTAGTGACTTTCTCGGCCCCAGTGATCATTGCAGGAGGAGAAGTCGAAGAGCGACAAGTTTCCCGAATCGGTACCTTCACGGCAATCTCCGAGGGCACCTACCTGCGGTATCTCTCTGAGCCGATTAACGGGCTCGTGGAGCTTAGTCGGCAGCCCCCCTCCCGCTTTCTCGAAGCGGCCGCTGAATTTGAAAAGGCAGAAAGAGACGAGGTGGTGCCGATGGCGGTAGATCCCAGCCGTGGCGCTATCCTCGCACTATTCGTCCAGAAACCTAACTTGCAAGAGCATATCCAGCAGGGGGGGTGGATTGGTTATTTAATTTTGGGCCTAGGGGCAATCGCTTTGCTGATTGCGTTGCAGCGGTTTATTTATTTGCAAATCATCGGCCGCCGCATCCATCGCCAGCGACAACAGGAGACGCCACAGGACAATAACCCCCTGGGTCGCATCCTGGGGGTTTACAAGGATAATGGCCAAGATGTGGAAACACTTCATCTCAAGCTTGATGAGGCCATCCTCAAAGAAATACCCCGTTTGGAGCGAGGACTGCCCACCCTAGCCATTTTGGCTGCCATTCCACCCTTGCTCGGGCTGTTGGGTACCGTCACTGGCATGATTGAGACCTTCCAGTCGATCACCCTCTTTGGCACGGGCGATCCTAAGCTCATGTCGGGCGGGATTTCTGAGGCCCTGGTAACTACCGAGCTGGGCTTGTCGGTGGCTATCCCCATCTTGCTGATCCACAGCGGGCTTTCCAGTAAGAGCAATCGGCTGGTGCAAGTGCTGGATGAGGAGAGTGCCGCCATTGTGGCGCAGCGAGCGGAGAAGCAGAATGGGCGCACTGACGGACAACCTGTTTCAGATTGAACTCCTGTTGGAAAGAGGCGGGGGCGTTCTCTGGGTCATTCTGGTGGCTTCGGTCTTGATGTGGGTGCTGATTATTGAGCGTTATTATTTTATGTTGGTCGTTTACCCTTCACAGTTGCAACGTTTGATCGACCATTGGCAACAGCGCCAGGAACGTTATTCCTGGCAGGCGCAGCGTATTCGAGAGGGGATGATTGCCGAGCTTTCCCAGAACCTGCGCAAGTTTCTATTGCCCATTAAAACCCTGACGGCCGTACTGCCCATGTTGGGCCTGCTCGGTACTGTGATTGGAATGATCCAGGTGTTTGATGTGATGACAGTGTTTGGTACCGGCAACGTTCGCGGGTTTGCGGGGGGGATTTCCGTGGCTTTGATTACGACGATGGCGGGGTTAGTGACGGCTTTGTCGGGTCTCTACTTTAGCGCTAACTTGGAACATCGAGCCCAGCGAGCTATCCAGCACGCAAGAGATCTGCTGCGGCGGGAGTAAAATCTATGAGGCAACGACACAGCCAACGGCAGAGTGGCTCGGCGGTCAATATCAACCTGACACCGCTCATTGACATGGTTTTCATTTTATTAATTTTCTTTATCGTGACCACCTCTTTTGTCAAAGAAACGGGGGTAGAAGTCAATCGGCCCTCAGCACAGACGGCGGTTCGTGAGGAGCGGGGCAATATTTTAATTGCCGTGCGCGCCAATAACGAGATCTGGATGGATGAGCGCCAAATTGATATCCGTACAGTACGGGCCAATGTGGAGCGTATGCACGCCGAAAACCCAGAGGGAGCTGTAGTCATTGTGGCCGACAAGGACTCCAAAACCGGATTGGTGATTAACGTGATGGACCAGGTCAGGTTGGCTGGAGTGACGGATGTCTCCATTGCAGCCACTAAAGCGCAGTGAGATTTCTCGTCGCTATTGCCATTGCGGGGTTAGTCAACCTGGGGCTATTCCTGCTGATGTCTTATATGATTGCTGGACAGGATGGCGTGCGGCCAGAGGACGAGAATATGACCATGGTGGAGTTTGTGCGGTTGAAGCGAGAACCGGATTCGCCGGAGCTCAAGCAGCGGAAATTACCGAAAAAACCTCCGCCGCCAGAGAAATTACCGCCGCCACCCACCACAATGCCAAAGTCGCGGCCTCCCCAGCCTAATGTACCCACACTGCCGGCTGAGGTTCCCGCCATTGATTTGCCCCTGAGCCTTAAGGGAACGGGACCCTATCTAGGGGACTATAAGGTCTCTCCTTCTGCCCCGGCATCAGGAGAGACGATTCTCTCGGCCCGTGAAGGTGAAGTCATTCCCTTGGTGCGAACCCTTCCACGTTATCCACGGAATGCAGCGCGCCGCAGGCTTGAGGGTTCGGTTACCATAGAGTTTATTATCATGAAGGATGGCTCGGTGCGTGATCCTAAAGTGGTTGAAGCTCATCCGCCGGGGGTGTTTGACCGGGCTGCCCTAGAGGCCATCAAGAAGTGGAAATTCAAGCCCAAACTGATGGAGGGGGAGCCGGTCGAGCAGCGTGCGACTCAAGAAATCGAATTTAACCTGCCCGGATGAATAGGCAAGCTGTGATCCAATGCTTTCATTTGAGTCCCTGGCTGGAAAAGGGGCCGGCTGACTTAGCAATAGGGGACCGGGGTCGGTTTCAGGGCTGGTTTTTGGGTAGTGCTATTTGGGCTGTCTCACTGTTATGCTCGGGCGTCCAGGCGGCTGCTCCCTATTTACTATCTCCCCCTACTTATGAGGCACTAACGGCGGCCCATGAACTTATGGACCAGCAGCAGTACCGGAAGGCCATAGAAAAACTGACGGTGCTCCAAAAGCGGGTTAAGGGTTCAGGTGAACAGAAGGCCTATGAAGAGGCCATGGTTTTGCAAACTCTCGGGTATGTTTACTCCTCGGTAGAGGATTACCCCAGGGCGATCCAAGCCTTCAAGACTAGTCTGGCCCTGGATGCGCTGCCGGCAGAGGTCGACCGTGATCTGCGCTACAGTCTAGCCCAGCTTTATATCGCCACGGAGCAATATGGAGAAGGGACCAAGTTTCTAGAGGCGTGGCTAAAGGAAGCGGAAGCGCCTCCCCCGGAAGCCCACCTGTTGGCGGCTAGTGCCTACTATCATTTAGAGCAGTACGCCAAAGTGATCCCTCCTATCATGGCAGCCATTGAGCTTGCTGAAGAACCCCAAGAGTCTTGGTATCAACTGCATCTGGCAGCGCGCCTGGAATTAAAGCAATACTCGCAGGCTACCCAGGTGTTGGAAACTCTGATCGAATTGCATCCTGAAAATGAGCGTTACTGGAAACAGCTGGCCGCTGTATATTCGGAAATCAAGGAAGATAAGCGGGCATTGGCAGTGCAAGCCTTGGCGGAAAAAATGGGGCATCTTGAAGGCCAGGCATTGATCAATCTTTCTGATTTTTATCGTTACCTTGATATTCCCTATAAGGGGGGGCAGATTCTGCAACAGGCTCTGGATACAGGGGCTATTGAAAGCACCACCCAGAACTGGGAGCGTTTGGCCAATACTTGGATTGCCGCTCGTGAATGGGAGAAAGGAATTAAGGCCCTAAGTAGGGCAGGACGAGTGAGCCAAAAAGGTAAAGCAGATCTACGCCGGGCCCAGCTCTTTATGGAACTTCAGCGTTGGGATGAGGCCAGCGCTGCCCTGCAGCAGGCGCTGCGCAAAGGGGGTTTGGATAAGGGGCAGGCGCAGTTCCTATTGGGACAAGTCCGTTACGAACAGGGACAATTGGCTGAGGCCATCCAGGCCCTAGAGGTAGCCCAGCGGTCACCGGAATATGCCAAACGGGCTACCCAGTGGATCAAACATCTGCAGCTCCTCCAAAAGCAAAAAGTATCCGGATAGGGTTGAGAAATTTAGCCATCCCAGGCCTGAGAAGCTCAAGCCCGAGACCAATTAGGGAAGCTTTCCCCTTTATCCCAATAAGGTTTTTACTAAAAAGACCTTGCTTTTTCTCAAAATTTTGCTAAATATTTTCTTGAGGGAACTTAACTGTTGTATTACAGGAAGTCATAAACCTCAGTCTAATCACAAAAGGGAGAGAGCTTATGAAGTCTTTAAGACGCTGTTTAATGGCTCTGTGCGCTTTAACCTTCGCAGTAGGGGTGGCAGGGTGTACTGGATCTGGACCGGCGGATATGTCACCGGAAAGTTCGGCACCCTTTAGCCAACTCAACCGCTAAAGTTTATACGTTTCTGCTTTTTATAAGGGGTTCCACCCGCGACTGAGGGAAGATAAGAATATAACTATAGGGAAAGATTACAGGGAAAGATTGCAGGGAAAGCTAAATTTCAAGTATTGAGTAAGCATATAGGGAGAAAATTATGAGATCAGTGAAATTAGGTCTATTATTGCTATGCGCCGTCGCTTTTACGGTAGGATTGGTTGGATGCGAGATGGAAAAGTCTGATATGGCACCAGATCAATCCTCCTTCCTCGAGCAGTTTAACCGCTAAAGCTTGCATGCCTTACACACAGGAACTCCTTAGCTGCGCTAGAGGCAAGACGAAAGGGTTTTTGTATGGGGCTAGTTTCTATCTTAATCAAGATAAGCAATTAGCCTTTGCTCTAAGTAGCCTCAGGTGGAAAAGGTGTGGCGGGTAGTAAGTTAAGACCGGGGGAGCTTGAAATTTCAACTCAAGCTCCCCTTTGTTTTTTTAAGCGTTCAGGAAAACAAAGAGTTATACCAATTTAATCAAAGAATGCAATTTATTAAGGCTTCAAATGCTTGTTTAGACTGCATCTATACAATGCAAAATCACATGAACTTGGTATTAAGCCCTTCTTCTCTTAAACCTTAAAACTTTGGGAGCAAGGTGAGGAGGGAGCGAACCGCAGCTCGCCATGGTGAAAATCCAATTGTAGCTACGATTCATCCAGAATTTCTGTAATCTCACCACGAATGCGGCCCCTTGCTAAGCGGGCTTCAATCCTCGCCCCAGGCTCAACCTGACTGGCTTTACGTAGCACGACCCCCTGGGGCCCAGTGACGATGGCGTACCCTCGCTCTAATGTGGCCTGGGGGCTTACCGCTTGAAGGGCCCGTTGCGCCATCTCAAACCGCATCCGTTGCTGCTCTAAGTGTTGCTGTTGGGAGGCCTGAAGACGCCGGTCTAAATCCACTAAGCGCGAGTGGTAAACTTCTAAACGCTGTGCTGGGCTTAATCTTTGCAAGTGGGTCAGCAGTCTTTCAAGCCGGTGGAACCGTTCTCTCTCCAGGGTGGTATAGGCTCGATGAAGGCGTTGTTCTAATTCATCTACCCGTTGGGCCCACTCTTGCAATCGAGTATGGGGGTGGCGGAGGCGTTGGGTTAGGCCCTCGAGTGAGTGCCGTAAGTGTTGTAAACGCTGCTGGAATAAAAAGCCAAGCCGTTGTTCTAGATTCAGGAAGTGTTGGCACCATTCACGGCTGTCGGGAACTGCTATTTCCGCTGCTGCCGAGGGCGTGGGCGCTCGTTGATCGGCGGCAAAATCGGCAATGGTGAAGTCTATTTCATGGCCGACGCCACAGATTATGGGAAGGGTGCAGTTGTAGATAGTGCGCGCTAGCGTTTCGTTATTGAAGGCCCATAGATCTTCCAGGGAGCCGCCACCCCGAGCCAGGATCAGGAGATCGCAATCGCAGCGTTGCTCGGCCTTGGCAATAGCTGCAGCGATTTTCTGGGATGCTCCTTCCCCTTGGACGGGGGTGGGATAAATAAGGACGGGGATTGCCGGGAAGCGCCGTTTAAGAACGCTTAGGATATCCTGGATGGCGGCGCCAGAAGGGGAGGTGATGACCCCCACTTGTCTGGGTAGAGTGGGTAGGGGGCGTTTATGTTCAGGGGCAAATAGTCCTTCTGCGGAGAGTTTCTGCTTGAGTTCTTCAAAGGCTCGCCGCAGGGCCCCGTCCCCTGCTTCTTCCAGGTACTCAACTATGAGCTGGAATTCGCCCCGGGTTTCATAGAGGCCCACTTGAGCCCGCGCCAATACTTGCATCCCATCCTCAAGGGAAAATCCCAGTAGACGGTTGCGATTGCGAAACATGGCGCAGCGTACCTGGGCTGTTTTGTCCTTAAGCGTAAAGTAAATATGCCCAGAGGAGGGCTGCGATAAGTTGGATATTTCCCCTGCAACCCAAAGTAGGGGAAAGTTCCTTTCCAGGACGTAACGGGCTTCACGCACTAAGCGTGATATGGTGTAGATATCTTGCGCAGATTTTGGGTTGGAGGACACATTAGCCATTTTTTAATAATAATATACTGGGCATTTGGTGGTGAAAATCCGTATAATTAGAAAATTTTTACCTTTTTAGATTACTCAACAAATTTTGCTTTATGCGCATGATCCAGGAAGCTCTTACTTTTGATGACGTTTTACTCCTTCCCGCCCACTCCTGCGTCTTGCCGCGAGAAGCAAACTTGGCAACTCAATTGACCCGCGGTATCAAGCTTAATATTCCCCTTGCCTCCGCGGCAATGGATACGGTGACCGAGGGTCAATTAGCTATCAGCCTTGCTCAGGAAGGTGGCATTGGTTTTATCCACAAAAATATGAGTGTGGAACGCCAAGCGGCCGAGGTGCGAAAAGTTAAAAAATTTGAGAGTGGGGTTATCAAAGAGCCTATTACGGTCACCCCAGACACCAGTATTGAGGAAGTTTTGGCCCTAACCCGCGCCCATCGCATTTCCGGTGTTCCTGTGGTTGAAGGGGAAAAATTGGTGGGCATTGTCACCAGCCGGGATCTGCGCTTTGAAACCCATTTCGATAGCCCTGTTTCCAATATTATGACTCCTAAGTCCCGCTTGGTCACGGTACCGGAAGGCGCAGACCGTGACGAAGTGGTGGAGCTCCTACACCAATACCGTATTGAAAAAGTCTTGGTGGTGGATGATCAATTCAGGCTCCGGGGGCTGATTACGGTCAAGGATATCCAGAAAGCCACGGAATATCCCTTGGCATGCAAAGATGAATATGGACGGCTTCGCGTAGGGGCTGCAGTAGGAATTGGCCCCGGGGGTCAGGAGCGGAGTATTGCCCTCGTTGAGGCGGGGGTGGATGTCCTAGTGGTGGATACTGCCCACGGCCATGCCCAAGGGGTACTGGATCAGGTGCGCTGGGTTAAGACGGAGTATCCTGATCTCCAGGTGGTTGGTGGCAATATCGCCACCGGGGAAGCGGCCCGGGCTCTGGTGGAAGCAGGGGCTGATGGAGTCAAGGTGGGGATTGGTCCAGGTTCTATTTGCACGACCCGGGTGGTTGCCGGCGTGGGGGTGCCCCAGATTACCGCCATCACCAATGTGGCTGAAGCTTTGAAGGATACTAATGTGCCGCTCATCGCCGATGGCGGTATTCGCTATTCGGGTGACTTTGCTAAAGCCATTGCTGCGGGCGCCTATTCGGTCATGGTGGGGAGTATGTTTGCCGGTACCGAGGAAGCGCCGGGAGAGGTGGAACTATACCAAGGCCGAGCTTATAAGTCCTACCGGGGCATGGGTTCCCTCGGGGCGATGCAACAAGGTTCCAGTGATCGTTATTTCCAGGAAAATTCGGGGGAAGCCGATAAGCTCGTTCCAGAGGGCATTGAGGGCCGGGTTCCTTACAAAGGCAGTCTCAGCGCGGTTGTTCGCCAATTAGTGGGTGGCTTACAGTCGAGCATGGGATACACGGGGTGCGCCACTATTGAAGAAATGCGCACCCGGCCCACATTCATCCGGGTGACTGCGGCAGGTGTGAGGGAAAGCCATGTCCATGATGTGGCCATTACCAAGGAAGCACCGAACTATCGCATGGATTGACATGAGTGATCTCTACAGCCACCGTATCCTGATCCTCGATTTTGGTTCCCAATATACCCAGCTGATTGCCCGCCGCGTCCGGGAGGCGGGGGTCTATTGCGAGATCCATCCTTACGACCTAGATGACAGGGCTCTGCAATCCTTTGCTCCTCGGGGGATTATCCTTTCCGGAGGGCCGTCATCTACCGTGGGAGAAGCCGCTCCCCGGGTCTCTCCATTGGTGTTTAAGCTGGGAGTGCCGCTGCTGGGAATCTGTTATGGCATGCAGGCGATGGCGGCCCAATTGGGGGGGGAAGTAGAGGTTTCCACCCACCGGGAGTATGGTTATGCCCAGGTCCGTGTCCATGGCCATTCCCAGTTACTTCAGAACATAGAGGACCATACCACTGCCGAAGGTAAGGCCCTGTTGGATGTCTGGATGAGCCATGGCGATCGGGTGATGAGTTTGCCCGAGGGGTTTAAGCGGATTGCTTCAACAGATCATGCTCCTCTGGCGGCGATGGCGGATGAAGCACGGCGTTTCTATGGTCTCCAGTTCCACCCGGAAGTGACCCATACCCGCCAGGGAGTTCGCATTCTGGAGCGTTTTATTTATGGGGTTTGCGGTTGTGAGGGCCTTTGGAAACCCGGCCACATTATCGCTGAGAGTATTGAAAGCATCAGGGGCAAAGTGGGCACGGATACAGTGTTGCTAGGGCTCTCCGGCGGGGTTGATTCTTCCGTCGCTGCGGCTTTGTTGCACAAGGCTATCGGCAATCAGCTCATTTGCGTATTCGTGGACAATGGCCTGTTGCGGCTGGGAGAGGCGGATCAGGTGATGGCCACTTTTGCCCGTCATCTGGGGATCAAAGTCATCCGCATCGATGCCGAATCCCGGTTTTTGGAAGCCTTGGCTGGGGTGGTTGATCCAGAGGCTAAAAGGAAAATCATCGGGCGAGTATTTATCGAGGTTTTTGAGGAGGCAGCGGCCGAGTTGCCTAATGTCCAATGGCTCGCTCAGGGCACGATCTATCCTGATGTAATTGAATCGGCAGGGGGTAAAACAGGAAAGGCTCAGGTTATCAAGTCCCACCATAATGTGGGGGGACTGCCCGAGGAACTCAATTTGAAGCTCCTTGAACCCCTGCGGGAGTTATTCAAGGATGAGGTGCGTCACCTGGGCACTGAACTGGGCTTGCCCTTTGATCTTGTTTATCGACATCCTTTTCCGGGGCCAGGGCTCGGGGTGCGGATTTTGGGGGAAGTTAAAAAGGAATATGCGGATCTACTCCGCCTGGCGGATGCCATTTTCATTGAAGAATTACACGCCCATGGTTGGTACGATAAGGTGAGTCAGGCCTTCGCCGTATTCTTGCCGGTAAAATCCGTTGGCGTGATGGGGGATGGGCGGTGCTATGATTTTGTGGTTGCGCTGCGGGCGGTGGAGAGCGTGGACTTCATGACTGCCCGGTGGGCCCATTTACCCTATGATTTTCTGGATCATGTTTCCCGCCGTATTATTAATGAAGTCTCGGGTATTTCCCGAGTCACCTATGATATTTCCGGAAAGCCCCCCGCCACTATCGAGTGGGAGTAGGCTGTCTATAACTTATTGTTTGTTAATGATAAAATGTGCTCTTTGAGCATATGAATCACATGATCAATGAGCCGGCGAATCATAAATATCAATGAATTGGCTGTCCCTGGCCAAGAGGCTCTCATTTCCGATGATATTGTTGATGGTATAGGGAGTACCGCTCGCACCAAATCTGGGTAGCCGTTCTTCATTCTCAATTCCTGATGCGTTTCCATAGGCCGGTCATCAAAAGGCGCTGGGTCGCTCACGTGGTTTTCTCGTGGATCTTGCCGGTACGGTGAGTCAGCACCACCTGCCCGCGCGGCTGGATGATGACCTCCAGCCCCAAGATGCGCAGCGCCTTCAGAACCTTGCCGATCTCGGCCGTTTCCCTCCCCCGTTCGAACTCCGACAGAAACCGCGTGCTCAGATTGCCGAGCCCGGAGACCGTCTCCAACGTCAGGCGCCGCTGTTTGCGATGGGCGCGCGCCAAGCGGCCGAGTTCCTCAACTGTCTGGATTTTGCCGTATGCGATGTCATTCTGCGGCATGGCTTTACCTCTAAGAAATGTACCGTACGGTAAAATCTAACGGCCCAAACGGTTGGCGGCAACGAAAATGTACCGTACGTGACAATACGCCGCGATGCTTTGGTGGCTCCGCATACCAACTGCGGCGCAGTAGGAGGCACCAACGATTTACACCCTTGGGCGCTTCCCGTATGGGCTCCAGGTTTCCATGGCGGCAAGCTATGAAGGCTAGCGGATTCCCCAACTTCACAGTCGATTTCCGAGTGACCAAGCGGCTTCCCCACTCATATTCAAAAGTCTGCAAATACTGTTGATTTACGCATATAAACGGGGAATGCGCGGCGGATCATACAGGGCGCGCAAGATGCCCACTGTTGGCGGACAACATTATTTTTTATGGTGTCGATACTCATACCAATTTAGCAAAAGGCTGCAATTTATTAAGGTTATAACTGGTTGTTTATACTAAGCCTATACAATGCAAAGTTACGTGAAATTGGTATCATGATGACCGGAAGGTCCGCGCCAATACTGGGCGTTTACGGAGTATTTCCCATCCTGTGGGAGTAAACCTGGTCCGGCCCGCCCCTCGCTTTTCGTCATATTATTTTCTTTCAAAATTATGGGTAAGCACGCAACAAGTACCGACTAGCGGCAGCGAGATCCTCCGGCGGATTTACTCCCGACGGTCTCATTTCCTCACTTGTTTTGCTTTTCTGTTTTCGGATAAAATTACCAGCAACTGTTAATAGTTGCTGGTATCTATATCCAAGATGACCCAGGAAACAACCGCCAACAAGGGTTCCATCGACGCGGCGATACACCTGTTCAGCTGCCACGGTGGCGTGCTGTGCACCCGCGACGCCCTGCGCCTCGGCATCCATCCCAGGACGCTGTACGCGATGCGGGATGCAGGGCTGCTCGAGCGCCTCAGCCGCGGTCTGTACCGGCTCGCCGATCTGCCGCCCCTGGGCAATCCTGACCTGGTGGCGGTCGCCCTGAAGGTGCCGGGCGGCGTTATCTGTCTGATCTCGGCGCTGGACTATCACGAGCTCACCACCCAGATCCCCCACGAGGTTTACCTGGCGCTGCCGCGCGGCGCCGAGCCCCCGCGCCTGGAGCATCCGCCGCTGCGGGTCTTCTGGGTTGGCGGCAAGGCCTTCACCGAGGGCGTGGAGACCCACGAGGTGGATGGCGTGCCCGTGCGCATCTATGGGGCGGAAAAGACCCTGGCCGACAGCTTCAAGTACCGCAACAAGATCGGGCTGGACACCGCCATCGAAGCGCTGAGACGCTACGTGCGCTGCGGGCGCACCCGGATCGACATGCTCATGGCCTATGCGCGCATCTGCCGGGTGGAAAAGGTGATCCGGCCCTACCTGGAGGCACTGCTGTGACCCAGCATCGCGGCCCCAATCTTGCCACCTCGATTCGCCAGCGCCTGCTCAACGAGGCGCGTGAGACGGATCGTCCATTCAACGAAGTGCTCCAGTACTTTGCCATGGAGCGCTTTCTTTATCGGCTGTCGAAGTCGGATCATGCGGACAAGTTCGTCCTCAAGGGGGCATTGATGTTTACCGTCTGGCAGGCGCCGGTCATGCGTCCCACCCTGGATATCGACCTACTCGGGATCACCGACAACGACGTCGAGGCTATCGTTGCGGTCATGAGAGATATCTGCCGCCAAGACGTCGAGACCGACGGGCTGGCTTTCGATGTGGCCGGGGTCGAGGGGGAGCGCATCGTCGAGGACGCGGACTACGCCGGCGTTCGCGTGCGGTTTCGGGGAACGCTGGGAACGGCCCGCATCACCATGCAACTGGACATCGGCTTCGGTGATGTCGTTGTGCCGAAACCCGAAGCGGCGGACTATCCCACGATCCTGGACCTTCCCGCCCCTCGTCTGAGGGGCTACAGCCGCGAGAGTGCCGTCGCCGAGAAGTTCGAGGCGATGGTCAAGTTGGGCGTGGTCAACAGCCGTGTGAAGGACTTCTTCGACATCTGGCTGCTGTCCCGGCGGTTCGACTTCGATGGCCGGACAATGGCCCAGGCCCTGACCGAGACCTTCGT
The DNA here is from genome assembly GCF_000024725.1 of Nitrosococcus halophilus Nc 4. Taxonomy (NCBI): domain Bacteria; kingdom Pseudomonadati; phylum Pseudomonadota; class Gammaproteobacteria; order Chromatiales; family Chromatiaceae; genus Nitrosococcus; species Nitrosococcus halophilus. The sequence continues at coordinate 3,861,430 of NC_013960.1, read as the reverse complement.
CACCCGGGACACAACGATCCCAGCCGAGCCTGTCGCCTTGACCGGCGACTTCGGCAACGACGCCGGCCGGCAAGACCAATGGCGGGGGTTCATTCGCAGGAGCCGGTTGCAGAACGTACCAAGCAGCTTCGCTGAAATCGTCGAAGCTGTCGCCGTTTTCCTCGGCCCAGTCACGAAGGCGCTTGCTGCCGGGGAGCGTTTCCAAGGCTCGTGGAAGGCGCCAGGGCCCTGGCGTGGTCATTATGCCGGCAACACGTAAATGGCAATTCCCAAACCGCTTCCGTGCCCGCGCCTTCGGTTGGCGCGGATCGAGACTCGCCTGTCAGCGCATCCGCGAGGCGGTTTCCGAGATCAAGAAGGTTTCCAAGAAGGCGGATGCGGTACAGAGCGTCGAGGGCGCGGTGCGGCTGATGGAGCGGCTATGGCCAGCGCTGGAGCATGTGGACAGTTCCAGCGGTGCGCTCGGGTCGGCGGTGGCGAATGCGCTGGATGTGCTGATTCCAATCATCATCGTAGCACCCGCAGAAGATGCAGTACGCAACCAGTGGATGGACAGGTTGTGGAAGGCCATCGAGGAGGACGGCGTCGATTATCTCGCTCCCGTTGCCGATCGCTGGGGTGAAATCTGTGTGTCCACCGATCGCACGAACCGTTGGGCCGACATGCTGTGCCCGACGCTCCGGGCGTGTTGGTCCGATCCACGATCAGGGGCCTATTTCAAGGGTTCCACCGCCTGCCTCTCCTGTCTGATGGCCGCCGGTCGCCACCAGGAGGTGCTTGATCTGTTGGAATTGCCGAGTTACCTGTTCTGGCACTACCGCCGCTATGGCGTGCAGGCGCTGCTCGCCATGGGCAAAAAGGCGGAGGCCGTCCAGTACGCCGAGGCCTCGCGCGGCTTGAATCAACCGGACGGCGCCATCGATCGGGCATGCGAAGAGATCCTGATCTCCTCCGGGCTGCATGAGGAGGCCTATCGGCGCTACGGTCTGTGCGCCGCGACTGGCACGTCATATCTGGCGCGGTTTCGCGCCGTGGCGAAGCGCTACCCGATGAAGGACAAGATGGCGATCCTCACCGATCTCATCGCCACCACCGCAGGCGAAGAGGGCAAATGGTTTGCAACGGCGAAGGATCTCATACCAATTTAGTTAAAGAATGCAATTTATTGAGGCTTCAAGTGGTTGTTTAGACTGAATCTATAGAATGCAAAATTACATGAAATTGGTATCAAGTTGTACGATCTTGCCCTGGAGCTGGCGCACAAGAGTCTCTGCGATCCGAAGACACTCACCCGTGCCGCACGGGATCATCTCGATACACAACCGGCGTTCGCCTTGGGAACTGCGATGGCTTGAGTGAGGGCTGGGGCTATGAAGTGACCGGCACCGACGTGGTGGAGGCCTATGATCTGGCGATGGCCGCTGCATCCGAGTTGAACGACATTGACGGTGTCGTGGATCAGATCTGGAAACTTATCGAGTCGAATAATAGTGGGTCAATGCAGTTCGTTAGAAGCGCTTTGCACGGACGGATGCGTATGCGTCCTCCATCCAATTAGGCGCAGTACCGTATGTACGTTTTGATGCAGAATCACGTGGCGGCGTAGGGGTCGATTAGTCGGCATGCACCTCGGATTGCGTCCGCATCGTAGTCGATTCACTCAAGGATTTTTGAGCATGGCGAAGGTGGGATTGGCATGTTGAATGACGCACTGCAGATCACACACCGCAAGGCCCACCGTCGGGCTTTCCAGCAATGCCTGCCATGTATCGTCAAGGGTGGTGGTATCGGGCCGGTCCGCGTGCATCCGTTATTGTGGCACCCGGTTGGCGCACCGAACGTCTGGCTGCGTGGCCGGTCGATCACGCCGATCATTGGATGGGAGCTAGGCTTTAAGCCTGCACTCCTGTCCACAGGCGAAACGACCGGAGTCGCGTAGCGGGAAAGACGTGCCCTTATTCGACCGGCCGGGCAACCGCATGGCCGGGAAGCGTGAGACCGTATTTACCGACGAAGACGCCGGGGTCCGGAACGGCGGGCGCCATTCCTAGTCATTCATTTCTGGTCAAAAAACCCGCATAAGCTTATCATCAAAAACCAGATCGGGCCAAATTTTGAGTGTTGCAATAGCTGCGTGAACACTTCGCCCGGCGCATACAGATGCTCGGCCACCTCACTGGCGGTGACGAAGTCGTAAGTTTGCCGCAACGCCGCAGGGTCCGGAGCGTAGAAGGGGTCGTAGATCGCCATACCATAACCCGCCTCGGTAAACATCAACGACAGGGTTGGCCCTGGTCCGCTGCCGAAATCCAGTCCCCGTGCCGGCGGGGCTACCCTCGCACACACGGATTTGAACAGCCGCGACAGAAATCGGCGATATGCCGGGTCGCCTGGGTCGTTGTCATGCAAATCGTACTGTGCCTTCTCGGCTGTCGGCGACAAGCGGTAGGTGGGCGGCACGAACACCAACCGGCAACGGTTGCATTGACGGTAGGGCCGACGCGGGTCCTGGTGATAGAAAACGGTGCACTCGTGGCGGCACAAGGGACAGTGCATGGGCGATCATTTCTCCATGGGTGGGTAACAGTTAGCTGTAATTTATGAAAACCTGCCAAAATTTAATTTTTTTCTCATGGTGCTCAAGGAAAAAGATGAACGCTTCCCTAACCATTGCTGTAAGCGTCCACCCTTGCGATATGGCTTTGAGCCAGTTTATGAGTTCTTCAGGATTACAAATGCTTGTGCGCTTCATTTTGGTTTATGATAGGCGTATAAACTGATTATTTTTGACGGACATTATCTTACCAAGATGCTCCTAGCGCACAAGATTGAGTTAAGGCCCACCGTGAGCCAGGCCACGTACTTAGATAAGGCGTGCGGGTCTAAGCGCCATTGCTATAATAAATTGCTGGAGCGAAAATAAATGGAGCCAATCGTCTGCCTATCAGCACTATATCCAGGTTATCCGGCCCGAACACCCGTGGTATGAGGAAATCTCAAGCCGAGTGACGCGCAACGCCATTGATGACCTAGAGCATGCCTTCAAGCACTTTTTTAGTCGGGTGAAGAAGGGAGAGAGGCCCGGTTTTCCTAGTTTCAAGAAAAAGGACGTGAATGATAGTTTTGCCCTACGTGAGCGGACTAAATTTGAGGTCAGGGGCCGCAAGCTGAGAATCGAAAAGCTGAGCACTCTTATCCCAATGCGCCAGCGGTTGCGCTTTGAGGGAACGCCTAAGCAAGTGACTATCAGCAAGCGAGCGGGCAAATACTTCGCCTCTATTTTGGTAGACACTGAGCACTACAAAGACTATAGCCAAAACAGAGCGCCTTCTGTGGGCGTTGATTTGGGTATTCAATCACTGGCCGTGACCTCGGACGGTGAGGTTATTCCAGCCAATCATAGGTTTTTCCCTCCAGCAAGATGTGCTCAGGTTGCGGCCAAATTCATGACATCACGCTGGCAGATAGAGCGTTGGCGTGTGATTGCGGATTGACCATAGACCGCGATCCCAATGCCGCGATCAATTTAAATCAGTACCGTCGGGACACGCTCAAGCCAGACGTTAAACGCACACCAGAGTCGAGTAAGACCGCTCTAGCGGCGTCGGTGTTGACGGTGAAGTGACTAGACTATTCCGGACACACGAATTCAAGTCATCTTAAGGATAAAATAAGGAGAGTGTGTTGTGATGAGTACCAAGAAGAAAGCGAATCAGGATGTCTACGACGGAGTCAACGCCAATATGCCAGCAAGTTTCTTCTGAAATACTCCTTCCCATGAACGGGGACATAGAATGGATGCACCATGCCTTGGTTCTTGCGCGGCATGCTGAAGAAAGGGGAGAAGTCCCGGTGGGGGCGGTGTTGGTGCAGGAAGGGGAAATGGTTGCCGAGGGTTGGAATTGCCCTATTACCGCCAAGGATCCTACCGCCCATGCTGAGATCCAGGCCATTCGCGCGGCTAGTCAGCAGCTTGGCAACTACCGTTTAGTGGGCACCACCCTCTATGTCACTTTGGAGCCCTGCGCCATGTGTGCTGGCGCCATCATCCAGGCTAGAATTCAACGGGTGGTTTTTGGGGCCTTTGATCCTAAAGGGGGGGCAGCAGGGAGCGTATTGAGCATTCTTCCCGGCGACCGTCTCAACCATCAGGTCCAATGCCAAGGGGGTATTCTGGCAGAACCCTGTGGAGCGATTCTATCCGCCTTTTTCCGCGCCCGGCGGTGATTTCACAGGTCTTCATAGACCACTGCCAAGGGCAATGCCATGTTCAAAGATTTCAATAGTATGGTTTCACCCGCCTCATAGGTCTCTAGCCACCATTCCTCTTCATCGCGGCGCCGATAGAGTTCCACCTTTGGTTGCTCTTGGGAAACCAATAAATATTCCTTAAGACTAGGCAATTGCTGGTAGGCCAGCAGTTTCTCCCGCCGGTCGGTGGCCTCTGTCGCTGGGGACAGGACTTCGGCGATGAGGCAGGGCTGCGTTAAATATGCGTATGTAGGGTTCCCTATCGTCAGGGGCGCAACTGACCACCACATCGGGATAATAGAACGAATCCGCGCTCCCAATACGGACCTTCATATCCGAGATGAAAGCCCTGCAAGGATCTCCCCGCAGGTGGCTGCGAAGGGCAAAATGGATGTTCCCGGCGATAAGGCTGTGTCTTTGGCTTGCTCCTACCATGGCAAAGACTCGTCCAGCAATGTACTCGTGGCGGACGTGGTTTCGTAGCTCGCCTGCTAAGTATTCTTCAGGACTTAAGAAGCGTATCCGGGCTTGGGATGTCATCACATCGTACCTTGTTGGCAAGTCAATTTGAGTGCCTCAGCATAAGCTTCGAGGCCTTGTTTAGAGAGGGTGAGTGGCAAGGCCCTCCTGCCTCAAATTTAGCATGCCCTTCCTTCTTCTCCAATGGTGGAGGCAAGATTGTTGTAAAAATAATACAGTAAAAATGCTAAGAGGGTATGCCATAAAGGAAAAGCTATTGTTCCAGGGTAATTCACAACCTATTGAAAAATAATCAAATAAAATTAGACACAATTGAATATTGATTAAAAGTTCTCTATGGTATAAAACTTAAAGAAGATTCTTTGACTATTGAAACAAGCTATTGAGATAAAGAAAATTTAAAGATCAAGATGGCCCTGTCGATAGGTAAGGGCAATAATGATGGCTAGGGTTCAATAATATTGTTGTAAAAAAGCCTTGCAATCACTTTTAAAGTGGCTAGAATGCCACAAGCACCTCAGACCGCAGGGTTTAGAGTAATGGTGATAATCAGCTTCTACTGAGAAGGGGGTATTTATGAAAAACTTTAAGAAAACCAAGCTTGCCGTGGCTGCCGCCGCCGCCATGGGGCTTTCGCTGCCCGCGGGGGCCGTTGTCGTAGTGGGCGGGGAGAACGGTTGGGAAGTCAGCTTTGACGGTAATATCAACCAGTTCTATGTGTGGACTGATCCAGAAGCTCGGCCTAATGGTGTAATTGGCGGTAATATGAACGCCCTGGAGGAAGACTCCAGCCGTTTCCGTACCGGGCTGATGCCGGCCCTGTTTAGCTTTAATGTGAAGGCCCCCACCTGGAATGGCTTGGATATGGGAGCCCGAGTCAGTTTTGCCGGCCAAACCAATAATGCCAATACTAAGAACAGTGATCTCGGTACTGAATTGGGGTTCGGTCATCAGGGTATCGGCAAAGTAAGAAATGATTCCACCGATGATTTAGGCTCCAATATTGAATTTCGGGAAGCCTTCTTTACTGTGGATGGGACCTTTGGCCAGGTCCTCTTGGGGCGGACCTTATCCCTGTTCATGGGCAAGAATATCCTGACTGATCAAACTCTGTTTGGTGTGGGGGCCACTGGCGACGTCCACGGGGGTGGGTTTACCCTGGGACGGATTGGTTATGGCTATCTCTACCCGAACTTCAACTCCCAGATTCGCTGGACCAGCCCCGATATGATGGGCTTCAAGGTCTCCCTGGCAGGGGTGGACCCTTCCCAAATCTGCGGTGAGGGGTTCGCTGTTAATCCTGCGACGGGTGATGTAGTTCCTGTCGCCAGCGGTGTGAACTGTGTCACCGAGACTGACACTCCCCGTGGCGAGGGCGAGATCAGCTATGCCGGCACCTTCAATAATGGCAGCTATCAGATCTGGGGCTCTGGAATGTATCAAAATTCTGAACTCCAGGGTACGGGTAATGACATTGATGTCTGGGGCTGGACTGCGGGTACCCAAGTTCAGTTTATGGGCTTTGAACTCACCGGTTCCTACTACGATGGCGAAGGTCTAGGCACTTCCTTCCTCCTGGATGCGGACTCTTTAGATGCAACTGGGGAGAAGCGTGACAACAAGGGGTGGTTGGTGCAAGGAGGCTATACCATTATGGATCGCACCAAGGTGGCGGCAAGCTATGGCCGCTCTGAAGCGGATGAGACTTCCAACGACAGCAACTGCCGTACTGGTAACGGTCCCTGTGTGGGCGCCAGCGGGGCGCGAATTGAGGAACAGCGTTCCTATGTGGTGGGTGTCTATCACGACGTTAATGCCAACCTGAAGCTGGTGGCCGAATACTCCCGCGTGGAAAATGAGTGGCATGATGGCCAGGAACAGGAAGCTAATGTCGTGGGTGTTGGCGGTTATTTCTTCTGGTAAGCAAATTATTCCTACTGTTTGAGGGGGCGCTGCGGCGCCCCTTTTTGGCTCTGTAACTCAACATGGGCAGGACTTACACAGTTTGCCATACCCCCATAGGTGAAAATCTAATCATTGCCTGAAAAAACTGGATACCCACCTTTGCGGGTATGACGACTTCGGGTCTTTTGAGTCAGTCCTGATGGAGTAAATTATTGGCTCTCCTTGGTTCGTTTTAGGCGCTTGAAGAGGGTATGGTGGCATTTGGGGCAGGGGGGGAGACGGCCTGCTTTGTGAAAATGGAGGCGTTCACCGCAGCTTAAGCAGGCAAAGGTCCCGATACCCACGATCTCGCCCGTGTGGTAATCCTGGGCATGGCGGGCTTGCTCTGCCCAGAGGGCCAGTTCAAACCGGGTTTTATCAGCGACTTGGGAAAAAGCATCTAGCAGTTGTTCTTCGATAAGCTCAAGATCGAGCATGAGCCAATCGCTGAGGGCTTTGCTAGTATCGGTCAAATATCTCGCCGCGTCTTCTAGATCCCGTCGTAGGTAATCGCCTAGCTGATCGGCTTCTTCCTGACTCAATTCACCTAATTCAACCGCTTTTTGCTTGGCGGCCTCAATGCCCTTTGGGACTTCGGGTTTCGCCTTTTCTTCTTCGCCCAACATAGAACGCACACGGCTTACCATTTTATGGTAAGCACGGGACAGTTTATCTTCTCTATCCTGTGTATTCATCTCAATTTTCCTATTTTCAGTCTTCCTATTTCTCTAAATACATTGTAGTTTGGCTCAAAAGTCGAGGGGGAGTAAAGTGTTATAAGAGGGATAAGTATCTTGGCAAAAATTTTGAGAAGAATTATGGTCGGTTTTGCGTTGCTCAACTACCCCGACAGGCCGACAAGTCGTGTGTACTGGGCGCACGAAGGGGCTTTCACTTATAGATACTTTTATTAGGATGAGAAATTTAAGGAGTGGGTTTTATGGGGCTTTCCGTTCGGTGGACATTTTTTTCCGGCTTTTTGCTCTGTGCCTTAATGCTGGCGATAGCAGGTTATTTCCAGTTTGTTGAGGGTTTGGAGCCTTGTCCTCTTTGTATCTTATCCCGCATGGTGGTACTTGCTATTGGGGGAGTGTTTTTAGTGGCGGCGGTCCATAACCCTAAAGGTTGGGGATTGAAGGTCTATGCCTGGCTAGGGTTGGTTATTGCTTTAGTGGGGGTAGGTCTGTCTGGGCGCCACGTTTGGTTACAGAACCTTCCCCCCGATCAGGTCCCTAGCTGTGGTCCTGGTCTAAGTTTTATTTTAGATAATTTTCCCTTAGCCGAAGCTTTGGAATTGGTGTTTCGGGGCTCTGGTGAATGTGCTGAAGTCCAATGGAGTTTTTTGGGGTTGACCATACCAGGATGGACCTTAGTGGCATTTTTATTCTTAGGGGGAGTCAGTCTATGGCAGATGCGGCGAACCTACTAGCCCTAGGAAAAGCGGCAACCCAATTGAAGGGTCGTGAAGTTGCGATAATCCTGGTCGGCTCTGGCCACTTAGGTTATGAGATAATCGCCTAAGGCATTATTTAAGTTTATAGGAGAGGTGAGGGGGAAAGCGGGGAGAGTGACGTCAGCGGGAACGATAAACGATTCGACCCTTGCTAAGGTCATAGGGAGTGAGTTGGACAGTGACTCTATCCCCGGTAAGAATACGAATATAGTGTTTGCGCATTTTGCCAGAGATATGGGCGGTAATGATGTGGCCGTTTTCCAGTTCTACTCGGAACATGGTATTGGGCAGGGTATCAACCACTGTTCCTTCCATTTCGATGCTCTCTTCTTTTGCCATGCAGTTTCCAATGACCTCCTTGGGGTTGATGGTAATAGATAGCTAAATTTTATCATGTTTCTTCAAAAATGCTCCACTTTTTGCTTTGATAAACCTCTAAAGGGCGAAAAGCCGATTTATATTGCATTTTTTGGCAAGCTTTAATCCAGTAGCCAAGGTAGACATAAGGTAAGTTGAGCCTTTTGGCCTCATTGATTTCCCAGAGGATAATATAAACACCCAAACTGCGTCTTTTGAGGGTAGGGTCGAAGAAACTATAGACGGCTGAAATCCCATCGGTGAGGGTATCTGTCACTGCAACAGCAAGTAGTTTGTTATTTTTAGCATCACGAAACTCGATTAAGGAGGTTTCGCTCCAGCCGCTCGCGATAAAACTGAGATAATCTTCAGGCGTTGAGTTGTCCATGCCACCTTTGGCATGGCGGCCCTTAAGGTAGCGATAAAAAAGATCAAAATGCTCTGCACGAAATTCCACCGGGCAGCAAATAGCACTTAAATCCTGGTTGATTTTCCAAGCGCGTTGCTGACTACGATTGGGTTGGAATTGATCTACGGGAATCCGTACAGCTAGGCAAGCAGAACAACGGGGGCAGTGGGGTCGATACACGAGGCGGCCACTGCGACGAAAGCCAAGACGGGCTAGGGCGCTATAGCGTGTTATATCCATGGCGACTTTGGGATTAGCAAAGAGGTTGGTCGCCGTTTGGCCGGGTAGGTAGCCGCAAGGATGGGGAGGGGAGAGGTAAAAATCCAGGTTTGAGTGGGAGGCCATCGCTATAAGTATCTCAGTGAAAGTTTTGAAGTATTCCTGGAGCGAGCCGGTAGTGTGGAGCCAGGGGACAGGGAAGTTCCCACACCGATTCGCCAGGAGCGAATCGGGACATCCGGAGGATGCCCTCAGGGGGCGCGCCAGGGAGGGCGCGCATCAAACCCTTTTTTCAGGGAGGAAAAACGGGTTTGTGGAACACTACCGGCTCGCTCCTAAAACACCTCATATTTTATTCATAGGTACTTATCTTAAAGTCGGGGTCGAAGTGCCATGGTCCTTTAATCGGGGGGCTATTGCAGAACTGTTGCAGCCAGTGAAGAAATTCGTTCCGGGAGAGGGTCTGGGCCCCCAGGCGCTGTAGGTGCTCAGATTGGATCTGGCAATCGAGGAGGGGAAACCCCCACCGTTGGAGTTGACGGCAGAGATAGACTAGGGCCACTTTAGAGGCATCTGGGCGCTGGCTAAACATGGATTCGCCAAAAAAGATACGACCTATGCTTAACCCATAGAGTCCTCCGATTAGCTCATCTTCTTCCCAAACCTCTGCGGAGTGAGCTATCCCTATTCGGTGGAGGCGGAGATAGGCATTTTTCATCTCGGCAGTGATCCAGGTTCCCTCGGTATCTCGGCGAGGGCCAGCGCAAGCTTGAATGACCCCTGGAAAATCTTTATCTAGAGTAACCCGATAAGTTCCTTTGCGCAGTCGTTTGCGCAAACTTCGAGAAATATGCAGTTGTTTGGGAAAGAGGACCAGGCGTGGATCCGGTGACCACCAGAGTATGGGTTGCCCCTGGTTGTACCAGGGAAAGATACCCGCTCTGTAGGCAGCGATAAGCCGCTCAGGTGACAGGTCGCCGCCCACAGCCAGCAGTCCGTTAGGTTCGGTCAGCGCTAATCTAGGATCGGGAAAGGCGCTAGTTGGCCTGTTGGAATCTATGCAATAAAGCTCGCCCATGGGAGGATTAACTCGAATATCTTATCTTACTCCTCACCCTAGATTTTATCATCAGATCTGTTAAAAGCGTTTTAGCTCCTCTTCAATTTCTGTTGCCCAAGCCAGGGCCTCGAGATAGGATTCTTTCACTGTGCTTAGAGGCAACGGTCCATAGCGAAGCTGGTCCCAGTCACCCTCTTCGTAGGCGAGAACCGTATTCAGAATTTGGCCCGCCAATCCTTCGTGCTCCAAAATGGCTGCCTTTGCTTCGTCGGCAAGGGGAAGGGATTTAAGCAATTGGTTTAAAGGGGTATTAAGCAACACGTCTAGGGCAGAAAATAATCCGACTGAAAAAAAAATTTCGTTGGGGGTTTTCGCAAGGCTTCTTCCCAGCAATTCACACATGCGGGCACGGATAAAGGCGGTGGTGCGAATTTCGTTCGGTCTATCGTCAAGTCCAGTGAGGGCTAACAGGCTGGCCCATGTTTTAATTCGCTGTATCCCCAGAGTAATGATGGCTTCCCGGGAACTTGCAAGTTGGCGCCGAAGGCCAAAAAAGGCTGAATTAACCAAACGGAGCAACTTATAACTTAAGGTGGCATCCTGGCGTATGAGCGCATCTAACTCATCCACCATGGCTTCTGGATTCTGTAACTTTACTAATAGGCGTAGGGTCAGTTGGCGTGAGGGGGAAACCCGTTGTTGGGAATAGCTGTTGAGATGAGTGCTGAAACTTCCTTGAATAAGATCAAACCCTAGTGATTTACATAGCTCGAATTCAAGGGGCTTATTAACATTCTTAGCGACTAATTTGCTCCGCTGTTGTTGGAGCAGGCTGACTTGATGTTCCAGCTTGTCCGTATCTAATAACTTGAAGTCTAAAACAATAAACTGGGCAACCTGGGCTAAGGGATGGGTCTGGGGGGGCAAGTAATCCAAAAGGGCTAGCCGGTAGCCTTGTTTACTAAGCCCTTCCAGAGTCAGTAAATTGGCTTCGTCAAAGGGCGCACGAGAGGGGGTTTCAAGCACTAATTGGTTTTTGGGAAATTGGATCAGGGTTTGTTTTTCCATCCCCGCGGGTTTCAAGTCTACAAAGGTTTGGTGCCGACCCACCATGGTTTGAAGTCCTCGCCCCGCTAAGGCGGTGATTAAATCACGGTGATTTTCCTCGGAGCACCCTTGGGCTTGAGGGTAATAGCTTAATTCATAGGCATAAAACTCTAGATGTTGATTATAGATTGGCTGCCGCAAGAGGACACCAGGGTAAGCCTTAAGTCGGTCAATGGTAGTTTGCGGGTCAAGCATAATTTACTTTGCAACGATCCAAATCCGTCCACAATAGCCTATCAATTTAGTATTTCACAACGATGTTTAAGACTATTATCGGGTGGGTAGTACAGAACTTGAAGTAGCTTAAACCTGTTATAAATGGTGTCGGCCTTGGAAAGCATGGGATAGGGTGCCTCTATCAACAAATTCAAGTTCGCCGCCTAGAGGAACCCCATGGGCGATGCGACTTACGGTGATACCGCGGCTTCGTGCCAATTCACTGAGGTAATGGGCTGTTGCTTCACCTTCGACGGTGAGATTAGTCGCTAGGATAAGTTCGCGAATCTGATCTGTGTCTAAGCGTTTTGCTAATAAGTCCATCCCTAAGGCCTCGGGACCAATGCCGTCCAGGGGTGAGAGATGGCCCATTAAGACAAAGTACACACCGGGATAGGCCGTGGCCTGTTCGATGGCTTGAACATCGCTGGGCATCTCTACGACGCAGAGTTGGCTATGATCCCGTTGGGGATCAGCGCAGAGGGGACACAGATCAGTTTCGCTTAAGATACGGCATGCCTGGCAGTGAGTAATTTTGCCAAGGGCTTCCAGCAATGCCTGGGCTAGGCGTTGGCCCCCTTCCCGGTCAGATTCCAGCAAGTGAAAGGCCATGCGTTGTGCAGATTTGGGGCCAACGCCGGGGAGGCAGCGCAGGGCTTCAACGAGGCGCCCTAGTGAAGGACCAAATAAATTCACGAGGGGTAGGCGGTTACTTTTAGGGTAATGTTGGGTTAACTTAAAATGGCATCTTAAAGCCGGGAGGAAGCATGCCGGAAGTCATGCTTGCCATTTTTTCCTTTGACTGGGTTTCTATCTGACGGACCGCATCGTTAATTGCTGCGGCGACCAGGTCTTCTACCATTTCTTTATCTTCTTGCCATAGTTCGTTGTTGATGGTAATGCGTCGGCAGTCATAGCGTCCAGTCATAACGATGCTTACCATGCCGCCTCCTGCTTGGCCGGTGACTTCCATGTTGGCCAACTCCTCCTGGGCTTTTTCCATATTTGACTGGAGTTGCTGAGCTTGTTTCATTAAATTGCCAAGTCCACCTTTCATTATCTTAACTCCTCGGTGTGGTTTGTCTCGGGTTTTGGGAACAGGGGATTATTCCTGTTCGGGCTTCGTGAGGGGACGGACACTGTCTAGGGGCAGCCGGGCATTAAAGGTTTCACGAAGTGCTTTAATGTTGGCATCTTTTTCAATAGACTCTACTGCAGCTTGTTGCCATGCTGCATGTTCCTTTTCACGTCTGGCTGCCGCTGTATCAATGTCGGTTGTTGAATCTGCAATCCGAATAATTAATTGAATCGACTTGCCATAATGCTCTTCTAGAGCTTGCCGTAGACGTTCCTCCGCGCGTTTGTTGTGAAGGTTGGCCATATTCGGTGCTAGCTGCAAATATACGGTATCTTTTTCGCACCGTTCTAGGGCACAATTTTCTGCCAGTTGCCGGGCAACAGCAGTTAATTGTAGCTGGGTGACTAGTTTTGGCCAATGATCGCTGTTTGAAAGGGGAGGAGTGTTGGGCTGTGATACCGTAGGTGGAACGGACGGAACCGCTCTTGTTTTTTCTGCTTTGGGAACAGTATCAGCGGAGGGCTGGTGGGAGGAAGCGCCACTGACTGGATGAAAACACAACATCCGTAATAGTATCATTTCAAACGCCCCACGCGGATCAGGTGCATAGGCAAGGTCGCGGCTGCCAATAAGTCCAATTTGGTAAAATAACTGAACATCCTCAGGCGTCATCCGTGCAGCAAGGCCATGAAACGCCTCGCGCTCATCGATATCGTCAACCGTGTCTGGGGCGAATTGGTAGAGGGCAAGCCGTTGTAATAAATGCAGCAAATCTGCCAGTATCGAGGGGATATCGACTGAGTTGTCGCAGATTTCCCGTACTTTTCCAATTAATTCTTGTCCATTGCCCGCTAGAAGGGCGTCGAGCAGTACTAGTAAGTCTCGCTGTTCAATGTTGCCTAGCATGGTGCGTACGTCGGTTGTCGTTACTTGCCCCCCGCCATAGCTGATGGCCTGATCTAGAAGGCTGAGGGCGTCACGCATGCTGCCTTCAGCAGTCCGGGCGATCAAAGTCAATGCTTGAAACTCTGAGGGAATTTGTTCTTCACTGAGGATCTTATCCAAGTGGCTAGCAATGACTTGGGGGGTGATACGCCGCAGGTTAAACTGGAGACAGCGGGAAAGCACCGTCACAGGTAATTTTTTGGGATCTGTGGTGGCTAGCAGAAACTTGATGTGAGGCGGCGGTTCTTCCAAAGTTTTGAGCAAGGCGTTGAAACTTGATGTGGAGAACATGTGGACTTCATCGATAAGATAAACTTTATAGCGACCGCGGCTTGGCGCATAGTGAACGTTTTCTAATAATTCGCGGGTATCATCTACTCCCGTGCGAGATGCGGCATCTACTTCGATGAGATCCACAAAACTCCCGGCATCAATTGCCTGACAGTTCTGGCAATTGCCGCAGGGTGTCGATCCTACTCCCTCCTCGCAATTAAGGGATTTGGCAAGAATGCGGGCCAGAGTCGTTTTGCCTACACCCCGAGTCCCCGTAAATAGAAAGGCATGATGCAAGCGGTCATTATCCAGGCCATTGATTAAAGCCCGGACCACATGCTCTTGGCCCACCAATTGGGTGAAGTTACGAGGTCGCCATTTTCGTGCGAGGACTTGATAGCTCATGGGATTCAATAACCCGCTTTCTGTTCAGCGGCGGCGGTATATCCATGTATCATATTTTATATCCTGCCGTCGACTCATTTGCATTAATTTGAGAAAACTTCAACCAGGATAGCGTATTGGAAGAAATAGAGAGTTTGTTCTCCTGGATTGAGGAGGGCTGCCGGCGTGAGCCGACTAAAAACGAACTTAAGTGATGTCCCCGCGGATTAGAGGATAGAAAGGGCTGGGTCTAGCAATGGCGGCAGCTCGTACCAGCCACACCCCGGCACACGAATCCGTTGTTACCGCTGCTCCCTTCCAGGCCTGACGGGGTTCACAACATATCGTTGCGAGGGGACCGGCGCGAGCCACCATTGTGGATCACTACGATTTTGTGTCAAGATTTTTGGAGTTTCATCAGGGCTAACTTCGATTTTGTCCATTCAAAATCTTGTCAGTCCGACAAATTCACGTTTTTTAGCAGTCTCTTGGCAATGGTGTTACCGTGACTTTACCGTTCCACGCGCTTTGACTTCGGACCCTCCCGGCCCTAGACTTCCAAAAAAACATTAAAATTATACCGCGAATGTGGTGTTAAAACAAGAATTAACCGATTTCCTACTCAAGGTGCCCGCTTGTATAGGGCACTAGACGAACCATCCCATCTCGTGAGCTTGCTGAGAAGTAGCCCATGTCTTTGCGTTCCTTGTAAAGGTGTAATTAAGTTGCTATGATACGATATTAAAGATGTTGAAACATTTCATGTTGCCCTCAGGATTGTGAAAGGTCCTCAACTCCCAGGGATCGTCATACCGATAGTTTAATTTACTTGTGGGGAGCCGAGGCCAGTATTATTAGGCTCGGTTGATATCTTTGATAGCGCTTGGATCCTAAAGTAACCCTTAAAGAAACTGCTTTCCTCCATTCATTTCCCATGTTCTCGTAATGAAAAATCCTGAACCTGAAGTTGAATTTATGAGGCTGGATAGGGATAGGTGGACCGTCATCAGTGTGGGTGAAAAAATAGCCAAAAGTAAGTATAAATTAAGGCGAATCCAAGACTATAGGGAAAAGGTAATCAAGTAACTGCCTGAGCAAGTCGGCTCAATTATGGAGAGCAGGGAGAAAAAGGGTTTTTCAATCCTTTTCTTGTTAAAGCCATCTACCGCGGTACAGTGTTTTAATCCGCGCTCCGGTGGCTGGGTAAGTGGGATCTAATCCTCTTAAGATTCAGGAAGAAAGCCCGAACTTTAGGCCTCGGGGCCTTAATTTAATTTGGCGGAGAGGGAGGGATTCGAACCCTCGATACGCGGTTAGCGTATACACACTTTCCAGGCGTGCGCCTTCAACCGCTCGGCCACCTCTCCGAAGATGGAAGTTCTAAAGATTAACCTAGAATGCCCGAAGGGGCAATTTATAATAGCACAATATTTGGATAATTTTTCATTGTAATTGGATTCCTATCAGGGCTAGACGGGGGGGATTTTTGGTGGTAATTTCGCAACTTAGCTAAGCATCACCGTCTAAAATCCAGCTCCTTCAAATTCCTCCGTTTGTGAATTGTGCCCGGGTAACCAGGGTATCTTTGCATTAACCATTCAACATACATTGCCTCACAACAACTAGACGGACTTTCATGAATCTGACTGAACTCAAGACGAAGAGTGCTTCTGAACTCTTAGATATTGCCCAGTCCATGGGGCTGGAGGGTATGTCTCGTCTGCGCCGGCAAGACCTTATCTTTGCACTGCTCAAAGCTCATGCAAAGAATGGCGAGGATATCTACGGCAGCGGGGTACTGGAATTACTCCAGGATGGATTTGGCTTTCTCCGTTCGGCGAGTGCTTCCTATCTTGCCGGGCCTGATGATATCTATGTCTCGCCCAGCCAAATAAGGCGTTTTGGTCTTCGTACCGGGGATACCATTGAAGGCAAGATCCGACCTCCCAAAGAAGGAGAGCGCTATTTTGCCTTGCTTAAGGTTAATAACATCAATTTTGAGCCGCCAGAGCAATCCCGGAACAAAGTATTGTTCGAGAATTTGACTCCCTTATTTGCTAATGAGCGCTTAGTCTTGGAGCGAGGCAATGGGAGTACGGAGGATCTGACCCCCCGGGTCATAGATCTGATTGCGCCAATTGGCAAGGGACAGCGGGGACTTATTGTTTCTTCCCCTAAATCGGGAAAAACTGTGATGCTCCAGAATATCGCTCAATCTATCACTGCTAACCATCCGGAGTGTTATCTCATTGTCCTGCTGATTGATGAGCGGCCCGAGGAGGTCACTGAGATGGCCCGTTCCGTGCGGGGTGAGGTGGTCTCCAGTACTTTCGATGAGCCTGCAAGCCGTCACGTTCAGGTGGCGGAGATGGTCATCGAAAAAGCCAAACGGCTAGTGGAGCACAAGCGGGATGTGGTGATTTTATTGGACTCCATTACTCGGTTGGCCCGCGCTTATAATACGGTGATCCCTTCCTCGGGCAAAGTCCTGACTGGTGGTGTTGATGCGAATGCGCTACAGCGGCCAAAGCGTTTCTTTGGCGCGGCTCGTAACCTAGAGGAGGGCGGCAGTTTGACTATTATTGCTACCGCCCTTATCGATACGGGTTCGCGCATGGATGATGTCATTTATGAAGAGTTCAAGGGTACCGGTAATATGGAGATTCACCTGGAGCGAAAACTTTCTGAAAAGCGCATCTATCCAGCCATTAATATCAACCGCTCGGGTACGCGTCGGGAGGAACTTCTCACTAACCCAGAGGATCTTCAAAAGACATGGATTTTACATAAGCTACTAGCCCCCATGGATGAGGCGGAGGCCATGGAGTTTCTACTTAATAGGCTAAAAGAAACCAAGACTAACGCTGAGTTTTTCGATTCCATGAAGCGATAGGCCTGCGCTGTTTTGCCCTTGTCTTCAAGTTAAGTATCCATTCTCACTTTAGCTTACTGGCAGTTTTATGCTTACCCGGCCACCTGCACTATTTCTCATGGGGCCGACTGCTTCCGGTAAAACTGAGCTTGCGTTGATGCTTGCCAAGCACCTGCCTTGTGAAATTATCAGCGTCGATTCAGCCCAAGTGTATCGTGGTATGGATATTGGCACTGCCAAACCCAACCTAACGCTACGGCACCGCTATCCTCATCATTTGATTGATATTCTCGATCCGGCAGACACTTATTCGGCAGGTCGCTTTCGTGCTGATGCCTTGGCCTTAATGAAGACGATTAATCAACGGGGGCGCATCCCCCTCCTGGTCGGGGGAACCATGTTGTATTTTCATGCCTTAAGACATGGGATCTCTCCTCTTCCTCCGGCTAATCCGGAAGTTCGGGCTGCTATAGACAGGGAGGCAATGGCGATGGGTTGGGAGGCTTTGCATCGCCGCTTGGCTGAGCTAGATCCTGTAGCTGCACAACGTATCCATCGCCATGACCCTCAGCGTATCCAACGCGCTTTGGAGGTCTTCCAATTGACGGGCAGGCCTTTGAGTGAGTTAATCGCTGATACTCAAGAAGCTGAGTTCCCCTATCGAGTTATCAAGTTGATTTTAGCGCCTAGGGAACGGGCCTCCCTCCATACCCGTATTGAGCAGCGCTTCTATGCCATGCTTGAAGCAGGGTTTTTGGAGGAAGTTAACGACTTATTTAAACGCCCGGATCTGAGTGTAGAGCTTTCTTCCATCCGCGCGGTAGGGTATCGTCAGGCCTGGCTTTATTTACAGGGGCGATTTTCTTTCCCTGCCATGGTTGAACAGGCTATTACCGCGACTCGGCAAATGGCTAAGCGGCAGCTGACCTGGTTGCGGCGGGAGGAGGATGCTATCCATGTTGATCCTGATGAAAAAGACTACATGGAGAAGGCATGGCAGCAACTAGAGGCGGCACTCACTTAGGCCCCTTGAATTTGTCGCTCCTAGCCGCGAGCGTGTGCTAGACTTTAATTCGGGCCAGTGGATAAAGAAGACGAAAAATTGCACATAGAATGGGATATCGGTACTAAGTAGGTGTCGTTATATCGAGATAACGCAGCAAAATGTAGACCCTAGTTGGAAAATAAAGCAACTCTTTGCTGAGTAATTGGTCTATAAATTTGCTGAGTAATTGGTCTATAAATAAGTGGTGACTGAGAAGAGAAATAATAACATTTTGTGGTGTGATTATCTCGAAGCCGGATAGGCGCTTAGCACGCCTTCTCTCTGGCCTTATCTATCATTGAAAACAAGAATTACGAGGGAGAAAAGGCCAATGTCACGTGGGCAGTCGTTACAAGACCCCTTCCTTAATGCTTTGCGTAAGGAGCGGGTTCCAGTTTCGATCTATCTTGTTAATGGGATCAAATTACAAGGGCAGATAGAATCTTTTGACCAATTTGTTGTTTTGTTGAGAAATTCTGTCAGCCAGATGGTATACAAGCATGCCATTTCCACGGTCGTACCTGCACGCAACGTTAAATTATCCAGCAACGAAGGAGGGAATATCCATCATATCGGAGGATCGCAATCTGCCGATTAAGGCTACATTTTATCCCAGGTTGACTGAAAAATTCCAGGGGAATTGCATTGTTTGAGCATCCCAAGGGCAGTGGGAAGTATAGCTATAGCGCTATTTTAGTCCATATTCACTTTCATGTGCCTGCTTATGCTTATCGTGAGGAGCAGGCAGAGTTTAGAGAGCTTGTTTCCTCTACAGGCATAGAGGTCATCAGGACCATCGCTGGGAGGCGCCAGGCTCCCCATCCTAAATATTTTATTGGCCGGGGTAAGGTTGATGAAATCCGTGGTCGGGTGGATGCTGAGCAAGCAAATTTAGTCGTATTCAACCATGATCTGAGCCCGGCCCAAGCGCGTAACTTGGAGCAATCTTTGCAGTGCCGGGTATTGGACCGAACAGAACTTATTCTTGATATTTTTTCCCAACGGGCCCGCTCCCATGAAGGTAAGTTACAGGTAGAGCTGGCGCAGCTCCAGCACCTCTCTACTCGCTTAGTGCGTGGTTGGAGCCACTTGGAGCGCCAAAAGGGTGGTATTGGTCTGCGGGGGCCTGGTGAAACGCAGCTAGAAACGGATCGCCGCTTGATTGGTAATCGTATTCGGCAACTCCACAAACGATTAGGACGAGTAAGGAAACAGCGCCATCAGAGTCGGCGTTCGCGGCACAAGGCGCAAGTGCCTACCATTTCCCTAGTGGGTTATACTAATGCCGGTAAGTCCACCTTGTTTAATCGCTTAACAACGGCCCAAGTTCTGGCGGATAGCAGGCTATTTGCGACTCTAGATCCCACGTTGCGGCGTTTGCGGTTGGCAATGGTTCGGCCTTTGGTATTGGCTGATACTGTAGGTTTCATTCGTAACTTGCCCCATGATTTGGTAGAAGCCTTTCGCTCTACCCTGGAGGAGACCCGCGATGCGGCCTTGTTGCTTCATGTCGTCGATGCTTCTTCGGAAGAGCGTCAGGTGCTCATTGCCCAGGTGAACAGAGTCCTTCAAACAATTGGTGCAGAGGAGGTTCCTCAACTGGAAATTTATAATAAGATTGATCAAATAGAGAATTGCCAGCCGCGACTGGAAAGGGACGCTTCAGGTCGAATCTGTCGAGTGTGGTTGTCGGCTGCTAGCGGTGAGGGTATTGAATTGTTGCGGCAAGCGTTGGCCGAGTATTTCCCGGCGAAGGAAACCGTTGTGAACTCACAGCAGGCGATTCGAGCTTGCTAGTGGTGGAACTTGCCGGCTGGAGTTATGTCCCTGTAGAATGAATGTCAAGTTACTGTCAATATTCTCCTTGTGAATAACCTGCAGGTATTTATTAATGGATACCCGCACAACAGTTGGAGTAGGTAGATTAATGGCTTGGAATGAGCCGAACGAGAACAAAGACAAAGACAAAGATCCTTGGAATAAAGAAGGGGATCAATGGGGTAAAGGTGGCGACCAACAAGGGCCACCAGACCTTGATGAAGTCATCCGCAACCTGAAGGCCAAACTTAGTGGGCTGTTCGGGGGTAGGGGTGGAGGCGCGCCAAGTGGTGGTCGTCCGCCCTTAGGTCGCGGCGGCAGTGTTGTAGGCGTGGGTCTGTTGGTATTGATCCTTGCTGTGGTGTGGCTGCTCTCAGGCATTTATATTGTTGCCCCCGCCGAGCGCGGTGTGGTGTTGCGTTTTGGCCAATATGTCACCACGACTGAGCCAGGACCTCACTGGCACATTCCCTATCCTATTGAGAAGGTAGAGCTGGTGGATGTCTCCCAGATCCGAAGCTATGAGATCGGTTACCGCTCTACGGGTAGGGGGCGGGCGGGATCGCCGGTACCCACCGAGGCGCTGATGCTCACCGAAGATGAAAATATTGTGGATATTCGGATTGCGGTCCAATATCGGGTCAAGGATGCGGCCAATTATGTCTTTAATGTGCGCAATGCGGATATTAATCTGCGCCAGGTGGTCGAAAGTGCTCTTCGGGAAATCGTGGGTAAGAACACCATGGACTTTGTTTTGACCGAGGGGCGTAGTGAAATAGTGCTGCGGACGGAGAAATTAGCGCAGGAGATTTTGGACCAATATAATGCAGGATTGATTGTCACCAGTGTGAACATGCAGGATGCTCAGCCGCCGGAGCAGGTGCAAGCGGCCTTTGCGGATGCCATCAAAGCGCGGGAAGACCAACAGCGGTTAAGGAATGAGGCCGAGGCGTACGCCAACGATATTCTTCCTAAAGCACGGGGTGCCGCATTCCGTAGGGTCCAGGAAGCGGAAGCCTACAAGAACGAGGTTGTTGCCCATGCTGAAGGTGAGACGGCTCGTTTTGCCCAGGTGTTGAAGGAGTACCTAGAGGCGCCGCAGATTACTGAAGAGCGGCTTTACCTGGAAGCCATGGAGTCGGTGATGGATCGCAGCCGTAAGGTAATGGTGGATGTCCCCGAAGGCACCAATGTCTTTTATCTGCCTCTTGATCGTATGGTCCAGGAGGGAAGATCGGAGGAGCAGCGTGCGATTTCCCTGGATCAGTTGTCCCCTTTCGGCAAAGAAACCTTGGAGAGGGAGGCGCGCGCACGCCAGAGCAGTGCTGACGATAGCCGGAGTCGGAGGGCGCGGTAATGAGTAAAAGCTTTAGTATCTTGGCTGCCCTCCTGGTAGTCTTGTTAATCATTGGCTCGCAGAGCGTTTTTATGGTCGATGAGCGAGAGCGAGCGCTCTTGTTATGGTTGGGTAAAATCGAGCGTGCGGATTTTGAGCCTGGTCTCCACTTCAAAGTGCCGTTTTTTAATTCGGTGCGTAAATTTGATGGTCGGATTCTTACTCTGGATGCAGAGGCTGAGCGCTATCTCACGGTTGAGAAGAAAAACGTTATCGTTGATTCCTTTGTCATGTGGCGGATTAGCGATGTGGCCCAGTACTACCGGTCCATGACGGGAGATGAGAGTCGCGCTGCCTTGCGCCTATCTCAGATTATTAAAGACGGCCTGCGGAGTGAGTTTGGGCGCCGTTCCATCCAGGAGGTGGTTTCTGGGGAGCGTGCGCTTATCATGGAAACCATGGCAAGGCGGGCGAATAACCAGGCCAAAGAGTTTGGGATTACGATTGCGGATGTGCGCATCAAGCGTATCGATTTGCCCAAGGATGTTAGCGATTCGGTTTACGCCCGGATGGAGGCCGAGCGGCAGCGAGTGGCCAGTGAGCTACGCTCACAGGGGGCCGAGACCGCTGAACGCATTCGTTCGGAGGCGGACCGGCAGCGTACCATTATCCTGGCGAACGCCAAAAAAGAGGCCGAAAATATTCGGGGTGCGGGGGATGCTATGGCAACCAAGGTTTATGCAGAGACCTTTGGCCGGGATCCACAGTTTTATGCCCTTTACCGCAGCCTAAGCGCGTATCGCAAGGTTTTCGCGGAAGGAGGAAACAATCTCCTGTTGCTGGAGCCCAAAGGGGAATTTTTCCGCTTCTTTAATCCTAAGCCGGAATTTGGGTCGGAACCCAACTCAAAATTTGCCAAACCAGAACTTGAATGAGGTGGGTTAGTGTGCGGGTGCGAAGCACCCGCCACCTGCCTTCTCTCCGCAAAGCCTAGTTAACAACAATGCCGATAACTGAACGTTGGCTCCTGCCTGAAGGGGTAGGCGAACTCTTGCCTGCTGAGGCGGAGCAGCTAGAGCGCGCGCGACGTGTGCTGATTGATCTTTTCCATTCCTGGGGTTACAAGCTTGTAGTGCCTCCCCTCATTGAGTATTTAGAATCCCTGCTTACTGGTGTGGGAACTGATTTGGAATTGCAGACTTTTAAGTTCACCGATCAGCTGACGGGTCGGTTAATGGGCGTGCGTGCTGATATTACCCCCCAAGTAGCTCGAATTGCCGCTCATCGCATTAAACGAAAAGGCATTGTTCGGCTATGTTATATAGGCAGTGTATTGCACACCTTACCCCAGGGTCTGGGAGGGGCTCGTAACCCCATTCAGGTGGGGGCCGAACTCTATGGTCATGGAGGCATTGAAAGTGATCTAGAAGTTCTACGGTTGGCTTTGGAGGCTCTAGAGAAGGTAGGCATTAAACAAGCCCATCTAGATCTTGGCCATGTAGGGATATTCCGAGATCTTGTGTCCCAAGCAGGATTGTCACCTGAGGAAGAATATACCTTGTTTGATGCCCTGCAGCGTAAGGCTCAAGATGAGATGGACTTAATGCTGCGGAATAATGGCGTGGGTTCAAAACTTCGGCGTATGTTTACGGCCCTAACGAACCTCAATGGGGGCAACGAGGTCCTTGCTGAAGCGGAACAGGTTCTGGCAGGGAGCGGAGTGGAGCAAGCATTAACGACCTTAAAGAAGGTGGCTGTGCTGGCTGATAAGTATTTACCCCAAGTGCCTATCCATTTTGATTTAGGCGAACTTCGGGGCTACCGCTACCATACAGGTCTTGTCTTTGCCGTCTATATTCCTGGCCGTGGACAGGCGGTTGCCCAGGGGGGACGTTACGATGATATTGGAGAAGTCTTTGGGCGGGCCCAGCCAGCCACTGGCTTTAGCATAGATTTAAAAGAATTAGTGACCCTTAGCGGCAGCATTTCGGCTCCCTGTCAAGGGATTTATGCCCCCTGGTCAGAGGATCCCGACTTTGAACAAGAGGTGGCCCGTCTGCGCCAGCAAGGGGAGCAAGTTGTCTATGGGTTTCCTGGTACCGCTAATGGCTTTGAGGAATTGGACTGTAATCGAGAGTTGGTACTAGAAAAGGGGCAATGGCAGGTCACAGAAATAAGGAAGCTAAGGCGTGGCTAAAAACGTCGTGGTGGTAGGTTGCCAGTGGGGCGACGAGGGCAAAGGGAAATTAGTTGATCTCCTGACTGATCGCGTGGGGGCGGTCGTCCGTTTTCAGGGAGGACACAATGCGGGCCATACCTTGGTGATCAAAGGTGAGAAAACTGTCCTTCATTTGGTTCCTTCTGGAATCTTGCGAGACAACGTCTTGTGCATGATTGGCAATGGAGTGGTGGTCTCTCCGAGTGCTTTAATGGAGGAGACTAGAATGCTTGAGGAGCGGGGCATACCCGCTCGAGAACGTTTGAGGATCAGCTCTGCCTGCCCCCTTGTTTTGCCCTACCATGTTGCACTTGATCGGGCACGAGAGGTTGCTCGTGGGGAGCGAGCAATTGGTACGACTGGCCGTGGTATTGGTCCAGCCTATGAAGATAAAGTCGCACGCCGTACCCTAAGAGTAGGCGATTTATCTGATGAAAGTAATTTTGCGGCCAACCTGGCTGAAATTATGGATTATCATAATTTTATCTTGCGGGAGTACCACCGGGCTGAACCCGTTAGCTGTGAGCAGGTGCTAGAGCAGGCTTTGGAGTTTAAGGCGGAATTTAGCCATTTAGTCGCCGATGTGCCGATGTTGTTAGCCCAACTCCGACGAGAAGGGAAGAATATTCTGTTTGAAGGGGCTCAGGGGGCTTTTCTGGATATTGATCACGGCACTTATCCCTTTGTGACATCCTCCAATACGACTGCCGGTGGCGCATCGACGGGAAGCGGGGTAGGACCACGTGATTTGGACTACATTGTTGGAATTACTAAGGCCTATACAACGCGGGTTGGGCATGGCCCTTTTCCTACGGAATTAGGGGATGATATTGGTACCCATCTGGCTCAGCGGGGACAGGAGTTCGGTGCGACTACCCGTCGCCCTCGGCGTTGCGGTTGGTTAGACTTAGTCGCATTACGGCGCGCAGCCATTATTAATGGTATCACCGGCCTTTGTGTAACGAAGCTGGATGTGCTGGATGGTCTGGAAAGATTACGCCTCTGTGTGGCTTATCGTACTAATGGGGAATGCTCTGAAGCACCGCCGGGTAGTGATGCTCTCCTTCGCTGCGAACCTGTTTATATGGAATTATCAGGTTGGCAAGAATCAACGGCTGGAATAACAGAGTATGACCAGTTACCAGAAAATGCCCGGCTTTATCTTGAAAAAATAGAAGAACTTTGCGGTGTTCCCATTGATATTATCTCAACCGGGGCAGATCGGGAGCAAACCATAATTTTGCGTGATCCTTTCGCAGATAACTAATTCCAAACCTCTCCGTATAAAGCTAGGGAGTGGGAGTGCAAGGAAAGGCTTTGGCAAGGGCATGGGCAGCAATATCAGAAGCCCCCTCACCGCGGACTGAAGGGTGCTTTTTAAGCCAATTAACGGCAATCTCAACGACATCTCCTTGAGTGGCATGGCTTGGGAGGCAGGCATACCATCCTCCAATTTCCCTGTCTCCTACTCCTAAGACATCTGCAATGGCGGCCACATAGCCTATACAGTAGGCTTTGGCCTGAATGTCATTTTTCGCAGTGCAGTTCTTAAGTAGCTGATTTCCATTTTGAAAATCACTCCAGGCTATCTGAGGTAGCAGTAGATACAGCCACAGGCCTAAGGTTAAAGTTTTAAACTTGTGGTTTGCCATGCTATTGCCCCCTATTCATAAAACCTGCCACCCATGCCCTCTAATATTAGCAGCAAAGACTTCTATAAGACTTAATAGATTAGCGGCTTCGGCGCTTATTGGATCAGTTTCCAGCTTCCATCCGGTTGTCGGCAGGCTGTCCCATAGAGCTGCTCACTCCTGCCGTCGATGGTCACTGTCTGTTGGAATTCCCGGCAATAATTGCCAGCGCTGGAGCGCCCATCACGTACTGGCGTTACCGAGCCCTGGTGTCCACTGCGAGGATTATTCCAGGTAATGGTTTCTCCAATAGGAGCATGGGTGGCTTGCTCTAGGGCTTGACGGGCCTTCATGCGATCAACATCGTCCATGGTGCGGCCAATGTTGCTTCCCACTAGAGCGCCCAGTAGGGTACCCGCGGCTGTGGCTGCCAGTTGCCCGCTTCCTGAACCAAACTGTGAGCCTAGAAGTCCCCCGCCTGCGGCGCCAAGAACCGTGCCGATGGATTCTTTTTCCCCTGTAGTGCTAGCACAGCCGACAAAGAATATACCCAGGACCATCGCAGCGGTAAGGGATCTAATTTTCATAAGCTTATCTCATTTGAATCGCGATGGCTTCTACATCATTGCTGCCATGAGAAGCCGCCTATAAATTACTGTCGATAAAGGCTGCTAGTTGCGATTTTGACAGGGCGCCCACCTTCGTCGCCTCTACATTCCCGTTTTTGAACAACATCAAAGTGGGGATACCGCGGATTCCATAGCGAGGTGGAGTCGAAGGATTCTCATCAATATTGAGTTTACAAATTTTGAGCTTGCCTTCGTATTCTTTCGCAATCTCTTCCAGAATAGGTGCAACCATTTTACAGGGTCCACACCATTCAGCCCAATAGTCCACAAGCGCAGGCTGTTCTGATTTAATCACTTCTTCCTCAAAGGTGGCGTCGGTTACTGATATGATGCGATCACTCATTGTAGGTATAACTCCAACTGTTGGATTAAAATTGTCTAGAAATTTTATACGTTATTATTTTTGCTTTAAGATTTTTGCATAAAATTTAGTTGCCTTCTTTTATGATTTATGCATAGGTTACCCTAATATAGTGAGATATAATAATGCATAATTATATAAATACGATTTCAGCGCAATTTTCGCCCATTTTCAAGCTATAAGCATAAAACCGGGTCTTTTGGTACCCAAAATTGATGTCCAATCCTCATTTTTCTGAAATTTCATTTGATGCCTTAAATCTGGCCAAACCCCTAATACAGGGGATTCAAGATGCCGGTTTTACCGTTTGTACGCCGATCCAGGCATTGACATTGCCTTTGCTACTGGCCGGTAAGGATGTAGCGGGGCAGGCCCAGACGGGGACCGGCAAGACGGCTGCCTTTTTGCTGGCGACAATGCAATACTTATTAAGAGATCTTGGTATTGAACAAGGTCAACAGCCCCGGGCGTTAATTCTAGCCCCAACTCGTGAGTTGGCTATTCAGATAAAAAAGGATGCCCAACTGCTCGGCCGTCATACCGGTTTACGATCTGTTGTTGTTTATGGTGGGGCTAATTACCGCAAACAACGCCACCTCCTAGAGCAAGGCTGTGATATCTTGATTGGTACACCAGGACGTCTCATTGATTATTACAAACAGCAGATATTCGATTTTAAAAAAGTCCAGGTCGTCGTTTTAGACGAGGCCGATCGGATGTTTGATCTGGGCTTTATTCGGGACATTCGCTACATTTTGCGTCGTCTGCCGCCACCCCATAAACGCCTCGGGATGTTGTTTTCAGCCACCCTTTCCCTGCGGGTGACGGAGCTAGCTTACGAGCATATGAACAACCCCCGTCTAGTCCAAACAGAGTCCCAGAAGGTAACCGCCGATAAAA
The DNA here is from genome assembly GCF_000024725.1 of Nitrosococcus halophilus Nc 4. Lineage (NCBI taxonomy): Bacteria > Pseudomonadati > Pseudomonadota > Gammaproteobacteria > Chromatiales > Chromatiaceae > Nitrosococcus > Nitrosococcus halophilus. Next base: position 3,834,444 of record NC_013960.1, on the reverse strand, counting down.
TTAAAGAAAGAGTTTATTTTCCTGCTAACGAAGAAAAAATTCCTCTATTGCTTGCCCTCCTTAAACGTCTAGCGCCCCAACATGCGATTGTGTTTGTGAATACTAAATACGCCGCTGAACAAGTCTGGGGTTACCTGGAAGGTAATGGCTTTAAAGCTGCCTTGCTTTCCGGTGACGTCCCCCAGGGCAAGCGTCAGCGCCTGCTTAAGGAATTCCAAGAGGGAAGTTATCCTATTTTGGTTGCCACGGATGTGGCGGCACGGGGTCTTCATATCCCTACGGTAACTCATGTATTTAACTATGATTTACCTCAGGATCCTGAAGACTATGTGCATCGTATAGGCCGGACTGCTCGCGCTGGAGCGAGTGGTTCGGCGGTGAGTTTTGCCTGTGAAGATTACGCCTTTTCCTTGCCTGATATTGAGGAATATATTGGTCATAAGTTGGCTCCTTTCTCGGTAGATGATGAGGCACTGTCCATACCGAAACAACCCATCTCGCTACCGCCTAGGGACAACAGGAATCTTCGCAAGGGGGGGCATCGTTCCCGCCAAAAAAAGAAGGATTCCCGGAAGGGGGGTGTTTAGCCGGCAGAAATCGCATTTAGCCCGCCTATTTTCCAGGATCAATCAATTTTGGCTTAGCCATCAGGGGCAGATCTCCGGTTAAACCGGACGCCTGGCGCATAATCAAGCATTTGACTGGGGTTGCAGCATCAGTGGCTGTAAGGCCAAGGTTGCGAATGAGGCGGACTGGAAAGAGGGTATTACCAAAAAGGCGTTTAAAACCATCCATCACCAATTGGGTGGCAAAGTTATCCCCTTTCCGCCAACGTTCAAAGCGCCGCAGGGTGGCAAGAGCGCCCAGGTCCTTCTTGCGCTTTCTGGCGGTCATCAATACTTCAGCTAGTGCGGTGGCATCCAGCAAGCCTAAGTTAACGCCTTGTCCAGCTAGGGGATGAATGGTGTGGGCCGCATCGCCAACCAGGGCCAACCGGGGTTTGGTATAAGTCTCCGCATGCCGCAGTCGCAGGGGGAAAGCGGCCCGAGGACTCACTGCTTGGATCGCCCCTAAACGATACTCAAAGGCAGCAGCGAGTGCCGCAGCAAATTCCTGTTCTTCCAAGGCCAACAAGTGGGTAGCCTCCTCGGGTGTCGTGCTCCAGACGATGGAGCAGCGATAGGGATTGTCTAAGGGCAAAAAGGCCAGCGGTCCCGGGGGAAGAAAGCATTGCCATGCTGTTTCCTGATGGGGCTTTTCAGTCTGAACCGTGGCGACTACCCCTTTTTGCTGGTAATCCCAACCCCGACTGCTAATACCCATCCACTGTCTTACCTTGGAATTGGCCCCGTCTGCGCCAATGAGCAAGCGTGCTCCTAGGCAATCGCCCCCTTCCAGTTGCAGGTAAATTTTGCGATCATCTTGGATTATTCCACTAGGGTGAGCAGGAGCATACAGGTCGATATTATCCGAACCCTCACATTGTTTTAGGAGCGCTCTTTGAATCACCCGATTTTCAATGATATGCCCTAAGCAGGGTTCTCCGATCTCAGCACTGTCAAAATGGATTTCTCCGGTGCCTGTCCCGTCCCATACATGCATTTCCCGAAAGGGGCTGATACGTTGCGCCGCCATTTCTTGCCAGGTCCCTAAGTTTTTAAAAATATTTTCGGAGGCACGGGTGATGGCGCTAACCCGAAGATCATAAGTGTCTGGAGGAACGTCCTCTAGATCAGGCGGATTGGCTTCTACCAAGGCGATTCGGAGTTTGGGGGATTGTCCTAGCGCTAATGCCAAGCAAGAGCCCGTCATGCCGGCACCGACGATGAGAACATCATAGGGGGGATGAGGTGAGGTCATAGGGCTAATCCCCGAGCCAGGCGAGGCTGCCGTACCGCAAGTCCCATGGTTTGGCGCATAAACTGCTGCTTGAGGGGAGGAAATAAATCTAAAGCTGCCAGCCCCAAGCCTCGGGCTGGGCCGAGCAAAGGATAATCATTGGAAAATAGACGTACGAGGGTATCCGTTAATCCCGTCACTAGATGTTGATCCCCCTGGCGCCATTGGGTGTAAGTGGATAAGGTCTCCGGCGCCCCAAGATCGTGGCCCGCTTTTTGGGCATCGGCAAGAGTCTGCGCCAAGGCGGCAACATCCCGGAGCCCCAGATTAAAACCTTGGCCGGCAACGGGGTGGAGGTTGTGAGCGGCATTACCGATGAGCACCGCCCGGCACGCAACTTGTTGTTGTGCTCGAAGCAACTGAAGAGGGTAGGCATGGCGTTTACCAATCCGGGTAAAACGCCCTAGGCGCTGGCCGAAGCGTTGCTGCAGGTGAGCGAGAAAGGTCTCCTTGTCCACGGCGGTAAGATAAGGGGCTTGAATATTTTTCACTGTCCAGACCAGATTACATCGTTTTTCACCCAGCGGCAGTAGCGCCAAGGGGCCGGTATCGGTGAAGCGTTCGAAAGCCCGGTATTGGTGGGAACGTTCGGTGGCTACATTGGCGATAATGGCTGTTTGGCCGTAGTCTCTCTTTTGGGTCGGAATTTGCAGCAACTGCCGCACCAGGGAGAGTCCTCCATCGGCAGCCACCAGCAAACGGGTGGAGAGGGTATGGATATGGCCATGGGAAGCAATTTGTACTTGGGTCTGGGATGCTTCAGAGACGATATTGACGACTTTGGCAGGGCAAATAAGCTCAACCTGGGGAAAGTCTTGAAGTTTTTGATAGACAATCTGGCCCAGCATCCGCACTTCTACCACGTAGCCCAATGCGGGCAGGGAAGCCTGGGCGGCATCTAGGCGGGTAACCCCAAAATGCCCCCGGTCGGAGACATGGATGTGGCGGATGGGGGTTGTTTCAGAGGCAATGGCGGACCAGCAGCCTATGCCCTCAAAAATACGGCGGGAGCCGAAGGCTAGGGCAATGGCCCGGGAATCGAAGCTAGGTTGCTCTTGAGTACTTGGGGGAACCGCTTCGATAATGCCGATGCGTAAGGGTTGGGATGCCAAGGCCAAGGCCAAGCTACTGCCAATGAGGCCACCTCCCACGATAAGTAAATCGTAGTCGAAAGGGGGGGTCATTGCATGGGTACCCGTATCTGTGAGGAGGCCATCAAGGCCTCAATCTCGTCTACTGTTTTAGGGACTGCTGCACTTAGGACTTCACAGCCCTCTTTGGTCACAAGCACATCATCCTCAATTCTGACTCCGATATTCCACCATTTTTTAGCTACTTTCTGGCTATTGGCAGGGATATACAATCCCGGTTCTACGGTTAGAGTCATGCCAGGTTCAAAAACCCGCCATTCACCATCGACTTTATAGTCCCCTACGTCATGGACGTCCATACCCAGCCAGTGCCCGGTACGATGCATATAAAAGCGGCGATAGTGTTCTTTTTTAATCAAGGTGCTCACCCGTCCTTTGAGCAGACCGAGAGCCACCAGACCCTCTGTCAGTACCCGCACGGCCGCTTCGTGGGGTTCGTTCCAGTGATTGCCGGGTCGGACCTCGGCGATGGCCGCCAGTTGTGCTTCCAGGACCAGTTCATAAATCGCTTTTTGGGCGGGGGAAAAGCGGCTGCTGGCGGGAAATGTACGGGTAATATCCGCCGCATAATAGTCATACTCGGCGCCTGCGTCCACCAAAAGCAAATCTCCTTTCCTGAGGCGGGCATTATTGTCGGTGTAGTGGAGGATACAACCATTGCCACCACTGCCTACGATAGGAGGATAGGCTGGGGCTCGGCAGCCCTGGCTAAAGAAATGGTGAAGGTACTCCGCCTCTATTTGGTATTCCATCATGCTAGGGTGGCAGAGTTGCATGGCCCGGATGTGGGCTTCAGCCGAGATCCGGGCCGCTTCACGCATGGTTTTGATTTCTTGGGCGCTTTTGATAAGACGCATTTCATGAAGTAGATGATCCAGCGCAATGAACTCGCCTGGCGGCCGCTTACCAGCACGAGAGGCCTGTCGGATCAAATTAACCCACCCGACCATACGTTGATCAAAACCGGGGTAATAGCCCATGGCGTAGTAGACCCGGGCTTTGTCTTCCATTAATCCGGGAAGAATGTCATCAATATCGGTAATGGGGAAGGCGTCGTCAGCGCCATAATCTTTGCAAGCCCCTTGAGTGCCAGCGCGGCGGCCCTCCCAGATCTCTTTCTCCGGATCCTGTTCCCGGCAAAATAGGAGATATTCCCCATGGCTGCGGCCAGGAACGAGAACGGCCACTGCTTCCGGTTCAGGGAACCCTGTTAAGTAGTAAAAATTGCTATCAGCACGGAAGGGAAAGGTCACATCTCGGTTACGGGGGTAAGTGCTTGCTGTAGGCAGGATAGCAATGCTGCCTTCCCCCATCATTTGCAACAATTGTTTACGACGGCGTGCGAATTCTTTGGCTTCCATAAGTTAAGGTGGTGATGCCTTAAAGTTAAGTTTCGGGGGGTGAGTCCCTATCGGTGGGGTGGAGACTTTCGTATACCAACAACAATCCCATGCGGAGATATTCGACCAGTTCGCTATAGGCAACCTCATCCTCATGGGTATCGGTCTCGGGGTAATGGACTGCTTTTGCAATTTTTGCGACATCTGTTAGGAATTCCTGGATGTCGTCATCTAAGATGGTTTCTTTTCCTAGCCCACCAATACCAAGGCCGTATAGGAGTCCCCGAGACCAGCTGGCAAGGGCTTCGGTGCGTTCACTAAGGGGGGCTTGGTCATCGGGGAGGAAGAGCCGTATATCCAAATCGGGGCTGTTAAGCTGCTGCTCGGTAAGTTCAAATAGCGCCGCCAGCTTTTCTTTGTCGTCGCGGCTGGCTTGGGGGGCGATCTCCTCGATCCAAGCCCCAGCGGTTTGTTTTTGTCTGGCGCAAAGAAACCCGCACAAGGACCCGTGAACTTCAGAGGGATCTGCGCACATTTCGATATTGCAGAGATCTTCTAAAAGATTAGAATAAATTTCAGCCATTTTTTAATGTTAAATTATAATATTCATCGTAACATTAATGACAACTTTAAGGTACCTTTGTGCCAATTCGGCTACTGCCGTTGACCCGCCTTTGCTGCCGCTCTATATTGGGTAAAAACAAGAGGCTACCAAGTATGGTAGAGAATACGGTTAAACAATTAGAGCGGCGAATCGATGAGTTAATCGAGCTGTGCAATCGCTTAAGGGAAGAAAACCAAGCTTTGCGTGGCCAAAACGCTGAGCTTATTTCTGAGCGGGCGAAGCTTATTGAGCAGACTGAACTTGCGCGAAGTCGGGTCGAGGCGATGATTACACGCCTAAAGTCTATGGAGCAGGCATCATGAATGATGAAGCCCAGCCGGTAGTGTTGCATATATTGGGTAAAGAATATCGGGTGGCTTGCCCACCTGGTGAGGAAGAAGCGTTATTAACAGCAGCCCGTTACCTTAACAAGAAAATGGAGGAGGTTAAAGTCGGCGGTAAAATTATCGGTGTAGAACGGGTGGCGGTGATGACGGCTTTAAACATCACCCATGAGCTGCTTAAGGAGCAAAGCCGAAAGGAAGGAGAGCGTGAGTTAAGCAAACGAATCCAAACCCTTCGGCATAAGGTTGAGGCAGCGCTGGAAGAGTGTCGCCAGGTTGATCCATAAATTAGGAATCAGGTGGCTGGATTCTGTTACAAATTAGAGTAAAATAAAGATCCCTGCGGTGTACGCCAGTGGATTGGATACTACTTGAGCCTATACTACTCGCTAGGGGGCAGGATTCGATGGTGCCAATGTGCATGTCCACCAAGTAGTGGAAAGCCTACGGCATCACGCGGAGCTCCCACTTGAACTTCTCGGTTCAAGAGCGATATTCACAGCGGCACCGCGGGGTTTTAACCTGCCATTTCCTGTCTTAGTTGCGCAATGACTGGCGCTGTTTGGGGTCGTAGCTTGCGCCAAATAAAAAACGCTTCCGCAGCTTGTTCCACTAACATGCCCAATCCATCTAAGGCTTGTGCCGCCCCTTGAGTTTGCCCCCACTTCATGAAAACGGTAGGCTCATTGCCGTACATCATGTCGTAAACCCAGCCGCCAGGGTGCAATATCCCTTGGGGAAGGGGAGGGAGTTCCCCTTGAAGGCTGCTGGCAGTAGCATTGATGATGAGATTAAAGGGGCCGCTTGCAAGTAATTCATAGCCGCCGCCGGTCACAGCACCCAATGGGCTAAATCGGGTTGCCAATTCAATGGCTTTAGCGGGGGTCCGGTTGACCACCACAAGGCGGGCGGGTTTTTCGTCCAATAGGGCTTCGATGACGCCAGCAGCTGCGCCACCGGCCCCTAGCAGTAAGAGCCGTTGATCCCTGATGAGGCCACCGTGATTCTCTATAAGATCCCGCACCAGTCCTATGCCATCGGTATTATCGCCTCGGAGCGAGCCATTTTCCTCAAGGGTGAGGGTATTGACTGCCCTAGCTCGCTGGGCCCGGGGGCTGCATTTATCCACCCGTTCCCAGGCTTCGGCTTTCAGAGGAAGGGTAATATTTAATCCTTTACCCTTTTGGTTTTGAAAGGCAGTGACGGCTTCCGCTAATTTCCCTTTTTCTACTTGGATGGCGGTATAGGTCAGATCTTGATCCGTTTGCTGGGCAAAGGCGGTATGAATTTGAGGCGATTTACTGTGGGCGATAGGATTGCCCATGACGGCGTAGCGGTCTGGCATGCTGTTCCCCTCTATTGGTGCTGTTCCCCTCTATTGGTGCTGTTCCCCTCTATTGGTGCTGTTCCCCTCTATTGGTGCTGTTCCCCTCTATTGGTTATGTAGCCAGCGCGCGGCATCTTTGGCAAAGTAGGTTAAGATGGCATCAGCCCCGGCTCGCTTCATGGAAACCAGCGATTCCATCACCACCGCTTGCCGTTCCAGCCAGCCATTCTGGGCAGCAGCAGTCAGCATGGCATATTCGCCGCTGACCTGATACACCATGGTGGGGACGCCAAAGGTTGTTTTCACCCGCCGGACGATATCGAGGTAAGGCATTCCTGGCTTGACCATGACCATATCCGCGCCCTCTTCCAAGTCTAAAGCAATTTCTTGCAGCGCTTCATCACTGTTAGCCGGATCCATTTGGTAGCTGTACTTGTCGCCACCCCCCAGGTTATTCGCCGATCCGACCGCATCCCGGAAAGGCCCATAAAAGCTGGAAGCGTATTTAGCCGAGTAGGCAAGAATCCGGGTATTGAGGTATCCAGCACTTTCCAGCGCCTGGCGAATGGCACCAATACGGCCGTCCATCATGTCGGAGGGGGCGACAATATCAGCGCCAGCTTCTGCATGGGAAAGGGCTTGCTTTACCAGAACCTCGACCGTTTCATCGTTGATGACATAACCCTGGGCATCGACAAGGCCGTCCTGGCCATGGCTGGTAAAGGGGTCTAGGGCCACATCAGTGATCACGCCCAGATGGGGAAGATGCTGTTTCAAAGCCCGTACCGCCCGCTGGGCGAGACCCTCTGGATTATAGGCTTCGCGCGCATCGTCCGACTTCCGATCCGGTGAGGTCACGGGGAACAGGGCGATGGCAGGGATACCCAAGGTGATGAGCGCTTCCGCTTCATCCAGTAAAGCATCGATGGTGACTCGCTCAATGCCCGGCATAGAAGGGACCGCCTCGCGGCGGCTGTGGCCGTCGAGGACAAACACCGGATAGATAAGATCGTCACAGTTTAGACGGGCTTCCCGCATCAACCGCCGAGAAAAATCATCCCGCCGCATGCGGCGGGGGCGGGCGCGGGGAAAAGATCGACTATTCCAAAGGCGTGTCGACAAGACTAAAATCCTCCTATTATGTCCAGTGGAAAATAAATCATCCCATAGGAAGCGGTAGCTGTCATCACGCTTGCGCATAGACACCCTAAGGGTTGGTAAAGTAAAATTTAGAACGAACATGGCGGATGGTAATTTACTATCCTAGCTATCGGGCAAGCGGGACGAGTGAAGCTGTGTCCCGCTTTTTTGTATCTGTTGGAGGTTGACTTGCGTCCTGACGCCCTACTTGCGCTCGAAGATGGCAGTATATTTCGAGGCACCGCTATTGGCTGCCCAGGGCAGACGGTGGGTGAAGTGGTATTTAACACTGCGATGACGGGATATCAAGAAATCCTGACTGACCCCTCCTATTGCCGGCAGATTGTCACCCTGACGTACCCTCATATTGGCAATGTGGGGGCCAATAGTGAAGACCGGGAATCCGACCAAGTTTATGCCAGCGGCTTGGTCATTCGTGATTATCCTGCGACTTTCAGTAACTGGCGGGCGGAAGAACCGCTAGATGCTTTTTTAGTACGGAATCAGGTAGTTGCCATTGCAGATATTGATACCCGTAAACTGACCCGCTGCCTGCGCGAACATGGTGCCCTCAATGGCTGCATCATGGCCGGTGAGGGGATTGATGAGGCAGAGGCGATAGCCCAGGCACGGGCATTCCCGGGCCTTAAGGGCATGGACCTTGCCCAAGTGGTCACGACGAGCACTTCCTATGGCTGGTCTGAGGGAAGCTGGCGTCTGGAGAAGGACGATTCTGTCTCCAGTGAGAAGACCCCAGACCGCTTTCATGTGGTGGTCTATGATTTTGGTGTTAAACATAATATTTTGCGCCTGCTTGTGGACCAGGGTTGCCGGGTAACAGTTGTGCCGGCTAGGACTTCAGCCGCTGAAGTGTTGGCTTTATCCCCCGATGGAATACTGCTCTCTAATGGGCCTGGAGACCCGGAGCCGTGCGATTATGCGATTGTGGCGATCCGGGAATTCCTGACCCAGTCCATACCGCTTTTTGGTATCTGCCTGGGTCATCAATTATTGGCGCTTGCTAGCGGGGCCACGACAGTGAAGATGAAATTTGGCCACCATGGAGCCAACCATCCGGTACAAGATCTGGCCACTGGAGAGGTGTTTATTACCAGCCAAAATCATGGCTTTGCGGTTAATGAGAGTACTTTGCCTGCGTACCTACAACCGACCCACCGTTCTCTGTTTGATGGGACCTTGCAAGGCATTCAGCACACGGATAAGCTAGCCTTTGGTTTTCAAGGACACCCTGAGGCTAGCCCTGGCCCTCGTGATATTACTCCATTATTCGATCGTTTTATCGGCCTCATGCAAGCTACCCATATCCAGCGATAGGTTCTCTCAGCCCTTGATTCAGTGTCAGTGTATGAGTATCCACCTAAGGCAGATATCGGCCCGCTGAGAACAAACTCCCTATGCCTAAACGTAGCGACATCAAAAGTATACTTATTCTCGGTGCCGGACCCATTGTTATAGGTCAGGCCTGTGAGTTTGACTATTCCGGTGCTCAAGCCTGTAAGTCCCTTAAAGCGGAAGGTTACCGGGTGATTTTGGTGAATTCTAACCCGGCCACCATCATGACTGATCCAGAAATGGCCGATGCCACTTACATTGAGCCGATCACCTGGGAAACCGTAGCCCGAATCCTTGAAAAGGAACGCCCTGATGCTTTACTGCCCACGATGGGCGGCCAAACCGCCTTGAATTGCGCCCTGGATTTGGCTCGTGAAGGAATCCTGGAGCGTTATGGCGTAGAGATGATCGGCGCGAGCGAGGACGCCATTAATAAAGCTGAAGACCGGGATCTCTTCCGGCTGGCGATGCAAAAAATTGGACTTGACGTCCCCCGTTCAGCAATTGCCTACAGCCTTGAGGAAGCACAACAGGTTCAGAGAGATTTGGGCTTCCCCATTATTATTCGACCCTCATTTACCCTGGGGGGCTCTGGGGGCGGTATTGCTTACAACCGGGAAGAATTTGTTGAGATCTGTGAGCGTGGTCTGGATCTTAGTCCCAATTCGGAACTTCTCATTGAGGAGTCGGTGTTGGGTTGGAAAGAATTCGAGATGGAAGTGGTGCGGGACTGTAAGGATAACTGCATCATCATTTGCGCTATTGAGAATTTTGACCCGATGGGGGTGCATACGGGTGATTCCATTACGGTAGCACCCGCTCAAACCCTCACGGATAAGGAATATCAGATAATGCGTGATGCGGCCATTGCGGTATTGCGCGAGATTGGGGTGGATACCGGTGGTTCCAATGTCCAGTTTGCCATTAATCCAGAAAATGGGCGGCTGATTATTATCGAAATGAATCCCCGGGTGTCCCGTTCTTCGGCCTTAGCCTCCAAAGCCACGGGTTTTCCTATTGCTAAGATCGCTGCAAAACTGGCGATTGGCTATACCTTGGACGAACTTCAGAATGAGATTACCGGGGGGCTGACTCCGGCCTCCTTCGAGCCTAGTATCGATTATGTGGTCACGAAGATACCCCGTTTTACCTTTGAGAAGTTCCCCAAAGCCGATGCCCGCTTGACCACGCAGATGAAATCAGTGGGGGAAGCGATGGCCATTGGCCGGAATTTCCAGGAATCTTTGCAGAAGGCGCTTCGGAGCCTGGAGACAGGTGCGGATGGTTTCAATGAAAAATTGAATTTAGAGGCAGAAGATACCACGGAGACTCTACGGTACCAGCTACGGGTGCCTTCCGCAGAGCGGATCTATTATCTTGCGGATGCCTTCCGTGCTGGTTTCTCCATGAGGGAGATTCATGAGTTAAGCCATATTGATCCCTGGTTCTTAGCTCAGATTCAAGAATTGGTGCAGACTGAGCAGGGATTGGGGGGCCTGTCCCTGGAGCAATTGGGGAAAGAATCGCTTTATCTTTTGAAACGTAAGGGGTTTTCGGATCGCCGTTTGGCCTTTCTCCTGGGAGTTGGAGAAGAGGAAATACGGCGGCGGCGGCATGCCCTGGGGGTGCGCCCGGTCTATAAGCGAGTGGATACGTGTGGTGCCGAATTCGCCACCACCACGGCCTACCTCTATTCCACCTATGATGAAGAGTGTGAAGCGGCCCCTAGCCAGCGCGATAAAATCATGGTGTTAGGGGGAGGACCCAACCGCATTGGCCAGGGCATCGAATTTGATTATTGCTGTGTGCACGCCGCGTTGGCACTACGGGAGGATGGCTATGAGACTATCATGGTCAACTGCAACCCAGAGACGGTTTCCACCGACTATGACACCTCCGATCGGCTATACTTCGAGCCGCTGACTCTGGAGGATGTTCTGGAAATCATTGCCCTGGAGCAACCCAAGGGGGTGATTATTCAGTATGGGGGCCAAACTCCACTCAAGCTAGCGCGAGCTCTGGAGGCAGCAGGGGCACCGATTATCGGGACCTCCCCGGACTCTATCGATTTGGCTGAGGATCGGGAGCGGTTTCAACGTCTCATTGAGCGGCTGGGCTTTAAGCAGCCTCCTAATCGTACCGCTCGCACCCAGGAAGAAGCACTCCGTTTGGCTGATGAAGTCGGCTATCCTTTGGTGGTGAGGCCCTCCTATGTGCTTGGAGGGCGAGCTATGGAGATCGTCTACAACATGGATGAGTTAAATCGGTATATGAGAGAGGCAGTGACCGTCTCTAATGATTCGCCCGTGCTGTTGGACCGTTTTTTAGATGAAGCCATTGAAGTCGATGTGGACGCCATTTGTGATGGGGAGCGAGTCATTGTGGGCGGGATTATGGAGCACATTGAGCAGGCGGGTGTTCACTCTGGTGATTCCGCCTGTGCCCTGCCGCCTTTCAGCCTGAGTGCCGCGGTGCAGGACCAATTACGGGAGCAGGTCTATAAAATGGCCCGTGAGCTTAAGGTGGTGGGGTTAATGAACACCCAGTTTGCTATTCAAGCAAATGATATCTATGTGCTTGAGGTTAACCCCCGCGCTTCCCGGACGGTGCCCTTTGTTTCTAAGGCCATTGGTGTTCCCCTCGCCAAGGTTGCGGCCCGCTGCATGATGGAGCAGAGCCTAGTCAGCCAAGGGATAACGGAGGAAGTGATACCCCACTATTTTTCGGTAAAAGAAGCGGTTTTTCCCTTTATCAAGTTTTCGGGTGTCGATCCCATTTTAGGGCCGGAAATGAAATCAACGGGCGAGGTGATGGGAACCGGGCGCTGTTTTGGAGAAGCTTTTTATAAGGCGCTTCTTGGAGCAGGGGTGGTGTTGCCTCAAGGGGGCAAAGTTTTTATTAGTGTCCGGGATGTGGATAAACAGCGGATTGTCCCCGTTGCCCAGGAGCTTGCCACATTGGGTTTCGAGCTGTTGGCAACCCGGGGGACTAGTGCGGTATTGGCGCAAGCAGGCGTTACTTGTACCCGGGTCAACAAGGTGCTTGAAGGGCAACCCCATATTGTGGATATGATAAAAAATGATGAGATTGCGCTTATTATCAATACCACTGAAGGTCGTAAAGCGGTTTCCGATTCTTATGCCATTCGCCGTTCGGCCTTACAGCACAAAGTGCCCTACACCACAACTGTTGCTGGCGCCTGGGCAACTTGCGAAGCCCTGCGCGTGGGTACAATTGATTCGGTCTATGGATTACAAGATTTACAGCGGGAGAGGAAAAAATGAGTAAGGTACCCTTGACGGAAAAAGGGGCGCAGCAGTTGCGTGAAGAGCTGCAAGAGCTTAAGACCGTGGTCAGGCCAAGGGTGGTGGCGGCTATTGCCGAAGCTCGCGCCCATGGTGATCTTAAAGAGAATGCAGAGTACCATGCTGCCCGGGAAGAACAGGGGTTTGTCGAAGGGCGGATTAGGGATCTTGAGCACCAGCTTGCCCATGCTCAGATAATTGACGTCAATAAGCTTCAAAAGGATGGTCGCGTAGTATTTGGTGTGACCGTTGATTTGGTCAACATGGATACGGATGGAGAAGTGAGCTATCAAATCGTAGGCGATTTGGAAGCTGATATTAAAGAGAATAAAATCTCTGTAAATTCTCCTATTGCCCGCGCCCTTATTGGCAAGAGAGAGGGAGATGAGGTGCAGGTGCAAGCCCCCAGTGGAGTGGTTATTTATGAGATTGCTGCCGTATGTTATAAATAAAATAACTCTATGGATAAGGACTCCAGCCTGGTATCTGGAGTCGGTGGCTCGGGGATGACTCTTCGGTTTTTTCCCCGGGGTTGGTTTTTACGTTCCTTTTTTATTTTACCGCTCCCGTCTAAATCATCTTGCTTATCCGATCGCAGAGGGTTCGGCAGCACATTTTAATTGATAGGATGGGCTTCCTTGGAGCCGTGGTAGTGGTGACGGCAACATCAATTGATTCCCCCACAAATTATGGCGAAAAACAAGGGTCATAGCGCCCGTTGGTTACGGGAACATTTCCGTGATCCCTATGTCACAAAGGCTAAGGCGCAAGGATATCGATCCCGGGCTGTTTTTAAGCTACAAGAGATAGATACCCGAGAGCGTCTATTACGCCCAAGCATGGTGGTAGTAGATCTCGGCGCGGCTCCAGGAGGCTGGTCCCAGTGGGCAATTGAACAGGTTGGAGCACAGGGTCAAGTGATTGCCCTGGATATTCTTCCCATGGTTCCCCCCGCTGGGGTACAGTTCATCCAGGGAGATTTTTGCGAGGATAATGTTCTGGCTGAGTTACAGAATACCCTCGCAGGCCGTGTGGTAGATCTTGTAATGTCGGATATGGCTCCTAATATGAGCGGTATGGCGGCAGTAGATCAACCCCGCGCTATCTACCTTGGGGAATTGGCACTCGCCTTTGCCCAAGAGCATTTAGGTCCGGAGGGCTCGTTTCTACTTAAAACCTTCCAAGGTGAGGGGTTTGAGGCACTTTATGAGGCAATACGTCAGGAGTTTTCTGGAGTGCGAATTAAGAAGCCGTCGGCCTCACGAGGGCGTAGCCGCGAGGTCTATATCGTCGCCAGGCGGCCACGGAGGAACAATGGCGCGGGATGAGGCTGGTAGCTGCAGGGATTTGCAAGTATTATCAGCAGTCAGGAACCTAACGTACGAGGCATAACAGATTGAGCGACATGGCAAAAAATATCATTTTGTGGGTAGTTATTGCCCTAGTACTGATGTCGGTTTTTAATAGCTTCGGGCCTCGTCAGGTGAACGGCCATCAGATTGACTACTCTCGGTTCATTGCCGATGTTACAAGCGGGCAAGTGAACAAAGTAGTGATTGACGGGCGTACCATCAGTGGCGAGACAAAGGAGGGAAAACACTTTACGACCTATAGTCCGGGTGATGATCCAGGCTTGATTGGTGACCTCCTGGATAACGGAGTGGTGATTGAAGCTAAGCCGGAAGAGGGTACTGGGCTTCTGATGCAGGTGTTTATCTCCTGGTTCCCCATGTTACTGCTGATTGCGGTGTGGATTTTTTTCATGCGGCAGATGCAGGGGGGAGCTGGAGGTCGTGGAGCTCTGTCGTTCGGTAAGAGTCGTGCTCGTATGCTGAGCGAAGAGCAGGTAAAAGTCACCTTCGGAGATGTTGCCGGCTGTGACGAGGCAAAGGAGGAAGTCAAGGAATTGGTTGATTTTCTCCGCGATCCAGGCCGTTTCCAGAAATTAGGCGGTAAAATCCCTCGGGGGGTACTGATGGTAGGCCCTCCTGGAACTGGTAAGACCTTGTTGGCCAGAGCCATTGCAGGTGAAGCAAAGGTGCCCTTTTTCACCATTTCCGGTTCTGATTTCGTCGAGATGTTTGTGGGCGTAGGTGCTTCGCGGGTGCGCGACATGTTTGAGAACGCCAAGAAGCACGCGCCTTGTATCATCTTCATCGACGAGATTGACGCGGTTGGGCGCCAGCGTGGTGCCGGTCTTGGCGGTGGCCATGACGAGCGGGAGCAAACCCTCAACCAGATGTTGGTGGAGATGGATGGGTTTGAAGGTAACGAAGGCGTTATTGTAATCGCCGCGACCAACCGTCCTGATGTCCTTGATCCGGCCTTGTTGCGGCCTGGCCGATTCGACCGGCAGGTGGTGGTTTCTCTACCGGATATTCGGGGACGGGAACAAATCCTTAAGGTTCACCTCCGTAAGGTGCCGGTGGCAGAGAATGTTGAGCCGGCCCTGATTGCGCGGGGGACGCCGGGCTTCTCCGGAGCCGATCTCGCCAACTTGGTCAATGAGGCCGCCTTGTTTGCCGCCCGTGGCAACAAGCGCCTGGTCGATATGAATGACTTGGAGCGGGCCAAAGATAAGATCCTGATGGGGGTCGAGCGGCGTTCCTCGGTGATGAGCGAGGAGGACAAGAGACTCACCGCTTATCACGAAGCTGGGCACGCCATTATTGGCCGTTTGATGCCGGCCCACGATCCGGTTTATAAGGTGAGTATTATTCCTCGGGGTCGAGCCCTGGGGGTCACCATGTTCCTGCCGGAACAGGATCGCTACAGCCTGAGCAAATTGCAGATAGAAAGCCAGATTTCTAGTCTCTTTGGAGGGCGTCTGGCCGAAGAGTTGATCTTTGGTACGGAGTCGGTGACCACCGGAGCTTCTAACGATATCCAGCGTGCGACCGAGTTAGCCCGCAATATGGTTACTAAGTGGGGGCTGTCGGAGAAGATGGGACCGTTAGCCTATGGTGAAGAGGAGGGCGAAGTCTTTCTCGGCCACTCTGTGACCCAGCATAAGGGTATCGCGGATACCACGGCCACGGAAATTGATACCGAAGTCCGAGCGATTATTGATCGCAACTATTTTCGGGCGAAGAATCTCTTAGAGGAAAACATGGATAAGTTGCACCTCATGTCCGATGCATTGATGAAATATGAAACCATCGATAAGGAACAAATCGATGATATTATGGCCGGTAGAGAGCCACGGCCACCTCAAACAGGTGGCGGACCTTCTGATGTAGAACCGCCGAGTGGTAGTGGCGCCCCTGCTAAGGGCAAGGAAGAACAACCCGCGGGAGGATCTTCCATTCCTGCTGGCCAGCATTGAAGGAGCACAAGGAAGTGCGACGCCCCCTGCCTAGCCTGCCTGCCTGCTGCAGGCAGGCAGGGCCACATTACTTGCGTTTCGCCATGAATGCGCGCTAAGATTTTCTTGCTCTCGGAGCCTAGGGTGGGGAGCACCCGAAGTGAAAGCGCGAGGAGCGGTGAAGACCCCAAGGGCCGTGGCCTGAGAACCGCAAGGAACCGCGAATTCTCCAGGCTGATGAAGTTTTGTAGGAACAAAATTGATATCAGTCATGGCGAAACTCCAAGAGTGACTTCTAATTATCGAAGGGAATAAGCAAATAGCGCTCAGCGTGAGGTTCTCACTACACGCTGAGCGCTTTGTTTTGTTTAACCTAGAAACGGCAGTTGACCGCTCAGAAGCAGAGGAAAGGTGCGATGAATGCTGGATTTCTAGCTGCTGGCCTGCTTCTCCCTTTAGGTGACACGGCTGATTGCACCACTGGCGGGGCCGGCTGGTGGTGTTGCTCCTCCTTGTGGGGGGCACCCCACGGCGTCGTCGCGCCTTGCCATCCAGCCCGCCAGCTGCACACTTGGGCACGTCCGACTGCCGCTTCTAGGTTTAAAGGCTAAAACCGATGGCAAATTGCTCATCGTCCCTGCCACCTTCTCTTGATTGTGGGGGCAAGGTTCTCGATCTTAGTCGTCCCCAGATCATGGGTATCCTCAATCTCACTCCTGACTCCTTTTCTGATGGGGGCAAGTATCTGCTTTTAGAGCAGGCGCTCCAGCGGGCCCGGCAGATGGTGGAAGAGGGGGCTGCGATTGTTGACATCGGTGGTGAATCCACCCGCCCTGGCGCCACTCCTGTTCCCCTAGAAGAAGAATTGCGTCGGGTTATTCCTATTATTGAGCTGCTTAGCCAAGCGTTGCCTGTTCCCCTTTCCATTGATACCAGCAAGCCCGAAGTGATGCGAGCTGCGGTTGCCGCAGGTGCAGGCTTAATCAATGATGTCAACGCCCTGCGGGAAGAAGGGGCGTTACAAGCCGCCAGTGAGCTGGGAGTACCCATTTGCTTGATGCATATGCAGGGCAAGCCCCAGACCATGCAACAAAACCCCGTCTATGGTGATGTGGTAGAGGAAGTACGCGCTTTTCTGCTAGAGCGAGTGGTTGCCTGTGAGCAGGCGGGTATTTCTCGAGAACGGCTGATTCTTGACCCAGGCTTTGGTTTTGGTAAGAAATCTATCCATAATCTATTGCTTCTTAAACACCTTCATTGCTTTTGCGAGTTGGGTTTCCCCGTGCTAGTGGGGCTTTCCCGTAAGTCCCTCATTGGAACAATGTTGAAAGTGCCCGTAGAAGAGCGCCTTTATGGTAGCCTGGCCTTGGCTACTCTTGCTGTTTGGCAGGGGGCTGTTATAGTGCGGACCCACGATGTTCGAGCTACGGCGCAAGCATTAATTCTCTGCGATAGGGTCAGAAAGGCAGGGAATAAGGGGGATGACTAGCATGAAAAAAAAATATTTTGGTACCGATGGGATCCGGGGCAGAGTGGGGGAACACCCGATTACCGCAGACTTCGTCCTCCACTTGGGGTGGGCCGTGGGAAGGGTCTTGGCCCGGGGGCGGCAAAGCAAAGTATTGATTGGCAAGGATACACGGATTTCTGGCTATATGTTTGAATCGGCGCTCCAGGCGGGGCTTTCAGCCGCTGGGGTGGATATTCGCTTGCTGGGGCCGATGCCGACACCGGCGATTGCCTATCTTACCCGCACTCTCCATGCCGAAGCAGGGATTGTCATCAGTGCCTCCCATAATCCCTATTATGATAACGGCATTAAATTTTTCTCAAGCGCTGGTACTAAGCTGCCTGATGAAATTGAGTTTGCCATCGAAAAGGAGCTTGAAGGACCGATGCAGACGGTTGATTCCTCTCGCTTGGGCAAGGCAGAGCGGGTGGTGGATGCAGCCGGTCGCTATATCGAATTCTGCAAGGGAACTGGGCCGGCAAGCGTCGACCTTTCGGGGTTACGATTGGTCGTCGATTGCGCCCACGGGGCGACCTACCATGTGGCGTCCGAGGTCTTTGCGGAAATGGGCGCAGAGGTTATTGCCATTGGTATTTCTCCCAATGGCTTAAACATTAACGAGGGTTATGGTTCGATTGCCCCTGAAGCCCTCCAACGCAAAGTGCTTGAGTGTAAGGCAGATGTGGGGATTGCTTTAGATGGGGACGGGGATCGGGTCATCATGGTTGACCACCGGGGCGAGATCGTCGATGGAGATGAGATGCTTTATACTATTGCCCGGGCCCGACAGCGAACCGACCGGATGATGGAGGGGGTCGTGGGGACTTTGATGAGCAATCTAGGGTTAGAGAAAGCGCTTGCTGCCTTAGGTATCCCCTTAATGCGGGCCCAAGTGGGAGATCGCTATGTTTTAGAAATGTTACAGTCCAATGGATACTCTCTTGGAGGAGAGTCTTCAGGACATATTATCTGCCTCGATCGGACGACCACGGGGGATGGTATTGTTTCCGCGCTGCAGGTCTTGGTGGAGATGGTGGCTACGGGTTGCTCCCTCCATGAGCTTAAATCTGCGATGACCAAATATCCCCAGTGCCTTATCAATGTCCGGGTAGAGCAACGCGTTGAGTTGCATGGCAATGGGGCAGTTACGAGTGCCGTGAAGGAAATAGAAAACCAGTTAGGGGAAGAAGGACGAGTTTTGTTGCGACCATCGGGAACTGAGCCGGTGGTGCGGGTCATGGTTGAGGGTCGAGATGCTTCCCAGGTGAATACTTTGGCTCAGCAGCTTGCCCAAGAAATCGCTTTCCTGCTAGGGGATTCTCCCTGAAACCTGGAATAAATTTAAAAACCCTGCCCGGATGAAATTGCTTTTTGCAATTTTCTACAGTAGACTACCGGGCCGTTTTAAATCAAGGCTTACATGAGGTGCTAGGTGCGTAAACCCCTAGTCGTTGGTAATTGGAAGATGAATGGTTTGCGGGCGACCAATCGCCCCCTCTTAGAATCTGTGCGTGAGGGGGTGGACGCTGGGGTGGCTGCAGAAGTGGCGGTTTGTCCGCCTTTTGTGTATCTTGCCGATGCGGCGTCCTTGCTCCAAGGGTCGGCTGTTAGCTGGGGCGCTCAAAATTTATCCCAGCACGAAACGGGAGCCTATACTGGAGAAGTTGCCCCTTCTATGCTAAGGGATTTAGATTGTCGTTTTGTCATTGTGGGCCATTCTGAAAGACGCGCCCTGTATGGGGAAACCGATAGCCTCGTGGCTGAGAAAGTAGTCGCCGCCCAAGGGGCGGAGCTTACCCCGATCATCTGCCTTGGGGAATCCCTGGAAGAGCGTGAGCAGGCTGTTACCGAGCAGGTGGTGAAACGTCAGCTCGATGCTGTTTTGGAGCGGGTCGGCGTCGATGCCCTGAGTAAGGCCGTTATCGCCTATGAGCCCATATGGGCGATTGGTACTGGCCGTACCGCAACCCCCGAGCAAGCCCAAGAGGTTCATGGGCTTATCCGTGCCCATGTGGCTACTCAGAACTCCAATATAGCTGAGGAATTGCTTATCCTCTATGGTGGTAGTGTTAAGGGGAACAATGCGGCGCAATTATTGGCAATGCCCGATATCGATGGTGGCTTGATTGGCGGGGCCTCATTGAATGCCGAGGAATTCTTGACAATCTGCCAAGCGGCAGGCTAAGTAGAGATCATGCATAGTGTATTATTGGTTTTTCATATTTTAGTCGCCATAGCGTTAGTCAGCTTAGTGCTTATTCAGCACGGCAAAGGGGCTGATGCAGGCGCCGCTTTTGGTAGTGGCGCTTCGGCAACTGTATTCGGGGCGCGTGGCTCGGCTAACTTTCTTACGCGAGCCAGTGCTATATTGGCAGCAGTCTTCTTTATTACCAGCTTATCTTTGGCCTATTTCTCCGTGCGAGAGCCGCAGACATCCAGTGTGACGCAAGCTGCAGAGCCAAAGATTGTAGCTGATGAGGATATGGTCATTCCTCCTTTGCCTAAAGATGAGACGACTAAAGATAAGCTCTCTGAGGGTGCTCAGCAGTTAGGCGCTGGCCAAGAAGAGAGCCCTAAATCCTCTGAGGTTCCAGCGGCGTCATCGGATGTTCCCTCGCTGCCGCTTGAGCCTGCACCGTCTGAGCAATAAAAGTTACCGCATCGCCGATGTGGTGGAATTGGTAGACACGCTGTCTTGAGGGGGCAGTGGGGAAACCCGTGCCGGTTCGACTCCGGCCATCGGCACCATATTTCTGGTACTGGATGCGGTTCTCGTGTAATTCCATAGTTTGGAAAGCGGAACCGATGGGATGGTCTTTAGCGCCGCAGCAGCGGTACTCCACACAGTTTAGATATGCTTGAGAATTATATTCCTGTTTTAATATTTATCATCGTTGGCCTGCTGATAGGTGGTGTCATGATGTTTCTCGGGTTTAGCTTAGCGCCGCACCGCCCCGACCGTGAGAAACTCTCCCCTTATGAATGTGGATTTGAGGCATTCGAAGATGCGCGCATGAAATTCGACGTCCGTTACTACTTGGTGGCGATCCTATTCATTATTTTCGATTTGGAGATTGCCTTTCTCTTTCCATGGGCCGTGGTTCTAGATGATATCGGCCTGTTTGGCTTTTTCTCAATGGTGGTCTTTTTAGCCATTTTGGTGGCCGGGTTTGTCTATGAATGGAAAAAGGGGGCCTTGGAATGGGAATAGAGGGGGTACTCGAGCGGGGAGTTGTGACCACTACTGCCGACAAGCTTATCAATTGGGCTCGAACCGGTTCCCTTTGGCCGATGACTTTTGGCCTTGCTTGCTGCGCAGTGGAGATGATGCACGCGGGGGCCTCCCGCTATGATTTGGACCGCTTTGGTGTTGTTTTTCGCCCGAGTCCGCGCCAGTCTGATGTTATGATTGTTGCTGGTACCCTGGTGAATAAAATGGCGCCCGCCCTGCGAAAGGTGTATGACCAAATGTCAGAGCCACGCTGGGTGATTTCTATGGGCTCTTGTGCCAACGGTGGTGGTTATTATCATTACTCCTATTCTGTAGTCCGTGGCTGTGACCGGATAGTGCCGGTTGATATCTATGTTCCCGGTTGTCCTCCGACTGCCGAAGCCTTGCTCTACGGCATTATCCAACTACAGAAAAAAATAAGACGCAACTATACGATTGCCCGATAGTGTAGGAATTTAAACATTTATGGCTACCGGCGTGATGGAATTACAGGAGCGTGTTGAACGCCGATTCGAAGGTGAAATAAGCTCCTGCCGCCTTGACCGTGGGGAACTCACGGTTCAGGTTCCTCGTGAATCCTATTTTGCAGTCTGCAAAGCACTGCGGGATGAAGAGGACTTTGCCTTTGAGCAGTTAATTGACCTGTGTGGTGTGGACTACCTGGAGTATGGCGTTGGCGATTGGGAGACCAGAAAAGCCACGACCCAGGGCTTTAGTCGCGCGGTGGAGCGCAGGCAGCACCAGGAACATGTGTGGGGTGGATTGCGTTTTGCCGTAATCACTCATCTCCTCTCGATTCGTCATAATTGGCGCCTGCGGGTGCGAACCTTTGTGGAGGAAGAGGTGCCGGTGGCTCCTTCGGTGACCGAACTTTGGGCGTCAGCCAACTGGTTTGAGCGCGAGGCCTTTGATCTTTTTGGGATTTTATTCGATGGCCATCCCGATCTGCGGCGTATTTTGACGGATTACGGTTTCATCGGCCATCCTTTCCGCAAGGACTTTCCCCTAAGCGGCAACGTGGAGATGCGTTACGATCTAGAGCAGCAGCGAGTTATCTACGAGCCCGTAAGTATTGAACCTCGAGTGTTGGTTCCCCGGGTTATTCGTGATGATCACCGCTACCAAGTGAAGGCGTCTGAAGGCGAGGGCGAACATGGCTGAGATCCGAAATTTCACCCTCAATTTTGGTCCGCAACATCCGGCGGCCCATGGGGTTTTGCGGTTAGTGCTAGAGATGGATGGGGAAGTTATCCAGCGCGCCGATCCCCATGTGGGTTTGTTGCACCGAGCCACGGAAAAGCTGGCCGAAAGCAAGCCGTTCAATCAGAGTATCGGTTATATGGACCGCCTGGACTACGTGTCCATGATGTGCAACGAGCATGGCTATGTGAGCGCCATCGAAAAGCTCCTGGGCATCGAGCCGCCATTACGGGCCCAGTATATTCGGGTGATGTTTGATGAGATCACCCGCATTCTTAACCATCTCATGTGGTTAGGGGCCCATGGCCTAGATATCGGCGCCATGACCGTGTTTTTATACTGTTTTCGGGAGCGGGAAGATCTCATGGATTGCTATGAAGCCGCTTCGGGGGCCCGCATGCATGCGACTTATTACCGCCCCGGCGGAGTCTACCGTGACTTGCCAGATACCATGCCTCAATATCAGCCTTCCAAGTGGCATGATGAAAAAGAGATAGCGGCGCTTAACCAGAATCGGCAGGGGTCATTGCTTGATTTTATAGAGGACTTTGCTGCCCGTTTTCCCAGGTGTGTGGACGAGTACGAAACCCTGCTGACGGATAACCGGATTTGGAAACAGCGTACGGTGGGCATTGGCGTGGTGGAGCCGGAGCGCGCGCTCCAGTTGGGTTTTACCGGCCCCATGCTGCGGGGTTCAGGGGTAGAATGGGACTTACGGAAAAAGCAGCCCTATGCCGTTTATGACCGTCTGGATTTTGACATTCCGGTGGGCGTCAATGGGGATTGTTATGACCGCTATTTAGTGCGGATGGAAGAGATGCGCCAATCCAATCGCATTATTCAGCAGTGTGTGGATTGGCTCCGAAAAAATCCGGGTCCGGTCATGGTGGACAACTATAAGGTCGCCCCTCCTTCGCGGGAAGACATGAAAGATGACATGGAGGCCCTGATTCACCACTTCAAGCTATTTACTGAAGGGTATTGCGTCCCGGAAGGGGAAGTGTATGCGGCGGTAGAAGCGCCCAAAGGTGAGTTTGGGGTCTATCTCATCTCGGACGGGGCCAATAAACCTTATCGGCTTAAAGTTCGAGCGCCGGGGTTTGCCCATATCGCAGCCATGGATGAAATGGTGCAGGGTCACATGCTTGCCGACGTAGTCGCCGTGATTGGAACTATGGATATCGTTTTTGGGGAGATTGATCGGTGAGCGTCGGGCAACTGGGAAAGGAGAATTTGAAAAAGTTGGAAGAGGAAGAAAACCTTCTCTCCGCTGAAGTGCGTCAACAAATCGACCATTGGATTGCGAAATACCCCCAGGAACAGAAACAATCTGCGGTCATTCCAGCGCTGCATATTGTTCAGGCCGCTAATGGGGGTTATTTGACCAATGAGCTTTTGGATGAAGTAGCCGAATATTTGCAAATGCCCCCTATCAGTGTTTATGAGGTGGCAACGTTCTATTCCATGTTTGAGCTAAAGCCCGTCGGACGCCATAAGCTCTCTGTTTGTACCAATATTTCCTGTCAGCTTTGCGGTTCTGATCAAGTGGTGGCTCATTTAAGGAAGCGGTTGGGGATTGGTTTCGGCGAGACAACTCCAGATCGGCGCTTCACGATTAAAGAAGTTGAATGCCTAGGCGCCTGTGGTGGCGCCCCCATGATGATGGTGGGGCAGACCTACCATGAAAATCTGACTCCGGAAAAGATCGATCAAATCCTCGAGGCCCTGAAATGATCGCTCTCAATCAAGTCTGCTTTCGTACCCTGGATCTCGATCCTCCCTGGGGATTGGAAAACTATCTCAAAGTAAAGGGATATAAAGTTTGGAAGCGTATCCTGAAAGAAAAGACACCCCCTTCCAAAATTATTGAGGAAGTCAAAGCTTCTGGTTTGCGAGGTCGTGGCGGGGCAGGCTTCCCAACGGGACTGAAATGGAGTTTCATGCCCCAGAATTTGCCTGGCACCAAATATATCGTTTGCAATTCGGATGAGGGGGAACCGGGCACATTCAAAGATCGGGATATCATGCGTTACAATCCTCACCAGTTGATTGAAGGGATGGCCATTGCCGGCTATGCCATTGGCGCCACAGCCGGTTACAACTATATCCGGGGTGAGTTCGTCGAGCCCATCGACCGCTTTGAAGCCGCTTTAGAGGAAGCCTATGAGGCCGGCTTGTTAGGCAAAAATATTTTGGGATCGGGGATCGACTTTGATCTCTACTCCCATCCCGGGGCTGGCGCTTATATCTGTGGCGAAGAGACGGCTTTGCTGGAATCCCTGGAGGGTAAGAAAGGCATGCCCCGCTATAAGCCGCCGTTTCCCGCTGGTTTCGGCCTTTATGGTCGACCTACGACTATAAATAATACCGAGAGTCTGGCTTCGGTTCCCGTGATTTTGGAGAAGGGAGGCCAGTGGTTTTTGAAGTTAGGGACACCGACCAGCGGCGGTACCAAAATTTTTAGCGTTTCCGGTCACGTGAACCGACCGGGTAATTACGAAGTTCCCATGGGAACGCCCTTCAAAGATTTATTGGAGCTGGCGGGCGGGATGCGTAATGGCAATGCCCTGAAGGCGGTGATTCCAGGGGGGACCTCGGTGCCGGTGATGCCTGCAGAAGCCATCATGGCGGCTAATATGGACTACGATTCCCTCGCCAAGGCCGGCTCCCTGTTGGGCGCAGGCTCGGTTATCATCATGGATGAAACGACCTGCATGGTGCGGGCCCTAGAGCGGATCTCGGCTTTTTATTATGAAGAATCCTGTGGCCAATGCACGCCTTGTCGGGAAGGGACAGGTTGGTTGTATCGGGTAGTCCGTCGCATTGAGCATGGCCAGGGGACACAAGAGGATTTGGACAAATTGGTTAATGTAGCCCAGAACATTGATGGTCATACCATTTGTGCTTTGGGGGATGCTGCGGCAGCACCGGTCATAAGCTTTATCCAACACTTCCGAGATGAATTTCAATATCACATCGACCATAAGCGGTGTTTAGTCGGAAGCGCGTCTTAGGAGATGAAACCGGGAATGGTCAAGATTGAGATTGACGGCACTGAGCTCCATGTAGAAGCCGGGAAGATGGTTATCCAGGCGGCCGATGAGGCGGGTATTTACATCCCTCGGTTCTGCTATCACAAAAATTTATCGATTGCTGCCAACTGTCGGATGTGTTTGGTCGAGGTCGAAAAAGCTAGAAAACCCATGCCTGCTTGCGCTACCCCGGTGGCGGATGGGATGAAGGTGTTTACCGATTCACCCCGCGCCATTGCGGCGCAGAAGGGAGTGATGGAGTTCTTGCTGATTAACCATCCTTTGGATTGCCCTATCTGTGATCAAGGGGGCGAGTGCGAGTTACAAGATCTTGCCATGGGCTATGGCAATGATATCTCCCGCTTTACCGAGCGTAAGCGGGTGGTGAAGGACAAGAACATTGGTCCGCTGATTCAAACCGACTTAACGCGCTGCATCCATTGCACCCGCTGTGTCCGCTTTGGTCAAGAGATTGCCGGTATCAAGGAGCTGGGGGCTACGGGCCGGGGTGAACACATGGAGATTGGCACTTATATTGAGCGCAGCTTGGTATCGGAGTTATCAGGGAATGTGATTGATCTCTGCCCCGTGGGAGCGCTGACAGACAAGCCTTTCCGCTACCGGGCACGGGCTTGGGAAATGATTGGGCACCCGGCTATTTCCCCCCATGACAGTGTGGGCACCAACATTGAATTGCATGTACGGCGCAATGAAGTGATGCGCGTTGTCCCACGGGATAACGAAGCGGTCAATGAAACCTGGATTGCAGATCGGGATCGTTATAGTTGTCGCGGACTCGCCCATGAAGAGCGCTTACACCGACCGCTGGTTAAGCGGGAGGGCAAGTGGCAGGAAAGTGACTGGGAAGAAGCCCTGGAAGCGGCCGCCAAGGGTCTTCAGCGGGTTGCCGAAGAGTCGGGGAGTACTAAATTAGGGGGCCTTGCCTCTCCCTGCGCGACCGTGGAGGAACTCTATCTATTTCAAAAATTGATGCGGGGTCTGCATAGTAATAATGTTGACCATCGCCTGCGCCGACAGGATTTTCGCGACCAGGAATCCGAACCACAGACTGCGCCTCTAGGCTGCACTATTGAAGAAATGGAGCAGTCGGATTGCATTCTGGTGGTGGGGGCCAATGCCCAAAAAGAGCAACCTTTGTTTGGGTTGCGCTTTCGTAAAGCAGCGCTCCAGGGCGCGGCGCTGATGTTTATTAACCCCGTGGATTATCCGGTGCGGTTCCCCGTCGCGGAGAAGGCGATTGTCGGCCCCGAGGGCATGGTTCGTGCCCTCGCAGGGATCGCTAAGAGCTTGGCGGAGAATCGAGGCGAGTCCTTAGCGGCCGGGTGGGCTTCTTTATTGGCCGATATTCAGCCCACCGAAACGGAGCGGGCAATGGCCGATCAGCTGGTTAATGCCTTGCGTGGACGGATTTTCCTAGGGGGGTTGGCGGAAGGGCATCCTGACTTTTCCGTGTTGCGCGCCTTGGCGGGTTTGGTCTGTGAGCTGGGCGGGTGCCAATTAGGATTTCTCCCCTCTGGGGGCAATGGGGTAGGGGCAGCTTTGGCCGGTGCTCTTCCCCATCGGGGACCCGGTGGGGGTCGTGTGCCGGTGCGAGGGCTCCATGGGCAGGCCATGCTGGAAGGGGATCTCCGCGGTTTTCTACTGTTGGCCGTTGAGCCTGAATTGGACTGCGCCAATCCCCTGTTGGCCCAGAAGGCCCTGGGGAGTGCGGACTTTGTGGTTTCCTTAACGGCCTTCCGCAGCCCCGCCATGCTGGAGTACGCCGATGTGTTATTGCCCATCGGGACCTTTGTCGAGACCTCGGGAGCTTATGTCAATGCGGAGGGACGCTGGCAGAATTTTTCTGGAGCAGTGAGCCCACCGGGAGAGGCGCGCCCCGCTTGGAAAGTGTTGCGAGTCCTGGCTAACGTTTTGCAAATTCCAGGATTTGATTACCTTTCCTCTGAAGAGATCCATGATGAGCTGCGTGGTCAAGTGGAGAATGCCATCAAGCCCCAGGGGATAAGTCCATGGCGGCCTGAATCCCTTGACTTCGGGCGAGTAAAGGGTAATGGTGAGTTAGTGCGGATCGCGGAAGTGGCTATTTATGGCACGGACGGGTTGGTTCGGCGCAGCCAAGCATTGCAGGAAAGTCCGGATGGCCAGGCTGCTCGGCGAGCTTATATGAATAGTGCCGACGCTTCTCGACTAGGTTTGAGTGGCGCTAAGCGGGTTCGAGTTAGCCAAGGGGGTGGGCAAGTCACTGTGCCCCTGGTGATTGATGATTCCGTGGCAGAGGGATGTCTGCGCTTAGCCGCCGGTTTTGAAGAGGCCGCCGCTTTGGGGGCGCCCTTTGCGCCTATTAAGGTCTCCGGGACGGAGTAGGGGTATGATGGACACTGTGTTTTCAATTCTCATGAAAATCACGGTTATCGTGACGCCGTTGATACTAGCGGTCGCCTGGTTGACTTTTGCCGAGCGGAAAATCATTGGCTATATGCAAGTTCGGGTGGGACCGAATCGCGTTGGTCCCCGCGGTTGGCTGCAGCCTATTGCGGATACCGTTAAGCTCCTTCTTAAAGAAATTATTATTCCGGCAAGCGCCAATCGGTTTCTATTTTTGTTGGCGCCGGTACTGGCTATTGCCCCTGCCCTTGCCGTTTGGGCGGTGATCCCCTTTGATGCCCATCTGGTGCTGGCGGATATCAATGCTGGCCTGCTTTATATTCTCGCCATTGGCTCCATGAGCGTGTATGGCGTGGTCTTGGCGGGCTGGGCTTCTAATTCTAAGTATGCTTTTCTGGGAGCCATGCGTTCTGCGGCCCAAGTCGTGTCTTATGAGATCGCCATGGGCTTTGCCTTGGTGGGGGTGCTGATTGCCGGTGGCAGCCTTAATCTTGGCGAGATTGTCCAGGCCCAGGAAGGCGGTTTGTGGCACTGGTTCTGGCTACCTTTATTCCCCTTGCTCCTTGTTTATTTTATTTCCGGGGTAGCCGAGACCAACCGGGCTCCTTTCGATGTGGCCGAGGGGGAATCGGAGATCGTCGCCGGCTTCCATGTGGAATATTCCGGCATGGCTTTTGCTCTATTTTTCCTCGCTGAATACATCGAGATGATCCTGATATCGGCGCTCGCCTCTTTGATGTTTTTAGGTGGATGGCTGTCCCCCTTTCAGGGAACCCCGCTGGAAGCCGCCTTTGAATGGGTTCCCGGTATTGTTTGGTTCCTCATCAAGACGGCGATATTCTTATTCTTTTATCTTTGGATGCGGGCCACTTTCCCTCGTTACCGATACGATCAAATCATGCGCCTCGGTTGGAAGGTATTTATTCCTATTACTATCGTTTGGTTGCTGGTGGTAGGAGGTGCGCGGGTTGCTCAGTTAGGCCCCTGGTTTGCGTAAAGAGTTATCATTATGAATACCCTGCGTTCGTACTTTAAAAGTTTTCTACTTTGGGAATTGTTGCTTGGTCTTAAGTTGACGGGGCGTTATTTATTCGCAAAAAAGGTAACGGTCCAATTCCCGGAGGAACGGACGCCTCAATCGCCCCGATTTCGTGGTCTTCATGCCTTGCGTCGTTATCCCAATGGTGAAGAGCGTTGTATCGCTTGCAAACTATGTGAAGCGGTTTGCCCCGCTTTGGCCATCACGATTGATTCCGAGCAGCGGGAAGATGGGACTCGGCGTACAACCCTCTATGATATTGATCTTTTCAAGTGTATTTACTGCGGTTTTTGCGAGGAATCTTGCCCAGTTGACTCTATTGTGGAGACTCGGATTCTTGATTTTCATTTTGAGGAGCGGGGGGAGCACATCCTCCATAAAGAGCAATTATTGGCGCTCGGTGACAAGTACGAAGCCCAGATTGCCGCCGATAGGGCCGCTGATGCTCCCTACCGTTAACCTAGTGTAGAGTCCCAATACCCATGGAAAAGATTCTATTCTACAGTTTCGCCGCCATTTTGCTGTTTGCGGCGACCATGGTGATTACTGTCCGCAACCCTGTGCGAGCAGCATTGTTTTTAGTCTTGGCTTTTTTTACTAGTGCCGCTATTTGGCTTCTACTGGAAGCCGAGTTTCTAGCCATTGTCCTGGTGCTGGTTTATATCGGCGCGGTCATGGTGTTGTTCTTGTTCGTGGTCATGATGTTGGACATCAATCTTGCCCCCCTGCGGGAGGGGTTCGCCCGCTACTTGCCCGTAGGATTCCTGGTGGCAGCGCTGATTGCCCTTGAAATGATGGCGGTGCTCGGGGCAGAAAATTTTGGCCTTGAACAGTTCACTTCACCTCCCCCCCAGGGGCCTGATTACAGCAATACGAAAGAGTTAGGTAATCTGCTTTATACCGTTTACGTTTACCCCTTCGAATTGGCCTCGGTCATCCTCTTGGTGGCGATTGTTGCGGCTATTGCGCTAACCTTGCGGCGTCGCACCAGCAAGGCTCAGGACCCGGTACAGCAGATACGGGTACGGCGTCAAGATCGGGTTAGATTGGTCAAGATGGCTGCCGAGAAGACCCAAAAAACAAATTAAACCAAAAATGATTGCATTATCAGATTTTTTGATCCTAGGGGCATTATTGTTTTGCCTCTCTGTCGCGGGGATTTTTCTCAATCGGAAAAATATCATCATTATTTTGATGTCCATTGAGCTCATGCTGCTGGCGGTTAACATGAACTTTGTGGCCTTCTCTCATTTTTTAGAAGATATGGCAGGTCAAGTTTTTGTCTTTTTCATACTGACAGTCGCTGCGGCGGAGAGCGCCATTGGTTTGGCGATTCTGGTGGTCTTATTCCGGAATCGGCAAACCATTAATGTGGGTGATTTGGATAACTTGAAGGGCTAAGCGTGATGGAAGCCCAAACTCTTGGAATTGTGCTTGCGCCTTTAATCGGCAGTGTCATTGCCGGTTTATTTGGGAAAAAAATTGGGCGCCGTTGGTCCCATCGGGTCACGATTGCCGGTGTGGCGATTGCGTTCCTGTTATCCCTGATGGTGTTTAAGCAGGTGGTTGTGGATGGGGTCACCTATAATGAGGCCGTCTACACCTGGGCCGCCATTGGCGATCTGCGCTTGGAAATTGGCTTCCTGATTGATCGCCTAAGCGCCTTGATGATGGTGGTGGTGACTTTTGTCTCCTTAATGGTGCACATCTATACCATCGGCTACATGGCGGATGATCCGGGCTACCAGCGCTTTTTTAGCTATATCGCCCTGTTCACCTTTTCCATGCTCATGCTGGTCATGGCGAACAATTTCCTCCAGCTCTTTTTTGGATGGGAAGCGGTGGGGTTGGTGTCCTATCTGTTGATAGGTTTTTGGTATAAGCGGGAATCCGCCATTTACGCCAACCTTAAAGCCTTTTTGGTGAACCGGGTGGGGGATTTTGGCTTCCTGCTGGGGATTGCCTGCGTACTGATGTATACGGGCAGCTTGGCTTACACGGAAGTATTCGCAGCGGTTCCTACGCTGGCGGAAGCAACCATTTCCCTGTGGCCGGATGCCGCTTGGTCGGTGCTTACCGTGATAGGCATTTTGCTGTTCATTGGCGCCATGGGGAAGTCGGCGCAGGTCCCCTTGCATGTTTGGCTGCCCGACTCCATGGAAGGTCCTACCCCCATTTCGGCGCTTATCCATGCGGCGACCATGGTGACCGCCGGTATTTTTATGGTTGCCCGGATGTCGCCGATCTATGAAATGTCCGAGACCGCATTGAGTGTGATTCTCGTCATTGGGGCCGTTACCGCCTTCTTCATGGGGCTGATAGGCATTGTTCAGAATGACATCAAGCGGGTAATCGCCTACTCCACTTTGTCCCAGCTAGGGTATATGACGGTCGCCCTGGGGGTTTCCGCCTACGCAGCGGGGATGTTTCATCTCATGACTCACGCCTTTTTTAAGGCGTTGCTCTTCTTGGGGGCCGGTTCAGTCATTATCGCCATGCACCACGAGCAGGATATGCGCAAAATGGGGGGGCTAAAAAAATATATGCCCATTACCTATTGGACCTCCCTGTTGGGAGCGTTGGCGCTGATCGGTTTTCCGGGGTTTTCTGGATTTTTCTCCAAGGACTCCATTATTGAAGCCGTCCATGCTTCCGAACTTCCGGGGGCTGGTTTTGCTTACGTGATGGTGCTTTCCGGTGTATTCGTCACCGCCTTTTATACCTTCCGGATGCTGTTTCTCACCTTCCACGGCAAGGAACGGATGGACCACCATACCCAAGAACACTTAAAAGAATCCCCGGCCGTGGTGACCGTTCCCCTGATATTGCTGGCCATACCTTCGGTGGTGGCGGGCCTCTATATCGAGCCGATCTTGTTTGGCGGCTTTTTTGGTGAGGCGGTCGTGGTCTCACCAACCCACGATGTGCTGGCGGCGGTAGGGGCTGAGTTTCATGGGGCAATGGCTTTTGCCCTCCATGGATTTCAGGGCACTCCCTTTGCCCTAGCCATGGCTGGCGTGGTGGCGGCTTGGTATTTGTATCTCGTTCGCCCCCAGTTGCCGGAGCAATTGGGGGCGCGCTTGGGCCTGATTTATTGGGCCTTAAACAATAAATATGGTTTTGATCGCTTTAATGAAGTTGTCTTTGCAGGTGGAGCGCGTTGTACGGGCCGGGTGCTTTCCCAGTTTGGGGACCGGGTCTTGATTGACGGCTTCATCGTCAATGGAACGGCGCGAATGGTGGGGGCTATTGCCAAGCTGGTGCGTTATGTGCAGTCCGGTTACCTATTCCATTATGCCTTTGTCATGATTTTAGGACTGCTTCTTTTTATCGGCGGCTTTGTTATTTACGGGGGCTAGGGAATGTTTTCTGGATTGCCACTTCTCTCCCTGGTTATCTGGATGCCCATTCTAGGAGGCCTCCTAGTATTGGCCATGGGTAACCGAGTAGACCGTGTTCGTTGGCTGGCACTGTTGGTTTCGGGATTGAGCTTTGTGGTGAGCTGGTCGTTATACACCGGCTTTGACACCACCACGGCCGCCATGCAGTTTCAAGAGAAGGCTGCTTGGATTGAAATCTTCAAGGTGTATTACCATCTAGGGGTGGATGGTATCTCCATGCCGCTCATCATTCTCACCACTTTTTCCACGGTGTTGGTAGTGATAGCCGGTTGGCAGGTTATCCAGCACAAGCTGGGGCAATATATGGCCGCCTTCCTGATTATGGAAGGGTTGATGAACGGCGTTTTTGCGGCCCTGGATGCGGTGTTGTTTTATGTCTTTTTTGAGGGGATGTTGATTCCCCTGTTTTTGATTATCGGAATTTGGGGGGGGCCAAATCGGATCTATGCGACCCTTAAGTTCTTTCTGTATACTTTTTTAGGCTCTGTTTTTCTCCTGCTGGCGCTGCTCTATTTGCGCAGCATTACCGATGGGTTTTCCATATTGGAATTCCATCAGGCACCCCTGGGGATGCAGGCCCAAGTCGCGCTATTCTTGGCTTTTTTGCTCGCCTTCGCGGTGAAGGTGCCCATGTGGCCGGTCCATACTTGGTTACCCGATGCCCACGTGGAAGCACCCACGGGAGGATCGGTGATCTTGGCCGCGATTACTTTGAAAATAGGCGCCTACGGCTTTATGCGGTTTAGCTTGCCGATTGCCCCGGATGCCAGCCTGGCGTTGAATTGGCTCATTATTACCCTATCCCTCATTGCGGTGGTGTATATCGGTTTAGTGGCGATGGTGCAGGAAGACCTCAAGAAACTCATCGCCTACTCCAGTATCGCCCATATGGGGTTTGTGACTTTGGGACTTTTCATTGCCTTTGTCATTTTTGCCCGGGGCGTCGAAGGCGAGGGAGCCGTCATGGGTCTAGAGGGGGCGTTGGTGCAGATGATCTCCCATGGCCTTGTTTCTGCGGCGATGTTTTTGTGTGTTGGGGTTTTATATGACCGGATGCATACCCGAATGATTAAGGATTATGGCGGTGTGGTGAATACCATGCCGGTCTTTGCCTCCTTTATGGTGTTATTTTCCATGGCCAATGCCGGGTTGCCGGGGACTTCCGGTTTTGTCGGTGAGTTTTTGGTTATCTTGGGTGCTTTTCAGGCAGATTTTTGGTACGCCTTTTTGGCGTCGATGACACTGATTCTGGGCGCCGCCTATAGCCTGTGGATGGTGAAGCGGGTGGTCTTCGGCGAGGTCGCCAACGATAATGTGGCGGCTTTGAAGGACCTTAACTCACGGGAATTTCTGGTGTTGGGATCTTTGGCCGCAGCGGTGTTGTTGCTTGGCGTGTGGCCCCAGCCCCTGCTGGAAGTGATGCATGCTTCCATAGAACATCTGCTGTCCCAGATGGCGGCATCAAAATTGGTCTAAATAGTGGGCTGTGATTTTCGCTTCCCCTTGTATTTGAAAGAATTGACACGATGAATTTCGATATACCGGGTTTTCTGCCTGCGTTACCAGAGATATTTGTCCTTATCATGGGCTGCCTACTTTTGTTGGCCGTTGCTTATAGCGGCCAGCAAAGCGGCAGAGTCTCCTATGGACTGACTCAATTAACGCTCATCATCGTTGCGTTACTGACCTTTTATTACGCGGATTTTTCCTCCAAAAGCATCACCTTCAGTGGTAGCTACATCAAGGATCCCCTGAGCGATACCTTAAAGCTATTTATTTATTTAATTGTTTTCGCGGTATTTCTCTATTCCCGCAGCTACCTACGGGCGAGAGACCTGGATAAGGGCGAATACTATGTGTTGGGCCTTTTTGGGATGCTGGGAATGATGGTGCTTGCCTCGGCCCACCACTTTTTGGTCCTTTATTTAGGGTTGGAGCTGCTGTCCCTCAGTCAGTACGCCATGGTGGCTTTGCGCCGGGATAATAGTTGGGCCACCGAAGCGGCCATGAAATATTTTGTGTTGGGTGCTTTGGCATCGGGTATGTTGCTCTACGGCATGTCCATGATCTACGGCGCCACCGGCGATCTCCATGTTGCCGCCGTGGCAGAGGCCATCCGGGAAGGTGGCGGCAGCAGCCAAGTGTTGGTGTTTGGGGTTGTTTTCATCGTGGTCGGTCTAGCGTTTAAATTTGGCGCCGTACCTTTCCACATGTGGTTGCCGGATGTTTATCATGGAGCCCCTACGGCGGTGACCCTGTACATTGGCACGGCCCCCAAAATTGCGGCCTTTGCCATGTTCATGCGCCTATTGGTGGAAGCCCTGGGCGGGGTGCAAGCCCACTGGCAGGATATGCTGATCATTCTTGCCGTGCTTTCCATGGCCCTGGGTAACATTGTCGCCATTGCCCAAACCAACCTCAAACGCATGCTGGCTTATTCCACCATCTCCCATGTGGGTTTTCTCCTCCTAGGTATTTTGGCGGGGACGGGTGAGGGCTATGCTTCAGCCATGTTCTATGTCCTCGTCTATGCTTTAATGAGTCTGGGAGGATTTGGCATGATTATTCTACTCTCCCGGGCGGGTTTTGAAGCGGATCAGCTAGAGGATTTCAAAGGGTTGAACGAGCGAAGCCCCTGGTTTGCCTTCATGATGCTTATTTTGATGTTTTCCATGGCGGGTGTTCCGCCTACCGTTGGATTTTATGCTAAATGGGCGGTGATCATGGCCATTGTCAATGAGGGCTTGATTTGGCTGGCGGTGGCGGCGGTGCTATTTTCCGTGATTGGGGCTTTCTACTATCTTCGGGTCATCAAGTTCATGTACTTCGATAGTCCTACGGAAACCGCTTCCCTGGATGGCGGGGCCGGCCTGCGTTGGGGCATGAGCGCCAATGGCCTGGCCATATTGGGGTTGGGTGTTTTCCCCGGCGCTTTAATGGGGCTATGCATGGCGGTGCTAGGCTGAAAAAATGAAAGGGATAGTGATGACGGCAGCGGGCGGACCGGAGGTCTTGCAATGGCAAGAATTGCCGAAGCCCGCCATCCAGCGGCCCGATGAGGTTCTGGTTCGCCTCAAAGGGGCAGGAATTAATCCCGTGGATACCAAGCTGCGTACCCGCGGCACTTTCTACCCAGACCGCTCTCCCACCATCCTCGGCTGTGATGGGGCGGGAATTGTGGAAGCTGTGGGGGCGGAAGTGAAAAATTTCAAAGAAGGCGATGAGGTTTTTTTCTGCTTTGGGGGCATTGGCGGTCCTGAGGGAAATTATGCGGAATATGTGACGGTAAGCTACCGTTCCATCGCCAAAAAACCAAAATCCCTGTCCTTCCCCGAAGCGGCGGCTGCCCCATTGGTATTAATTACCGCCTGGGAGGCCCTCCACGATCGCGCCCGCATCCAGCCGGAGCATAGGGTGCTGGTTCATGGTGGCGCGGGAGGCGTAGGCCATGTGGCTATTCAGTTGGCCAAACGTGCCGGTGCTCGGGTTTGCACCACTGTGAGTTCCGAAGAGAAAGGGGAATTTGTCCGCGCTCTGGGAGCAGACCATGTCATCAACTATCGCGAAACGGATTTTGTTGAGGCCGTCATGGAATGGACCGAGGGCAAAGGGGTCGAGGTGGCATTTGATACAGTGGGCGCAGGAACCTTTGAAAAGAGCTGCGAGGCGGTGGCCATCTACGGGGATTTGGTCACCATTTTACAGCCGAGCGCCGATATGAATTGGGGTACGGCGCGAACCCGCAATCTTCGTTTTAGCTTGGAATTGATGCTGACTCCCATGCATCTCGGTCTCACCTCTGCCTTGGAACATCAAGCGGATATCTTGCGCTGTTGTGCCGAATTGTTTGATTCCGAGCGCCTAAGCATCCACCTTCGGCAGACCTTTCCCTTAGGGGAGGCAGCGGCTGCCCACCGTTTGCTGGAGCAAGGAGGGATGATGGGCAAATTAGCCCTTGAGGTGGGTTAACTTGCCCCTTTAGGTGGATCCCCGTTGGGCTTGGGGTCAGTGTTGACCAGACCGTCGGCGGCAGGGATGCCGACGTCGAGCTTCCAGGGACGGATTGACAGCGTGTCTGGTCACGCCTGCCCCAAGCGCCTTAGTCTCATTTAAACGGGAAATGTATAGTTTAGGGATGGGCATGGCGCTGCCGATCCTGTTCAAGCAAGGCCAGAAGTGTGCTCATATCCTCGGGCAGGGGGGCTTCCCAGCTCATTGCCTGCTTCCTTTCCGGATGAAGCAAACCCAAGCGGGCGGCATGCAGGGCTTGACGCTTGAAATGACGCAAGGCAGTGCTCAGTTCTTCTCCGCTCTCCCTAGGAATATGCAGACGCTTCCCATAGGTGGGGTCCCCCAGTAGGGGATAGCCAATATGGGCCAAATGGACTCGGATTTGATGGGTCCGGCCCGTTTCCAGGCGGCATGAAACATCCGTATGGGCCCGGAAGCGAGCCCGTACCCGATAGTGAGTGATGGCGGGTTTCCCCGTGGAGACTACCGCCATTCGTTTGCGGTCCACCGGGTGGCGATGGATAGGCGCTTCGATGATCCCTCCTCCGGTCATGACCCCGACGGCAATAGCGCGGTATTGACGAGTGACCCGGCGTGCATGTAATTGCTGGACCAGCCCATGATGGGCGGTTAGGGTCCGGGCGACCACCAGCAGGCCGCTGGTATCTTTATCCAGGCGATGGACAATCCCCGCCCGCGGGATTTCTGCAAGCTCCGGGGCATGATTTAATAGGGCATTGACGAGGGTGCCGTCGCGATTACCCGCGGCCGGATGCACCACCAGGCCGGCAGGCTTGTTGACCACGATGATCGCTTCATCCTCATAAACAATCTCCAGGGGCAGGGGCTGGGCCTGCCAAACCACCGCCGTCTCCATTTCAGCCATGAGTACCACCCATTCCCCCCCGCGAACCGTATCTCGGGGACGCGCCGGGGCATCATTCACCTTGACCTGCCCCTGTTTGATCCATTGTTGGAGACGGCTACGGGAATAGGCGGGGAAAACGCAGGCCAGGGCCTGGTCTAAGCGTTTCCCCGCCAATTCGGGGGGAAGCGTCGTGTTCAGTTCTATGGTTTCCTGCACGGGATTTTAGGGGCTCTATTTGGACTTACGGGGTTTTAGGCGGATTTTACCATTTAGGAGATATAGGGGTGATGAAAGAGGACGGGTGGCAGTTCACGAAGCCTTCTGAGTAGCCTATAGTTGAGAAAATGACTCGGAATTTATGGGGAATTTTCCTATGCCAAATCCATCAGTAAAAAACCACTTACAGGGGGAGACCAGCCCCTATTTGTTGCAACATGCGGACAACCCCGTGGACTGGTATCCCTGGAGCGAAGAGGCGCTGGCACGGGCTCACCGTGAGAATAAACCCATTGTGCTTTCCATTGGCTATTCTGCTTGCCATTGGTGCCACGTCATGGCTCATGAGTCTTTTGAAAGCCCTGAAATCGCCGCAGCGATGAATGAGCATTTTATCAATATCAAGGTTGACCGGGAGGAACGGCCGGATCTGGATCAGATTTATCAACTGGCCCAGCAAATGCTGACCGGCCGCCCCGGTGGTTGGCCCCTGACCATGTTCCTGGAACCGGAGAATCAAGTTCCCTTTTTCGGCGGCACCTATTTTCCCCCTGAAGGACGACATGGTTTGCCCGGCTTTAAGGACTTGCTGGAGCGGATAGCCGAGTTTTTTCATGCCCACCGGGAGGAAATCCAATCCCAGAATAGCCGCTTGCTGGCCGCCTTTGAGGAGCTGGATACGCGCACTTCAGCGGTAGAGCCTGAAATGCTGGGACCGGCGCCCCTGAAGGCCGCCCAGCAGCAATTGGCCCAGTCCTTCGATCCCCGTTATGGCGGTTTTAAGGGGGCCCCCAAATTTCCCAATCCAAGCAGCATCGAGCGCTGTCTGCGCGATGTCCGGGGGGAACACTTGTCGGCGGAGGCGCGGCAAAAGGCCCTCGACTTGGCTCGACTCACCCTTGAGCAAATGGCCCAGGGGGGAATCTACGATCAATTGGGAGGCGGATTCTGCCGCTATGCCGTGGATAGCCAGTGGCGAATCCCTCATTTTGAGAAAATGTTGTACGACAATGGCCAATTGCTGGCCCTCTATGCCGACGCCTATGAGCTCTGGGGTAGTGAACGCTGCCGGCGGGTCTTGGAGGAGACGGGCCACTGGGCCATCCGGGAAATGCAGTCCCCTGAGGGGGGGTATTATTCCTCCCTGGATGCGGATTCCGAGGGCCGGGAGGGAAAGTTCTATGTCTGGACCCGGGAGCAGGTGCAAGCCCTCTTGGAGGAGGATGAGTACCCGCTAGTGGCCCGTTATTTTGGCCTTGATCAACCGGCGAATTTTGAAGGCCATTGGCATTTATATGGGGCGATAACCCCCGAGGCGCTAGCCCAGGAGCTGAATTTATCGCCCCGGATTCTGGAAGAGACGCTGGCCACCGCCAAGCAAAAGTTGTTTGCCGCCCGGGAAGAGCGCATCCGCCCAGGGCGGGACGATAAAATCCTGACTTCTTGGAATGGCCTGATGATCAAGGGAATGGCCGCCGCCGGGCAGGCACTGGCGGAGCCCGCGTTCATCGCCTCCGCCGAGCGGGCCTTGGATTTCGTGCGTGGGCATCTATGGCGGGAGGGTCGCCTGCTGGTGAGTTACAAGGATGGGCGGGTCCAGCACCCAGGCTACCTAGACGATTATGCCTTTCTCCTGGATGCCCTGTTGGCATTGCTCCAAGCCCGCTGGCGCGAGGGGGATTTGGCCTTTGCGGTTGAACTTGCCGAGGCGGCATTGGCACATTTTGAGGATCCGGCCCAAGGGGGATTTTATTTCACCGCCGAT
The DNA here is from genome assembly GCF_000024725.1 of Nitrosococcus halophilus Nc 4. Lineage (NCBI taxonomy): Bacteria > Pseudomonadati > Pseudomonadota > Gammaproteobacteria > Chromatiales > Chromatiaceae > Nitrosococcus > Nitrosococcus halophilus. The sequence continues at coordinate 3,795,997 of NC_013960.1, read as the reverse complement.
GATCACGAAACCCTCATCCACCGTCCCGTGCCCTTGATGGATAACGCCACCCCGGCGGGAAATGGGGTGCTGGCCTGGAGTTTACAAAGGTTGGGGCATTTGCTGGGGGAAATGCGCTATTTGAAGGCGGCAGAGCGCACCCTAAAGGCCAGCTGGGCCAGCATTCAGCATACCCCCCATGCCCATTGCAGCTTGCTCAAGACCCTGGAGGAATGGCTCTATCCCCCCCAAATGGTCATTTTGCGGGGCCCTGAGGAAAATTTGGGATCCTGGCGGGCCATCGCCACCGGGGAGTATGCGCCCCGGCGGGTGAGCCTGGCGATTCCCAAGGGAGCCCGGGATTTATGGGGACAATTGGAGGAATATCGCCCCGAGGGGGACAGGGTGACCGCTTATGTGTGTAGCGGCCACACTTGCTCGCCACCCCTGACCCAGCAGGAGGCTTTTAAGGCTCATTTGGCGGATCAAGGCCGATAGCCGAAGTTTTCCTCGAAACGATCCCAAAATTCCGTGAGTTCGAAGCGATGGTTCTGGGTGCCATGATGCTCGATTTTAATGGCGCCCATGAGGGAGGCAATGCGGCCCGTCATCTCCCAGTCCATTTGCTGGGAAAGGCCGTAGAGCAAGCCGGCCCGGTAGGCATCCCCGCAACCGGTGGGATCGGCCAGGGTCTTGGCTTTGGCGGCGGGAATGTGGAGGCATTGCCCCTGGGTATGGATGGCGGAGCCTTCCGCCCCCCGGGTAATGATCAAGGCCTCGACCCGCTCGGCCAGTTGCTCGGTGGAAAGCCCGGTCCGCTCCTGAAACAACTGGGCTTCGTAATCATTGAGGGTAATCCAGGTGGCCTGCTCAGTGAATGTGAGCAACTCCTCCCCGGTGAACATGGGCAGCCCTTGTCCCGGATCGAAGATAAAGGGGATTCCGGCCTCCTGGAATTGTCGCCCATGCTCAATCATCCCCTCCCGGCCATCGGGAGCGACGATTCCCATCTTGACCCCTTCCGCGTCCTGAACTCGATTCTCATGGGCGAAGTTCATCGCCCCTGGGTGAAAAGCGGTGATCTGGTTATCGTCCATATCCGTGGTGATGAAAGCCTGGGCGGTGTAGGTATCCTCAATCAGGCGTACATGCCGACGGGAAATACCCTCCTGGTCCAGCCATTTTTGGTAAGGGCCAAAGTCGCCGCCTACCGTCCCCATGGGCAAAGGGTCGCCTTGGAGTAAGTTTAAATTATAGGCAATATTGCCGGCGCAACCGCCAAACTCCCGCCGTAACTCCGGCACCAGAAAGGAGACATTGAGGATATGGACCTTATCGGGGAGAATGTGGTTTTTAAATCGGTCATGGAACACCATGATGGTGTCGTAGGCAAAAGAACCGCAAATTAAAGCTGTCATTTTTTTCCCTTCGGAATTAAACATGGATGTTTAATGACCCCCCAGCGAGAGTGCGCAGCTTGCGGAGCATCGAGCGTGAGGGTCAGCATGACTTGCGTTTCGCCATGAATTGGCGCTATGATTTTCTTGCTCTCGGAGCCTAGGGTGGGGAGCACCCGAAGTGAAAGCGCGAGGAGCGGTAAAGACCCCAAGACCAAGGTCACCCCTTCGTCGAGGACCGCGAGGAACCGCGAATTCTCCAGATTGATGAAGTTTTGTAGGAGCAAAATTGAAATCAGTCATGGCGAAACTCCAACTTGATGGTTTTGCTTGGGTTGAATTGACCTGGTTGAGTCTCTGTGGGTCCAGTCTCCTCGTGCTGAGGCTGGTTGAGCCAACCAACTAGCTCGACAAGTCCATGGATGGACGCGAAGAGCTAGTTAGGCGACGACTCAACTATAGGAGAATGGAAAACCACACGAAAGCCGCCAAAGCCAGGCTGGTGAAGACGGCGGCGGAACCTAAATCCTTGGCCCGCCCCGAAAGGGTATGGTGCTCGTAGCCGACCCGGTCCACTGCTGCCTCCACCGCGGTGTTGAGCAATTCGACAATCAGCACCAATAATAAACTGCCCACCAGCAGGGCCCGTTCTATTCCGGTTTCACCGAGCCACAGGCCTAGGGGTCCTCCCACCAGCAATAGGAGCAATTCCTGGCGAAAGGCGGTTTCGCTAAGGGCTGCCCGAAAGCCTTTGAAAGAGTAGCCCGCCGCCAAAAACAAATGGCGGAGGCCTTCATCTTTCGGATGTATTTGCTTAGTCATGGGGGGGCCGGTTTCCAGACCAGATCCAGCTCCCGCGCGGCCCTGACTTCATCCAGGCGGCGTACCGGCAACTTGCGGGGGGCCTCCTTGAGCTGCTCCGGATCCTCTTGGGCCTCTTTGGCAATCTGCGCCATGGCCGCCACGAAAGCATCGAGGGTTTGCTTGCTTTCGGTCTCCGCCGGTTCGATGAGCAGGCATTCCGGGACCAAGAGGGGGAAATAAATGGTGGGGGCGTGAAACCCCAAATCCAGCAGGCGCTTGGCGAAATCCGTGGCGGTCACTCCCTGTTCCTTGGCTTGGCGTTTGAGGGTCACCACGAATTCATGGCCGGCGCGACGCTCCGGGTAAGCCAGATCGAAACCGGCTTCGGCCATGCGTTTGGCCAGGTAATTGGCGTTGAGGGCGGAGAAATCCGCGACCCGCTTCATCCCTTCCAGGCCCAGCAAGCGCACATAAATATAGGCCCGCAGCAGGACGCCCGCGTTACCCATCCAAGCGGAGAGGGGACCGATGGTTTGGGGGCAGTCTTCTTCGGTCAGCCAATGGAAGCTGCCATCCTCGCCTCGCTCCACCCGGGGAACGGGGAGGAAAGGCAACAGTTTATCGCCTACCCCAACGGGGCCGGCGCCCGGGCCGCCACTGCCATGGGGGGTGGCGAAGGTTTTATGGAGATTAAGATGGATGACATCGAACCCCATATCTCCCGGCTTGACCTTGCCGAGGATGGCGTTCAGATTGGCCCCATCATAGTAAAGCAGCCCCCCCGCCTCATGGACGCTCTCGGCAACCGCTTCAATGTTGCGGTCGAATATCCCCAGGGTAGAGGGGTTGGTGAGCATGATGCCCGCCGTTTGAGGGCCCAAGGCGCTGCGCAGGGCCTCCAGATCCACGTCTCCCTCCGGATTGGTGGGGATTTCCCGCACCCGGAAACCGCACATGGTGGCGGTGGCGGGGTTGGTCCCGTGGGCGGCATCGGGGACCAGCATCTCACGCCGTTCGTGGTCGCCCCGGGCCTGGTGGTAGGCGCGGATCATGGCGACCCCGCTAAACTCCCCTTGGGCCCCCGCCATGGGCGCCAGGCTCATGGTCTGCATCCCCGTCATCTTGGCGAGGATTGTTTGCAGCTCATAGAGGCAGGCCAGAAAGCCTTGGCTCATGGCTTCCGGCGTCGCCGGGTGCCGCTCCAGGAAACCCGGTAGGCTGGCCAGGGTGTGGCAGGCCCGGGGGTTATATTTCATGGTGCAGGAGCCGAGGGGATAAAAATGGGTGTCGATGGAAAAGTTTTTCTGGGACAAGCGGGTGTAGTGGCGCACCACATCCAATTCGGAGACCTCGGGCAATGCCGGGGGCTGCTGCCGCAGAAATTGCGCCGGTAAATCGGTGGGGACAGCCGCCTTGGGGGCTTGGGTGCGAGGATGACGACCGGGACGTGAGGATTCAAAAATCAGCATGGCCAATGAATATTCTAAAGTTACGGTTAAAAAATAGACATTCTCTTGCCGGAGCAAGAACGATAGAAGCAATTATGCCAGTCTTGGCGAGGAGACTCTAGCCGGAACCCCTGGCGGATTTGATGACCAAAAGACCCTGCGGCGGCATCCGCCGCCCTGGGGGGGGGATATTCCAGGGGCCATCATCCCCTCCCGCCTCGAATGTTTTCCGGCAGGACTCGCCGCGCCTATTTTTATTCGTGGCGACAAGCACCTAGCCGTTACGGACCCAGCTTGTTCTCTCTAGAGGCATCCAAAAGGTTAAAGTTTTACCCCATCATTGCCGTTTTAGTGTTTGATTTTTACAGCGGTGTGGATAAAAACGATATTGAATTTCGCATTCGTGGGATTGCTTGTCTATAATTTTTACACCTTACCCCTTTAGGTGGGCATTAGCTTTTAGAGTAAAAAATGTTATTTTCTTTGCTGCTCATTGTTTTTAAGTGAAAAATGTCGTTGACACGCTACCATGTCACTGCTACGTTACGTTCTAAATCAAAGCACCGCAATGTTATCGCTCATAAGAGGGATCAGTAAGGGTTGATTACCGTGATGTTCATTGTCCGCTTCGCAGGAAATACCGGGGTGGGCGGCTGTGCGCAATCACCCAATACGGCTGGTTGCCGCCGAAATTTTTCTGACGTGATATTCGCTTAATCGTTATCATTTGTAATTGTAATATGGAAAAGACAATAAACTCTTTCGCAAGGGGGATTCAGCATGAAATTATTTAATCTCAAACGCTCGGCCCTGGCTGTTACGGCAGCGGTCGGCGGTGCCCTGCTGGCGCCACAGGCCGGAGCAGTGAACATCGCCACCGACGGGATCGGGGAAGTGGCCATCGCGCCCTATTACACGGTCCGGGACGGCTGGCTGACCACCGTCAACCTGATCAACACCCAGAACGTGCCCATCATCGTCAAGGTCCGTATTCACGAAGGGCGCAACAGCCGCGACGTGTTGGACTTCAACGTGGCCTTGTCCAGTTTCGACGTATTCACCGGGGTGCTCAAGGAAGCCTCCGACGGCAGTGGTCCGGTGTTCGTGGCCACGGATCAAGAAAATGCCGACGGCCTCAAGACCTGTACCATTCCTAGCGCCGTTGGCGGCGGGGCGGAAATTCCCCTGAGCCCCCTGGCTTTCGGTCCGGCGGGAACCCGCAACGACGACGGGGGCCCCACGGGCTCCACCCCGACCCTGGCCAATCCCACCGGGTTGACGCCGGAAGCCGCCGAGCGGATGCGGGAAGGTTATGTGGAGTTCATCGTCATGGGCCATGCCGATATGGGGACGGCTCAGGATCCCAGTACATTCCCGTTGCCCCTGGATCCCATCGAGGACGTCATCGAAAGCCATGACTGCGCTACCCTTGAGACCGCCTTTAGTCGCGCCAATATCCTTGCCACGGCGCGGCAGTTCGGCGAACCCATTAATGCCCTCAAGTTCAACTTCACCCTGCTCAATCCCTCCCGGGGGGTCGAGGCCGGCAACACCGCCACCACCTGGGCCAATTTCTATAATCCGGGCGCATCCGCTGTCGATGCGATCATCGATCCTGCCGACAACGTGGGTTGTACCATCACCCGGGGCGACGAGCGTTCACAAATTGACAACTGGGTGCCAGACGCTAGCGATGCCGGTGCCAGTTGCCGGAATCTCATCACCGCCCAGGTCGCCTTCGACTTCCTGGAGCCGAGCCTGAATGACGCCTTTCCCCAGACCGCCAACTGGTGGGACGATGGCCTGAATCTGCCCATCATGGCCATGCCGCTGAACACCACTAATGCGCATCCGCCTGAGAACTTGCGTGGGGTGGATGCCCTGAGTTTGACCATCCAGCGTTCCGGGATCGTCAACGAGTGGTCCAACAATCCGGCCCTGGGGGTGACCACGGACTGGATTGTGACCCTGCCCACCAAGGGCTTCTACGTGGACGGTTCGGAAACGCTCACCCAAGGGAGTGCTAACGATGGTGTGACCAAGTTCGGCAACCAGGGTCCGGGGGTGCAGTCGGCGATCATTCCCAGCGGGGTTGTGGATACCGCTAATACCCATAACCGCCCGGAGACGATCCTGGGCGTAGGCGACGACATCCCCTACGCTCCGTTTGCCAACGCCTTTGGGCAGACCATTGAGACCGATCGCACCAGCGCGACCGCCTGTAACGAGGTGCAGACCGCGGTCTTCGACCGGGCCGAGCAGCGCACCTTCGAGGAGGATGCCGAGGAGGTGGTAGTCTCCCCCGCGCCGCCGCCGGTGGTTGAATCCCAGCAGCTCTGCTACGAGACCAACGTGATTACCTTCAACGGCCAGAGCGCGCTGGATTCCATCTATCCCCTCCTGGACACCGACGGCCTGCCCACCACCGTGAGCACCGCCACCTTGCCGGCGCCGGGCAACACCGCCGGTTGGATGCGGCTGGATCTGGTCCCCACCAACCCGCAATTGTCGGGGCAGGGTGATCAGGGGGGGCTGCCCTCCAATGTCGCTGACCATCGGGGCCTGCCGGTGACCGGCTTCATGCTCAAGCAGCGGACTTTCGGCGACGTGACCCGCAACTTCGCCAGTTCCACCGATCACGCTTACCTGCGGGACAACGACAATTTGGTGTTGCAGAACTAAACGGCGGGATGACTCTCCGCTCGCGGGCGGAGAGTCATGGCTTCTGCCATGAACCAACAGGCGCCGGCCACCCCGGCGCCTTTTTTGATCGCACTACCATGAGGGACACAGGTTAAACGGCATGCAGATTTTAGCGTGGGTCGGATATGGGCTTTTGTTTTTGATGACGGTAGGGGCTTCGGCGGTTGCCGCCGAGACGCCCGAAGCGGTGAGCGTTTCGCCGCAATTGCGCTTGACGGCGGAAGATTATCGCCGCCATTTGAGCGGTGTTGAAGCCAAGCAGTGGCAAGGCCTGACTGGGGATCGGGAACGGCTGCGGGATCTGGCCCTGGATTTCCATTCTAATTGGGTGCTTGCCGCCGAGGCCGAGGACCTGGGTTTGGCGGAGGATCCCAAGGTGGCGGCCCAGCTTCGGGCCGTGCGCCGCCAGGTGCTGGCGAGGGCGTTGATGAAGAAGGTCGCCGGGGAGGCGGCCGTGCCCTCCGATAGGGATTTGAAGGCCCTGGCCCGGGAGCGTTATAGTCTGCACAAGGATAAGCTGCGCACCGCCGAAAAGCGCCGGGTGGCCCACATTCTGCTGGCCGAGCCGGCAGACTGTCCCTGCGATGAGCGGCCACCGGCGCGGGAGCGGGCTGCGGCGCTTCGCCGGGAGTTGCTCGCCGGCGGGGATTTCGGGGCGGCGGCGCGGGAGCGCAGCCGGGACAAAGGGACGGCCCCAGACGGCGGGGAACTGCCCGGCTGGATCAAACGGGACGGCAGGTTGGTCAAACCCTTCGAGGATGCCGCCTTCGCCTTAACCAAGCCCGGCGATATCAGCAAGCCGGTGGAGACTCCCTTTGGCGTGCATCTGATCAAACTGTTGGAGGTGAAGCCGTCGCGGCAGCTCAGCTTCGAGGAAGTTAAGGGGAAGCTGATGCGGCAAGTGCGCGCCGAAGTGCGGGCCAGCGCCATGGAGCAAAAGCGCAGTCAGTCCTATCCCGATCCGAGGAAAATCAATTACGAGGTGCTGGAGCAAGTGGTCAACGAATTACAGCCAAAAGGGAAGTGAGGCCATGGGGGAGCGAGTTGGGTATCATTTTCAAGGGTGGGGCGCAAGCCGGATATTCGGCGGCTTATGCCTGCTGGCGGTGCTGTGGATCAGCGGCTGCGCCCACCCAGGTGGGGTCCGTACCGAGGAGGAAGCTTTACGCGCTCGGATCCATGCCCGCTGGGAGGCGATTCAGGCCCTGGATTTCGAGCGGGTCTATGAGTTTGCCACGCCGGCTTATCGCCGCACCCATAGCCTTGAGCATTTCCAGAATCAATACGCCGCCCAGGTTCGCCGCAAGGGCATCGAGATCCGGGATATCCGCTTTGACCCGGATGACCCTGCCCTGGCCAAGGTCGGGTTATTGCTGGAGTTTGAGAGTTCAGGCGTGCTTGGCCCCATGATCGAGGGGGTGAGCCGGGTGGAGGAAACCTGGATGAAGGTGGACGGGCAATGGTGGTATGTGGAGCCCCGCTGATCCGGATGCCGGGGAGCTCCTTCGGGGGCGTGACGGGAAAATTTTAAAAGGGAGAGGAAGGTGCAGAAAACCTTTGTGCGGATAACCGCGGGCGCCATTGTGTTGCTGCTGTGGGCCGGGTTGGGGGGATGCGCCGGTTCTTCCACGCGCGCCCAGGATCTGGCGGCGGAGGAAGCCTTGCTCCGGCAGCGGGTGCTGGCGCGCTGGGAGGTGATCTTGGCCGGCGATTACGAGGCGGCCCGAGAATTCTTCGCGCCAACCCAGCGCGGCAACTGGAGCGTGAAGCGGCTGCGGAACCATTATGAGGTGTTGGCGCCTCGAAAAGAGGTCAAGGTTCGCCAAGTCATCTTTGCCTTTGAGGATCCATCGCGGGCCACCGTGGTGGTGCAGCAGCATTTCGACACCGCCGGGACCGTCACCGGCCTCAACGCCGCCGAGCCCGTCGGCACCTGGGACGAGCTGTGGGAGAAACAGGATGGCCAGTGGTGGTTCGTCCAGACCCGGTGAACAACCGCTATCTGGGGTGAATAAATATTACGATCTGGGCAGGACCCTCGCTCAGGTGAAGGCGGGCCGGCATCGCGGCCTGGTCGGTGGGCTGTGGGAGGAGATCGGCCGCCTGCAACGGGACTTTCTCTTGCAGCAGGGCCTGAAGCCGGAAATGCGCCTTTTGGATATGGGCTGTGGTTGTTTTCGAGGCGGCGTACACCTGATCGAATATCTCCAGCCGGGCCACTATTATGGTATCGACATTTCCCAGGAATTGATGGATGCGGGCTACCAGAAAGAATTAGTGCCCCAGGGGTTGGACAATAAGCTGCCGAAGGAAAATCTGTTCTGCGACGACGGCTTCCGTGCTGCCCACTTTGGGGTGCATTTCGATATGGCGTTGGCCCAGTCCTTGTTCACCCATTTGCCGATGAATCATATCCGGCTGTGTCTGACGCGGCTGGCCGAGGCTATGAAGCCTGGCGGTACCTTCTACGCGACTGCCTTCATCTGCCCAGAAGGCAGCGACTGGGCGGATGCCTTTACCCATCCCCAGGGCAAATTTACGACTTACCCCGCCGACGATCCGTACCATTACCGGCTCGCAGATTTCAGCTACTGTATCGACGGGTTGCCATGGCGTTTCGAGTTCATCGGCGACTGGGGACATCCCCGCGGCCAGTCCATGTTGATGTTTACCCGCACGGCGTAGCGCCATGAGTCCATCGAAGGCAGTCGTGGTGTTGGGAATGCATCGCAGCGGCACCAGTTGCCTGGCCGGCTGCCTGGAAGAAGCGGGGCTGTATCTGGGGCCGGTGAATACCAAGGCGCCCCACAACGCCCGCGGCAACCGGGAAAACCGGGCCATTATGGATCTTAACGACGAAGTGCTCCGGGCCAATGGCGGCGCCTGGGATAGGCCTCCGGCGGCAGTGCGCTGGGATGAATCTCAAAGGCGGCGCCGCGATGGGATTATCGCCGCCTATCCTACCCACGATATTTGGGGCTTCAAGGAACCGCGCACCTTGTTGACCCTGGAGGGGTGGTTGGAAGCCCTGCCGATGCCCAGTTGCGTGGGCACCTTCCGCCATCCGACCGCAGTGGCCGAGTCCTTGCTCCAGCGCAACAAGTTTGCCCCGGAGAAGGCTTACGCTTTGTGGCTGGCCTATAATCGGCGACTGCTCGCCTATTGGGAACGCTTTCGTTTTCCCATTATTTGTTTCGATTGGGAGCCCCCGCAATACGCCGAGCGGCTGGCCAAGATCGCTGGGAAGCTAGGACTTGCCGACCCCCCTCGGGGATCGTCCTTCTTCACCTCCGCTTTACGGCGCCATCATGGGCGGATGGAGAGGGAACTGCCCGCTGAGGTGCGGGCCCTGTATGAGACTCTGTGGGAGATAGCTTCATGAGCGCCTCGCCGACCGGGAAAACAGTGCGGCCGCGCCTGTCCATTATCGGGGTTTTCTATAATATGGCGCGTGAGGCGCCGCGTACCCTCTATTCCCTATCGGCAGGTTATCAGCGAGGGGTCAGTGAAGGGGATTACGAGGTGATCGCCGTGGATAACGGCTCAAACCCTCCCCTGGATAGGGCGGTAAGTGAAAGTTTGGGGGGGAATTTCCGCCATATCCGCATTGACGATGGGCCGCCGTCCCCGGCAGCGGCCATTAATCGGGGCGTGGCCGCCTCTCTGTCGCCGACGGTGGGCATTCTCATCGACGGCGCGCGCATGAGTACGCCGGGAGTGGTGCAGATGGCGTTGGCGTGTCTGGATCGCTTCGATCGTCCGGTGGTGGGGACGGTGGGCTTCCACCTGGGGCCCGATATCCAGACCCGTTCACCGGCCCAGGGGTACTGCCAGGCCGAGGAAGACGCCCTGCTGGAGCGCAGCGGATGGCGCCGGAACGGCTACCGGCTGTTTGATATCAGCGCTTTGGGAGGTTCCAGCCGGGGCGCCTGGTTGGGGAGGCTTGCGGAAAGCAATCTGTTGTTCCTGCCACGGGCGATGTTCGATGAATTGGAGGGCTACGACGAGCGCTTCGATCTGCCGGGCGGGGGGCTGGTCAATCTGGATTTTTATCGCCGCGCCAGTGATCTGAAGGGCTCGACCCTCATCACCTTGCTGGGCGAGGCGACCTTCCACCAGATTCATGGCGGCACCATGGCCAATCGGCCGGCGGCGCAAATTCCCGATGAAATGGCCCGCTACCGGGAGCAGTATCGGCGGATACGGGGCGAGGATTTTCGCCAATCTTCTCGGCTGCCCTTGTTGGTGGGCTATCCCCGGCGGGAAGCCATGCCCTGGATTCGTCGGGCCAGCGCGACCCTATTGAATGATTGGGAATACGAGGCGGCCCGTTCCAAAGCCGGTGGGCAAGCCTCCCAGCCGGTATCGGCGCCCCCGTCCCCGGAGTTGAAGCCGGGCGACGAAAACTATCGCGCCTATGTGGGCCGGGTGGAGCACTATGATCTGATTTCAGCCTTGCAGTTCAGCCTCCTGGGCCTGCTGGGGTTGCGGGAATCCCATTATTTGCTGGATGTGGGTTGCGGCTCCCTCCGTGGCGGGCGGTTGTTCATTCCCTATCTCCAACCCTCGCGCTATTTTGGCATTGAGCCGAACCGCTGGTTGGTGGAGGAGGGCATCAACCAGGAGATCGGCCGGGATCTGGTGGCGCTCAAGCGACCGCAATTCGCCTACAACGACGATTTCGATCTGGGGGTTTTCCATACCGATTTCGATTTCATCCTGGCCCAGTCCATTTTCAGTCATACCGGCCCCCCTCTATTGCGCCAGTGCCTTCGTTCAGCGGGCCGCGTCCTCAAGCAGGACGGTCTGCTGGTCGCCACCTTCGTGGAGCGGGAGGAGGATTTGATAGTGGGTGACGAGTGGGTTTATCCGGGGCTCAATCATTTTAGTTGGTCGACGATCGTGGCCGCTTGTTCCGAAGCCGGTTTGTGTTGCCGCAAGTTGGATTGGCCCCATACCTTGCAGACCTGGTTCGTGGCGGCAAAGGATGTCCAGCGTATCGAGGCCATCGCCGCCTTGGGGGTGGACACGGTCCCGGACGAGGTGATCCTGACCGGCCATCGTTTTGCCATGCGCAAGGCCGGCCGTCCGCCGAATTTTTACCGCAACCAGCGGCGCGGTAAGTAAGTCTCTCGGCAAATCCTACGGAAGGAGGTTGGCATTGTTGGGATTCTTCCGAAAGCCGGTAGACCTGTCTTTTATTGTCATCACCTACAATATGGACAGGGAACTGCCCAGGACTTTGCAGTCCCTGAGCCGGCGCTATCAGCTTGGCGCCGACGGCGTCAATTACGAAGTGGTGGTGGTCGACAACGGCTCCCGTCCTCCCTTCGGGAGGGAGCGGGTGGAGGCCCACGGCGACAATTTTCGCTATCTATACTTGGAAAATGCGCCCCCCTCACCCGCCTATGGGTTAAATCAGGGGGTGAAGAACTCCCGGGGCGCTATTGTCTGCTTGATGATTGACGGGGCCAGAATTGCTTCCCCCGGCCTGGTGCGCTGGGCTTCCGGGGCTTTCCGGATATTTGACGATCCCACCGTCTCGGTGCTGGGATGGCATTTGGGGCCTCAATTGCAAAACTACTCCGTCGCCGAAGGATATAATCAGGGCAAGGAGGATGCCTTATTGGCGGGAATCGGTTTTCCCCAGGAGGGTTACCGATTGTTCGAGATTGCCGTGCTCGCCGCTTCTTGCCAAGACGGATGGTTCTTGCCCATGGGGGAAAGCAACGCCATCTTTCTGCGCAGGGAAAGCTTTTGGAATCTCGGCGGCTATGATGAGCGGTTTGATTTGGCGGGAGGGGGGCTGGTCAATCTGGATTTTTATCGCCGGGCGGTGCTGCGGGATAAGGCGGAGTTGGTGACTCTGCTCGGTGAAGGAGTCTTTCATCAGATCCATGGGGGCATTGCCACCAATTCCGGAGAAGCCCAATGGCAGCAGAACATCCAATCCTGGCGCGCCCAGTATAAAGAATTGCGGGGGGTGGATTTCGCGCCGCCTAAAAAGAGACCTATTTATCTGGGCACCCTGCCGACGGCAGTTTTGCCCTCATTGGAGGAATCCGCACGGAAAGCGGCGGCAAACCCTGCCGCGTGGGAGTAAAGTTAATCCCGGCATGCTTGCGATGAAGGCGCTAGACAGTGGGTTTTCAGTCCGGCGGAGGATGCCAGCCCTTGAAAAGACAGCGCCCAGCGTGTGCGCCGTCGTTCTCAACTGGAACCGGCCCGACCATACCCTGGAATGTTTAGACTCCCTGCTGCCCTTGATCCAGAAGCGTCAACTGGCCCTGGTGGTCTGTGACAACGCCTCTTCGGATGATTCCATCGACCGGATTAGAGCCTGGGCCGGGCGCCATTTCCACCTCCAAACCGACTCTCTAGCGCGGCTGTTGGGGGATAGCGAACCCTCCTCGGAGTGGGATTTTCTGCTGGTGCAAACCGGCGCCAACCGGGGCTATTCAGGGGGCAACAACGTGGGCATCCGCTGCGCCCTGGGGCGAGAACAGTGCGAGTTCGTTTGGATTCTCAACAATGACGTCCTGGTCCACCCCCATGCCCTGGACGCATTGTTGGCGTGCGCCCAGCAGAATTCCCATGTGGGAGTCTTTGGCAGTACAATAGTGGATTACTATCGCCGCGACCGGGTGCAAATGGCCGGGGGGTGCCGTTATCAGCCCCTGACCACCCTCATGAATCCCGTTGGGGGCGGCCGGAGCTTAAACGAGGTGCTGGCCGGGGAGGCGGATGTCCCTTTGGATTATATCGGTGGGGCCGCCCTGTTCTGCCGCGCCGAGATGTTGAGAAAGGTCGGTTTATTCGACGAGCGTTTTTTCCTTTATTACGAGGAAACGGACTTGGCCCGCAGGGCCCGCGCTAGAGGGTACGCTCTCCGTTGGTGTCAACAGAGCCTGGTTTACCATAAGGGCGGGGTAAGCACTGGCGGGAGGTCATCGGTCAACCGGAAAGAGTCATGGCGGAGCAACTATTATGAAAACCTGAGCACGCTTCTGTATACGAGAAAACACCACCCGAAGCTTCTGCCCATGGCGGCCACATTGCGTTTTTTGGGCAAATCCCTGGTTTATCTTCTGCGCCGGCGTTTACGGCTATTTTCCGCATTGATGACGGCCTATCGGGATGCGTTGACAGGTCGGCAAACCGTCGTCCCCACAACCCTCCCCGAACCCACCCTATTGGCGAGCGGGTCGGTGTTGCGGCGTCTACCTGGCAGGAAAAGGGTCGAGCCAATGGACGGGGCCTGCTATAGCGTACCGAGACCTGAAGAACGCGGTCGGTTTCGTGTGGCTAAGAGACTGTTGGAAAACCTCCATAGGTAGCGGTGGCGGGTTTCGCTTCGTTCCTTTTACGGCTCTACGCTAGAACCTACCGACAAGGACAAAGAAATAGCGACGAGGAACAATCTAGATTCGATTTTTAGCCGCCAATGCACGCGAATAAACGCTTATAAAACATTGCCTGGGATGATTTTCTGACGGGCCAACGCTTGCCTGTTTTTAAACTATTGAAATATTGGCGTTCATAGGCGTTAATTCGCGGCTAAATATTTTATTTTAGGAGCATTAACAAGCAGCGATGGGTTTCGCTACGCGCCTCCACCCCTTCTTGAGCGGGAGTTTTGTAAGGTGTGCAGATTAGCTTCAGGTTGCAGTAGGGGTAGAGCGCAACGAAAACCCTTATTTCCTTTTGGCTTATGTGTGAACTGAAATTGTAAATCGAATCGAAAAAAAGATGCTTGGAATCACCGTCCTTCAGCCACGTTATCGAGAACTCGTCTTGTTTAAGGCCTTCACTGGGCTGCGAGCCGAAGCGTCGCGCACTTACCTTAGCTTTCTCTGGTGGGTCCTCGAGCCCCTCCTTTCCATGTCGGTATATTACGTCGTTTTCGGTTTGCTCATTCAGCGCGGCACGGAAGACTTCGTGGCTTTCCTATTGGTGGGCTTGGTGGTTTGGCAGTGGTTTGCCGGTTCGATCAAACATGGCATGAACGCCATCCATGGTAATGGCCGGCTGATGACCCAGGTGGATCTGCCCAAGGAAATCTTTCCCACCATCGAAATGGTGATGGACTTGGTGAAGTTCGGGTTCGTCTTTGTCCTGTTGCTTATTTTTCTCTGGCTCTACGGATTTGATATCAGCCCCAGCTATCTGGCGCTACCCTGCGTCATATTGGTGCAGTTGCTGCTGCTCACGACCTTCACTTATCTGACGGCGGCCATTGTTCCCTTCGTGCCGGACCTTAAGTTTCTCATCGATGCCCTGCTGCAATTGGTTTTTTTTCTTTCCGGTATTTTTTACGCCGGGGCTTCCATCCCTGAGCAGTATCAAACCTATTTTTACCTCAATCCCGTGGCCAACCTCATCGAAGCCTACCGGGACATCCTCATGGACGGCGTCTGGCCGGATTGGGCCGCCCTCTTTAAAGTGGGCTTATTCGCCCTGGCGGGCGTCTACGGCGCCCAGCTTTTGATCCAGCGTTTCAGTCATCTCTACCCCAGGATCGTCGAAGCATGAGGCCATTGAAGGTGGCAGACGGGGTGGTGCTCTCGGTCAGGGGCGTCGGCGTCACCTACCGCCGCAGGACCGGGTTTCTAAGACAAAACCGATTCGAGGCCCTGCGTGATGTCTCTTTCGACCTGTATCAAGGGGAATCCCTGGGGGTAATCGGCAGCAATGGGGCAGGAAAAAGCACCCTGTTGAAGGTGCTTGGCGGCATCATCCGCCCGGATAAGGGGAAAATTATCAATCCTGGGCATTCCGTGGCCCTATTGTCATTGAGGCTGGGTTTCGATCCCAATCTCAGTGGGCGCGACAACGCCATCGTCAGCGGTTTGCTGTTGGGATTCCGGCGCAAGCAGGTGGAGGAGAAGCTGGGCGAGATTATCGCCTTCGCGGAACTGGAGTCATTTATTGATTATCCTTTGCATACTTATTCCGCCGGCATGCGGGCCCGCCTCGGATTTTCGGTGGCCTTCCACCTGGAGCCGGATATTCTGCTCATCGACGAAGTGTTGGGGGTCGGCGATGCCGATTTCCAGCGCAAGTCCCGGGCCGAGATAGAGCGCAAGATTGCATCGGACAAAACCATCGTTTTGGTCTCCCACAGCGTGGCGGCTATTCGCAAGCTATGCAACCGGGCCGTTTGGGTCGAGCAGGGGAAGACCCGGATGGAAGGAGAAGTCAACGAGGTGGTGGCTGCCTATGAGGCGTTTGTGCAGGAAAAAAACAGCCAGTAGGGTGGGGGATGTTGGGGATTGCCGAGGATTTGTACACTATTCTGAAGAACGAGATTAATAAGTACCTATGCATAAAATATGAGGTGTTTAGGGGCGGGCCGGTGGTGTTCCGCAAACCCGTTTTTCCTCCCTGAAAAAAGGCTTTGCGGGGATTTCCCTGTCCCCCGGCTCCACACCAGCGGCTCGCTCCGGGAATACTTCAAAATTTTTACTGAGATACTTAAATAGCTTTGCAAAGACGGGAAAGCCATGGATCACTTGATGGGCGATGAGGTTGTTTATTTTCTACATATACCCAAGACGGCGGGAACGAGTTTTCAATACTACTTGGCCCAGTATTTTCCTGGGGGCAAAATTTGTCCGGCCCAGGTCCAAGCAGAGCTTTTGCAGATTCCCGCCCATGAACTGCAAGAATACAGACTATTCGCCGGACATTTCTGGGGCCTTCAACAACTTCTTGATCAACGCCTTGCATTAATTACCATGCTCCGAGAGCCGTTGGCCCGGGCGATATCCAACTAGAGGTGATTCTCGTTGTTCGAGGTCGCCTAGAAGTAAAGGACGTTGCAGGAAGACTGGCTCCAGGTATTGGCCCCGGGCGACCGGTCATCCATGCACCGATTGCCGACTGGGTTGTTCCAAAGGTCATTCCCTTCGATGGTGCTGTCATCCGGCTCGCGACCGGAACTGCCGATAAGCACGATGCCGTAGTCGCTATTTTTGATCGTATTGTTCTTCACAGTCATGTCAACGGATTTATTGGAACTGCCGTCCGAGCAAATACGGATCGCGGTTTCTTCGTTGTCGGATTCGATGTAGCAATCCGGATGCGAATCATACGCAGGCTGGTTGAACTCGCCTCCCGCGTTGTCCACCGTGTTGTTCAACACATTGAAATACCGGTTTCCGAACAGCATCATCCCGGCAATTCCCTTTGTATTCTTGATAAAGTTCCCTGTGATCGCTCCGTAATCCACCTTGGCGACGTCGATCGGCGTCCCTTGGAGGTTTTGGAAGCTGTTGTCCCGAATCGCGACGTTCCATGAGGCAAGGCCACCCCAGCCAGCGGCATATATACCCGCCCCTACGCCGAACCAATTGGGATTGTCACTGTCCGGGCAATAGCCGCCGATGTAGGCGAAATTGCTGTTCTTGACCGAGTTTCCATTCCCCCCTAGCTGCACACCGACGCATACAAGGTTCCGGAAAATTACGTTGTTGACGACGTTGTTATGGTTACTTGTCCCTTTAAGAATTGTGATGCCGCCTGCTAGTCCGTCACGCATCGTGCCGTTGCTGAGGTATGCATCCCCATTGATCTTCAGATTTTCGATTTTTACATTCGAGCTGTCGACTTTCAACAGCCTGCGGAAGCAACTGCTGCTCGATGGATAGTAAGGGCAGTGCATGCTCTCGTTTGCCTTGAGGACTGTGTTGCTACCATTTCCTCGCACATACAGAAAGCCGTGGGACGTGTTCTGCATAAGTTGTGTTCCGCTGAAAACATGCGTCCCGTCCGCAATCTGAACACATGGGTTGTTGTCAACAAAAGTACTCAGCGGACCGCTCTGTGAGGGGCCCCAGTAGGTGGCCCAGGGAATCGACTCGCCGCAATCGGACCAGGAGAGGGTACTGCGCGTTGCTCCTACGTCGTGGTCGGCCATCCCAAGTCGCAGTCTGCGAAGATAAAGCTTACAATACTTAGAATTATAGATCGCCATCTCATGGGAGCCTCCTCATTCCTATATATCGTTCTGTAAATTGATATCCGGATATTATTCAGCCGCATATTGCGCTTCCGGTAATTGAAAAAAAGAGCAGATACGCTCTGTCTGGCGCTGTAACGAGTTTAAGGCCGCTTCAAGACGTTTTTTGAGATCGGTTTTGTTTTTGACCGGTTGTTTTCCCAGGTGGTTATTTTTAAGCTCATTCCACGCCGGTTCATCGGGATTGAGTTCGGGCGCTTTCTTGGGCAAGAAGAACACCCGCAGCTGGGGACGATGAGCGCGAACGAAATTACGGACCTGTGGGGACTGATGAAAGGTGGCCCGGTCCACCAGCAATATCAACGGTTTCCGGACTATGCCCCTGGACTCGGATCGAGGTGCACCGCACGGCGACGAAAATGCTCCATCACCTCATCGGGAATCTTGCGTCCGTCCTTCAGCCCTTTATCTTTCATGGCGTGCCTCCGGGGTTAGGTGTCTTAGGCTATTATTTGAGGATTATTTATAAAAAATTAGATAATTTATGTCTGTTTATCAAATAGCTAATCGATATATGAATGATATCAGTAGCGCTTGAATAGAAAAAGTCACCCAGAGCGGATTTT